>NZ_JBPFDS010000001.1:0-524391 GCF_059415065.1 Sporosarcina sp. SAFN-010 | reverse complement strand
TGGATCATTCAATAAAGACGGAGGCGTAGTCGATACAACAATCGGCGAAGCACTCGGCGGCGTGTTGGAAGACACGCATGTCGGAGTAGTGGATGAACACCTCAATGTAAACGAAGATGGATCATTCAATAAAGACGGAGGCGTAGTCGATACAACAATCGGCGAAGCACTCGGCGGCGTGTTGGAAGACACGCATGTCGGAGTAGTGGATGAGCACCTCAACGTGAACAAAGATGGATCATTCAGTAAAGATGGTGGCATAGTCGATGCAGTCGTAAATGATGTCCTAGGACTTGGCGGATTGCACTTGGGTGTACTAGATGAGCATATCAACCACTCCAAAGATGAAACCAATCGGACAAACGGACTGTTGCAGTTGACGCTGCTGGACAAATTGCTTGGAGATACCGCTATCAATCTATTGGCGAACAAAGAGCAATCGACAGAAGATGGCACCTACCAAAAACAAGGTGTCGGCATGATTACCCTCGATTTACCGTTGCTTGGAGCAATCGATCTTGATTTGCTCACACGTGAATCTTTCGTTCCGGCTGCGGTCGTATTACCGGAAGAAAACACGGAAGAACCAACACCTGAACCGGGTGATGGAGATACAGACACCACTCCTGAAGAGGATACTGTAATTCCCATCATTCCAGTAGTTCCCGCTGAACCTTCCAATCCAGACAATGGAAATGGAACTCCCAATGAAGGAACAGATGAGACCGGTGACGGCACAACCACTCCTGAAGGTACGCAGGATGGTGAAGATTCAACGACGAATCCGGATGATGGAGCAACAGTTACGGAAGACAACGGCATGACGTCAATTCCAGGAAATTCAGCTGGCGGTACGGACATGGATAATGGAATTGAACCAAATTTGGCAATGGAAATGCCGAAGAATCCAACAATCGCTCAATCGGGTATCGGATCCAATTGGAATGGAGCTTCTTCAAAATCCATGATGTCGAAACTTCCACAAACGGGTGGATGGCTAGATGGGTCTAGTATGTTGCTAATTGGCGTTCTAACATTGCTTTCAGGAGCGTTTCTACGTAAATGGGCAATCCAATAAACCACTTTCTGGATTCCTGATCAGAATCTAGTAATAATCACAACAAGTCGATGCATAGACTGACAAGGCGCCATCCAATCCGGACGCGGAATGGATGGCGTTTTAGTGTGCCAAATGACATAGTACTCTATTAATTGGGGAGATAAATATTAACAATCACCTGAAAATAGTAGAGTCAATGGAAGTAAAATGGTATACTGAATTTACCAAATAATAGTATGAGGAGAGATTCAATGAAACGCTTAATTACAGTGATTACGATGCTAGCACTCAGTCTAGTACTCGCAGTTCAGCCAGCAGCTGCAGCCACCACAACGTTCACGGATGTAACGAAAGCAAACCAATTTCATGATGAAATCCAGTATCTGACGGGAAAGAAAATTATCAGCGGATTTACAAATGGTACTTTCAAACCTAAAGTGGAAGTAACACGTGGGGATGCTGCTATTATGATAGGCCGACTAAAAAACTTGGATGGCACGAAGCGACCTTCGAAGTTCAAAGATGTCAACAAGAATTCAGCAGCTAGTGGTTATATTGCTTCCGCAGTAGCGAAAGGCTACATTACTGGATATGCAGATGGGACATTCCGACCGAATGCGATTCTGACACGCGGCGACATGGCAATTATTTTGTCCAGGGTCCTAGATCTTCGACTAGGAAGCATGCATGAGTTTAGTGACGTAAGTGATAGCATGAAAGCAAGTGAGGCGATCTACAATATGGCCGGTGAGTTCATAACTGGAGGGTATGCAGACGGAACGTTCCGTCCATACAAAAATGTGACACGTGAGCAGTTTTCCGCATTCCTCGCACGCGCTTTAAGCCCGGTGTATAAGCAGCGTACAGTAAGCAAGGACAGTTTCTCTTATGATATGACAAAAAAATACGTGTTTAACATGTCTGGCGAAAAGGAACAACTTAGTTTCAAAAACACAAATGCAAAATTCGGAGATTATACGTACAAAGGTTTCTTCTGGGAATACTTGAATACTACGACAAACAAAGCTCAATACGTGAGATTTGAAGAAACAAAAGATGCGCTATACTTGGAGTACCCATTCTCCGACGCAAGCAATGAACTGAAGTTCCCTATTAAAGTCGGATTAAAATGGACACCAGCTTTAAGTGAGTCTGAATCTAATACAATTACAGGTGTCAACAAAACAATTACGACACCGTACAAGAAATTCACAAACGCAGTCGAAGTAACAACTGAAACGGGGATAAAGAAATACTTTGTAAAAGGCATTGGGCAAGTTAAAACTGTAGATAAGTCTGGAAAAGTCCTATCCGAGCTTGTATCTATTCAATAAGAACTAGAAAGCCATCCTCTAAGGGTGGCTTTTTTACTGCAAATGAAATTGACTGCTCGCTTATTATGTAGATATACTTCTGTAATAAGCTTACGAGAGTGAAAAATCGGGACGAGTTAAAAGAGTTGAAAAGCAAAAAAGTGATTATCCCAGCAGCGGGACTTGGTACCCGATTCTGCACTCCTAATTGCAGAAGCAGCTGCCTATTATAAGGGGCAGGGCAGTTCACTTCATAAACAGCTTCAAAAGCTGTATAAGACAGTGGGCTACTACAAAGAATCGTTACGCTCACTCACTTTCACCGGGAAGGCGGGAGCAGAACGTATTGATAGTATTCTGCGTAATCTGCGCGCCATTCCGCCAAAAGAATTGGGGGGAGTGGCTATCACTTCTATCGAAGATTATCAATCAGGAATCATTAAAGAAGTGACTGGCGAAGAGCGAAGAACCGATCTTCCAAGCTCAAACGTCCTAAAGTTCTGGCTTGCAGACGGATCCTGGTGTTGTGTCCGCCCTTCAGGGACAGAGCCGAAGTGTAAAATTTATATGGGCGTAACAAGCGAATCAGGCCTAGAAGCTATAGAAAAGTGCGAAAAGCTAGAAGAAGCTATTATGGCTTTTCTAGGAATTGAAAAACTGCAAACGTATATACATCTCATTTAAAGGCTTTCCGGTATTTGAGGAAAGCCTTTTTACGTTTCGCCTAATCCATTGAATAAAAAAACGGCCGAGGCCGCTTCTAGTTCATTACATTAATACTTCGGTGGAATCGGCTTTCCTCTAGCGTCCCGATCCTCAGTATGACGCTCCTCCTGCACCACATCATTATTCTCTGGAATAATATACCCGCCTAAATCCATTTTCTCAGTAACAAGTGATGTCAAATCACCTTTGTCGTGACTAGAAGTATCCCAGAAATCGCCTTTGTCCACATATAATAAGAAAGCACCGTTTTCCACTGCGGCTAAATAACGGTCTGTCTCATCTTCAGTCAAATCCATCTGAGTCAATGCTTTTCGTGCAGGTTGTTCATCGGTCAGAAATGCTGTGAATCGGTCCCACCATGAGGCATCCGCTTTTTGTATTTCAGCTTCTGTCCTTCCGCGAACGATTGAGACATCTTCTTTGTCTTTCGTAACTACATACATATTTTCTTCAGCGATTCCGTTTTTATGCAGTTCATGGATCTTATCTAATAGCTCATTCTCGCTATGGAAAACTCCAGCAAATTCTCGATTCATCTTCAAATTCCTCCATTCGGATTAAAAGTGTATACTATGAGACTTTGTTTATAGATACCCTTTCCGATTAACCCGAAACAAGGAGAGTGAATTGTTTAGTAATTAAAGAGCGTCAGACTGATCGTCACGATGATATTCGGAAAATTGAATGACTCGGACGTTTGCAGTGTTCAGTTCATGGTAAATTTCCCGACTGTCCCAAAACGAAATATAGCGGTCTCTTTCACTTGCGAGTAGAGCAATGACTTCGTCCGCTGATACGTAGTGAACAAACCGTCGGATGTAGTGTTCTTCGTCGAAGAAATACGTGATTTTAAATTCTTTCATAAACCATCATCCTTTCAATTTTTATTAAAATAAAAACGGGCAGTCTGCACACTATGCAGGCTACCCGTTTCGTTCAGCCCATAGTCCGCATATTGCGTAATCTAGAACGAAGAGATACGAAAATTTGAATGATTAGTAAAAAAAGAAATGCACCTGACATGTCGAGTGATACATCTAGCCAGGTAGCTGTGCGTCCGCCTGTCAACGATTGGTGAAATTCATCGGCAGAAGCTGCCAGAAACGTTAATAATGCAGCGATGAAAAAGCGGAAACGAATTTTGGGCAAAAGCCAGAAGAGTATTGCTGCAAGTGCACCGAATGTGAAGAAGTGTGCGCTTTTTCGAAGGAGAAATTCTACAAAGTAGTAATAGCCACGTTCTTCGACTGAAATGATTTTCCCCCAATAGGGAATTTCTAATTTAGACAAAGGTTCTTCAAACGGCTGATTCGGTAGCAATCGTTCCAAATCGGGAACAATTGATTGTTGTTCATATGTCTGACTAGAAGAGATGAAGAGTCCTGCAATAATGCCAATGAGTAAGATGAGCACGACGAGTTTTTTCATGGTGCGAGTATAACATATTTTGGGCGGTTTTGCAGGAGGGAAGTTGGTTTGAGTGCGATTGATTCTGCTAATAATCGAAGAATCAGCAAAAAAGTAGTATTACAGGTAGTTTACAATATTCATTAGCGAGTTAGCATTCAAGATAGAAGGGGAATACGAGAGAGGATAGTTACTTATTCAGTGAAATGAGGGAGCACAATGAAACGGCTCGTGTATTTAGATTGGCTCCGCATTATTGCGGCACTTGCGGTTGTGACGATTCACGTTTCGGCAGGGGTTGTGACAGATGACGCGCAAGACTATAAAAGTCCATGGATGGCGGGCAACTTTTATGAATCCATTTCAAGATGGGCCGTACCGATGTTCGCCATGATTAGCGGAGCACTCATGCTTAGTAGTACACGGGAAATCACAATATTGTCCTTTTTGAAAAAGAAGTTAGCGAAAATCCTGATTCCGCTGTTTGCTTGGAGTGTTATTTATTATGCGAACGAAGTACGAAAAGATGAAATAACGTTTTCTGTTGCTGACTTCATCAAACGATTTGCGACCGATGACATCATGTATCACTTATGGTTTCTGTATATGATCGCCGGGTTGTATCTCATTACACCCCTTCTTAAAATACTGATTCAACACGCTAAGCGTAAAGATGTTGAGTATTTTTTAATACTTTGGCTTTTCGAATCCGTCTTTTCTAATTGGTTGGAATATTTCATAGGTTATCGTTTCGAATTCGAATTATTCTTCGTGACGCATTACATAGGTTATTACGTGCTGGGCTACTATTTATTTACGTTTGATTTCCAGACTAAATGGAGAATCGTCATGTACATAGGAGGTGTCGCAGGTTTCATAACGACATTTTTCATGACCTATCACGAGTCTTTGAAAATCGATGAACCACTCGAACAATTTTGGTATGACGAACACTCTCCAAATGTATTGTTGATGGCTGTTGCTCTTTTCTTGCTGTTTAAGTCAACAAAAATCGGCACACTCAAGCTGCCTTGGATCGGAACGGTCATTAGTCATGCGAGCTTCGGAATCTATCTCATTCATATACTTGTCATGCAAACACTTTACGAAAAATTCGACTTTGTCTGGTTCGATGTACATCCATTAATCGGAATTCCATACAAAGTAGTGTTAGTGGTTACAATTAGCACCATGATTGTGTATGGCATAAAAAAAGTACCCGTTTTGTGCAAGATAATTCCGTAAAAAATGAGAGGTACAGTGAAAAAGAGGTACCTGTGTGCGAAACAAACACGTTTGTTTCGCACACACCGTACCTTTCAATCTAGTTACTCTGTCAGGCGCATGAATTCATTCACATCATCCACACATAATTGAATCGCTTTTTCCCAGAATTACGGCTTAGTTAGATCGGCACCCGGATGTTTCTGAGCAAGGTCTTCCACGGTCATACGGCCGGTATCCTGCAGAAGGGCGATATATTCATCTTCGAAGCCAGTTCCCTGTTCCAGTGCATGTGCATAGATGCCAAGGCTGAACAAATAACTGAACGTGTAGGGGAAGTTGTAGAAAGGAGTCCCTGTTTTGTGAAAGTACAGTTTCGATGCCCGAAACATATGGTCGTATTCGTCAAGCGTGTCACAGTACGCTTCTTTTTAAAAAAAGTTGCCTGTGCACCATACAATTCAGACACTAATTAGACAATTCGAATGTATTCTATCTAGTCAATTGCTTAGAAAGCTTATTTTTCTTTTACGGATACTTGTAATGATTCCTGTTAGTCAAGGTTTGCGAAGTTCCATATTTGAAAGTCCGTTGTCTTCAAATTCCTTTTCATATTCTCCTTCAACTTCAAAGAATTTCATCAAAGCTTCAAAAGCCTTGCCTGTGCACCGTGCAGTTAAAACGCCATTCAGAATTGTTTTAGAGTTGTAGTCGTGCACAGGCAAAGTTTTTCCTTATCTCACGTCACCACTATTTCTGCATTCTACAATTCAAAAAGTACCTGTGCATGAAATTTTTATGAATGTTTGTGTTTGCACATTCACGTATCTTTCGTACACAGGTACTGATAATCAAAGATGAAATTAATCAAATTCTTCGTATTCGTTCGGGTGCTGCCCCTCTACTCTTCCCGCTTCGCCTTTATCCAAGGAATCAATTGTTTGGATATCTTCTTCACTTAATTCAAAGTCAAAGACATCAAGGTTTGCTTTTTGATGTTCGTATGACAATGATTTTACGATCGGTAAGACACCGTTTTGCAAGTTCCAGCGAATAATAATTTGCGCTGGCTCTCTGTTATATTTCTCAGCAATCGCTACAATGGTATCATTTGTTAACACATCATTTATTTCGCGCCCTAAAGGACTCCAGGCTTCTGTTAGGATACCCCGGCTTTTATTGTACTCAACCAGTTCGTTATTGTTGAAATACGGATGGCGCTCAATTTGATTCGTTGCCGGCGTAACACCTGTTTTCTCAATGATTCGTTCTAGGTGTTCCGGTAAGAAATTCGATACGCCAATCGTCTTGATCAGTCCGAATTTCTGCGCATCGACTAAAGCCTGCCACGCATCTTCATATTTACCTTGCTTCGGAAGTGGCCAATGAATCAAATACTTATCAAAGTAGTCAAGTCCGATACGGTACAGTGATTCTTGGATCATGAGAATTGCTTTGTCGTAATCATGTGAATGTCCAGGGAGTTTTGAGCTGATCATCAGTTCTTCTCTCGGGTCAGATGACCGCCGAACTGCTTCTCCTACCATTCCTTCGTTGTTATAATTCGTCGAGGTGTCAATGAGTCTATATCCAGCTTCGATGGCTGATAAAACGGACGTTACTCCTTGTGCACCATTGATGTTCACCGTTCCGAAGCCAATTGATGGAAGGCTCGTACCGTCGTTTAATCGATGTGATTGTATAGTATTCATCTTTATCATACTCCTTTTTACAATGAATTTATCTGATGTCTAGCACTCATTTTCCCTTTAAGAGAGCTGCTAAACTTAAAAAGCCATGCCTGTGCACCACACAACTAGAACACTATTCAGAATTGTTCTGGAGTTGTGTCGTGCACAGGAAACCTATTCAATTGCCGACTCGGAAGGAACAGATACGATTTCAGATCAGGCGATGCAAGAAGCGGTTCATTGGAAACGGTTAGCTTCGCTGCATCGGGAGGAACAGCGCAGCCACAACTAAGCAGGAAGGAGGGGAGTGCATATCGCCCGAGCAATCCGCAGACGGGATTGGCGTCCGAATGTCTACTTTCATGTCATCATGCGAGGCAACAACCGTGCGAATGTCTACAACGATGAGCAGGACAAGTATCATCTGATGCGCTTTATCGGCGAAGCCCACCAGCGTTTTAAATTTACGATGGTAGCGTTCTGCATCATGTCCAACCATTTTCACCTGCTGATTCGGTCAGAAGAGGAATTGAGTAAAATCATGGCAGTATCAACCGCCGCTATAGTGATTATTATTCCAAACGGTATCGGCATGTGGGCCGTATTTATCAACGAAGGTATTACGCCAAAGCGATAGAGGATCCGCACGTGCTGCTCATTGTCAGCCGGTACATCCACCGTAATCCGATTGAGACCGTAGTGCCGATGGTCACCGATTTATTCCAATTTCCCTACAGCTCCTATCCGAATTACCAGCAGTCGACCCGTGCCCTGCTTCCATATCTCGATACATCTGTCCTACCGCAACTACTAGCTGCGCCGTTTGCAAAAGACGCCGAAGGGTATTGTCGGTATTGCTTAACGCCCATAGCAATGGATGAAAACATTGTTGATGAGTAGTTACCTGGCAGTGGGTTGGATTGATAATCTGGCTCGTTGGGATTAGGGTTACAGAAAAAACTCTTCAGGTTACTAGGTAGTGGCCCTCCATTCAACGCCCCTCCCTTATGTGCTACAATGTTGTAAATTGTGGGAATAGGGGGATTCGCATGAAACCAAAAATCTTCGTTACAAGAAAAATGGATGATCGCGTGGTGGTACCGCTTCAGGATAAGTTTGATGTCCGGATGTGGGAATCGGAAAGTGAGCCGGTTCCTCGTGCTGTTCTATTGAGAGAAGTGTCGGAAGTGGATGCATTATGGACGGTCGTCTCCGATCGGGTCGACCGGGAGCTGATTGAAACAGGAAAGAAGCTGAGGATCGTTGCAAATATGGCGGTCGGTTATAATAATATTGACCTTGAAGCGGCGAAAGAACACGGAGTTCTGGTGACGAATACACCGAATGTATTGACTGAGACGACGGCGGATCTCACGTTCGCACTGCTTCTTGCGACAGCACGTAAATTGATTTTAGCTGAAAGTGAATTGAGGAAAGGCAGTTGGAAGTCATGGTCCCCGATGCAATTCACCGGAATGGATGTCGGCGGTGCGACGCTCGGTATTGTCGGTATGGGAAGAATCGGCGAAGCGGTTGCGCGCAGGGCAAAGGGGTTCAATATGCACGTCCTGTACCATAATCGAAACCGGAAACACGATGCCGAAGCAGAGCATGGTTTTGAATACCGGGAGTTGGATCGATTATTGGGAGAGGCGGACTTTGTGGTTGTCCTTACACCCTATACGCCAGAAACGGTACGCCTCATCAGTGAAAGGGAATTGGGACTTATGAAACGTACAGCGGTTCTGATCAACGTATCACGAGGCGGAATCGTCGACGAAGCGGCATTGTACAATGCATTGACGGACAATAGTATTTGGGCGGCAGGGCTGGATGTATTCGAAACAGAACCAGTTCCGGTCGACCATCCTCTTCTCTCACTGCCGAATGTCACAGTCCTTCCTCATATCGGCAGTGCAAGTGTTCAAACACGTCTTGCGATGATGGCTATGAATTCCCAGGCAATTACGGACGTTCTGGAGGGGCGCGAACCGGAGAATATTGTTTAAATGACTGTTTATCGTGAGCATCACACAAATCCAACACTAATCAGATAGTCGTAAATTAATACTTATGCACTGAAAAGTTCAGAGAATCCACTACAGCGGCCTCCCATTACCGGGAAAGCCGCTTTTTTGAAGTCTGTTGTTCGATTGTAATCGGCATCTGCTTTGTCGCTTTAAAACTATACCTGTGCACCTAACTATTATTTAATAGAGTGTTAATATATGAAGAGTAGTAGCGATCATAATAACAAACATAATAGGCACTGCCTGTGCATGGTACAAATCGGACACTATTCAGAATTGGACTGGAATTGTGTTGTACACAGGCAGCTCAACTAAGACTGCACAGCGCATTGTCTTATACGGCATTTATGAATTGGTTTGAGATGCCTTCTAACCTCACTATGCTAGAGGATTCCTAATGTATTATCATACAGCGGCCCGCGTTTTCAGTAATCATTTAAGACTACCGCCTGACAAAGTTGAATAATGTGGAATAAGATAGAAGTTATACCATTTAAGAGTATCGTCTGTTACGATTAAAAAATAGAGAATATGACATAAGAAATCAGATGATAACGACAAGTGATTTGAAGATATATGTCTGGTTGGGAAAGAAGAGAGGATAACTAATGGACAAGATTATCGATTTGCATATATCTTTTATGGAACGCCTCGTTGAAGATGGAGATGTGCTGCGGGAGTTGGAACGAGAGAGTATTTCTATATTGCCTGGGTTTACAGACCAGGCGGAGCTTGTCCGCTCTTATTACAAAAAGTACTACTCCAAGCCAGGTCATCGTATCGTCTTTTGTGGAGTTAACCCCGGGCAATATGGTGCGGGGAAAACAGGGGTGCCATTCATCGACTTCCACGGTATTAGTCGGTTGCTGCCCGGACATGACCGACAGGATAAGGAGAGAACTGCCCAATACATGCTGTCCATCATTGAGGAATATGCACCTGGCGAGTTTCAGGATGCTGTGTATTTGACCAATCTTTCCTGGTATGGTTTCCAACGTAACGGCAAAAATTTTAATTACTATATTCTGCCTCGTAACGTTCGTCATCATTTTACCGCGTCTTTTGTTGAAGAGATGAAAATTGTACAGCCTTCTTTAATTGTCCCTCTCAGTGAAGAAGTAGGACGAACTCTCCGTCAAATGGCAAAAGACGGGCAACTGGACTATCCGATTGCAGAGCGTCTTCCTCATCCACTTCATTGCTCGTTTCCAACGAATTTGAAAAAATCTCGGATGAGATATCACAAGTGCATCGAACAGCATACAGGACTGCAACGAAAAGGAATTAGCCATAGTGAATGATGAATTATTACTTTCTCGGAATTTTTCTGTGCAACGCACAATTCAGATGCTAGTCTGACAATTAATCGGTCGGACCTAGATAGAAGTCTCCCAGCAATATAAAACGCTGGGAGGTATTTTTGTTTATTTATAAAGGTAACTGTGCATGAAACTTTAGTGCGTGTTTAAACAATCATGTTTGTTTAAACACACATTTCACTATATTAAATTAACCTATACATTTCGTATGGTAAATGAGCAAGTTTTTGCGTCCAGCGTAATCCAGAAACTTCAGGTAGTAAATCTCTATGATTCCCCCAATTAAGAAGATGCATATCTTGCATTTTTGAATCGGGAAGTGAAGTGATACTTCTAGCATTATAAGCTGGCTTATGGACATAAATTAATAAGCGCTCCGCTAAATCAATCTCAACTGACCATTCTTCTTCACTTTGATTTTCCGGACCATGTAATCTTCCAACATAAATTTTAGTATTATTTGAGTCATTTGTATCGAGCCAATTCTCCTGTGATATTCTTTTTCCTAGCGTTTGAAAATCTGCTTTACCGATATACAATAAAACGTCGCTTCCGTAAACAGGGTGTTTTCCATAAATTTGATAAATTCCATAATCCCATTCTTCATGATTCAAGGAGGGGATGTCTGTTAATTTATACGGCCCCTCCCATTGAAGTTGAACTAAACGGGCTTTAGCCACTTTCATCAAAATCGACATCCTTTATAAGTGTTTTTTATCTAGTAGGTCTAAATAAACTATATAATACTACATAAAAATAGGTAACCATGCACAAAAATTTCACGCTTGTTTATACGTATCTCCACCTTTTGCACACTAGCATCTTCCACCACTCAAGAATAATTTGCTACAGCAAATGAAACAATATAAAAAAACGGTAAAGCACTGATGACTAATCCAATCTTCACCGTCGGTTTCATGAATGAAAGAATGGCTCCAATAACCCAGATTGCAATCGGAATGAGTCAAAGTGGATCCGGGAACGGGTTATCGGTGTAGTTTTCACCAATTGCTCCCGATGCGTAAAAAGTGGAAATCAGAATGACAATGATACCAGTCACTAAGATGTGACAAACTCGATAGATCTGAAAGACCATTTATAGTTCCTCCATTCAAGTGGATGCTGCTTGTAGTGAATCTACACCGTTTTTTCATGCATTAATACTTTTTAAGTCTCCCTGGATATACTGGATAATCGCTTTGCCAATTTGGGCGAGGGTCTGCTGGCCATCGTGGTTATATTCCCAATTTGTCGTCAGTACGGCGATATCGACGTGTTTTTCGCCGTTCTCAAAGTAGGCAATGTCGTGTTCGACACCTGGGAGCGTGCCAGTTTTGTTTCCTATAATGAGAGTTTCCTCGAAAATCGGCTGGAAGGCAGGGAGTTTGTCGATCAGTTGCTGGTCACGCATGATGGTTTTCAATTGTTGTTTGCTTGTCAGTGATAGGATTTCGCTTGAGGGATCCAGACACGCAAGGAAACGGACCATGTCTCTTGCGGTTGCGACATTTTCAAGACCTTGGGCAAGCGCGTCATGGTCCATAAATTTCCGAGTCAGCTGCGAGTGAGTGGCACCAACGTGTTTGAAGAAATTCTGGATGCGCTCAATCCCTACATGTTCAATGACGAGGTTCGCTGCCGTATTATCTGAGACAATGACGGACAAGGTCAGGGCATTCCGCAGTGTCATTTGTTCCATACCGCTTAAGTACGCTAAAACTCCAGATCCTCCGACAGGTTCCTCTATTTTTAACAGGGTATCCAAGTCAATCTCTCCTCGGTCCGCTGCCGCAAGACATGCCATGGCGACCGGTACTTTCAAAATGCTTGCAGATCGCTTCACTTCATCCTCCCGTATAGCAATCACCCCTTCAGGCGTGGTTGCGTATATCGATACGTCTCCCACTGCGTTATTAGCGATTCTGTCTAGTTCTTCTTTTAATTGTATATAATTCATATCATTCACCTGCCCATTAGAGTGTGAAACAGCAAAATTCGAACTCATTTAATTATTGAATTCTGAATTGCGCTTTATCTGTTACGTTAATCGTAGCATCCGGAAGATGAAAAAGCTCTACCTTTTTGGGAAACTATGAGTGTGCAACATGACTACTTACAATTCGTATCTGTGATCATTTATAAATCGTGAGGCATTGTTGTTTTACAGCGCAACAAGGAAGGTATTATAACGGTTTTGATTGAAAATCTCTGAACGTTAATATAATTCACTTATAGCAATATCAGGACTTCACGAGAAGGATGTCACACTGCCTCCATGCTGAATAATATGCTAAACTGAAGATATATTTCTCGGGTGATATAGGAATGAGATAGGTCAGAGAACTGTAACTTTTACAGTGTCTTTTTTTATGTCTGCTCTATACATATGGGTAAGCAGTACTTCGGCATGAGTACCAGAACAGTGTGGATATAACGGTAAAATACATAGTACGCAGACTGATTGAATTTAACTAGAGAAAGGAGGAAAGCCACATGGCGATTATTAGCGTTTCTAAGCTTGTTGTTTCAAGCTATCAAACAATCAATTCGGCAATTCAGACAGCTCTGCCAGGGGATACAGTGGAAATTGATGACGGGATCTACCATGAATATGTGAACGTCGATAAGCCGCTTATTCTTCGTAGTTCAAGCGGGGATGCTCGTTCAGTTTGTATAACAGGCGGTGTTCATGTCGCTGCAACCGAAGAAGTACGATTTGAATCGATCACTGTCGGATGCGGCACTGCGACGATTGAGTGTGGACTTTATATTGAATCGGGGCAGTTAACTCTCCACAGCTGTCTCTTCTCTGAGAATCAAGGAATGGCTATGCGAGTTGCTGCGTCTGCAAAAGTATCAGCAGAGCATACAATTTTCAAGAAGAATATTCAGGGCATCGAAGTGTCAGGGCGTTTGACTCTGTTCGATTGTATAGTAGAAGAAACCATCGAGAACGCACAGATTTCTGTGCGTGATTCAGGAGAACTATCCCTAACAGATTGCGGGATTTTAAGCGGTCAGGAAGAAGGAATTAGCCTGACAGACGGCAGTCGATGCACGATTACGAAGAGTTCCTTCATAGAAAATAGCGGCCCGCAAATTTATTTGGAAAAGGACAGCTTTTTAGACTTGGAACAAACGAATTTCTATTTTGGGAAATCAGACGGGATTTCTTGTGATCAATCAAAAGGTGTAATGAAAAACTGTACCTTTTATATGCAAAATCTAGCTCATGTAGATCTTGCGAATGAATCGCATTTTGAAATAAAATCCAGTAAGTTTGAAAACGGAGAATCCGTAGGGATGACAATCAATGGCTCATCTGTTGAAATCTCAGATTCGCTGTTTAAAGGACAAAAAGCTGACCAGCTGAACTGTATTGAACAAAGCAATGTTTCGATTAAACGAACTCAGTTTCTTTCAGGGGAAGAACGAGGAATCGTTTGTGCGAACTCTTCGTGTACAATCATCGAATCCGCGGTGAAGTACAATCAGATGACGCAGCTGTCTGCATCTGAAAAAAGTAAATTAATAATCCTAGGTTGCGAAATTGAAAATGGGAAAAGCATAGGAATTTATTCAGCAGGCAGCCAAGTGAAGATCTCTGATTCGCAAGTCAGCCATCACGGTGACATACAGATTTTTGCTGCCGAACAATCAGAATTAATCCTTTCGGCAACTGAAGTGAAGAGTGGAAAAAGTGCGGGCGTGTCAGCTAAGCAATCGACAATTGAAGTCGCTAACTGTGTTCTCATGGGGCATAAAGGGTCGAACATCTTACTGAGTTCCGATGCGAAGGCGGAAATTACAGATTGCAGGATTTCAAGTGGAGAAAAGAATGGAGTGCTTGCTGGACCGGGGACAACCATTTCACTGGAACGGACGGTATTGTTTAATCATAAAAGAGCACAAGTGAGCGCAACGAAATCTGCTGAAGTTTTGCTGACGGAGTGTGAACTATATGATGGCAGCTCGTCTGGATTGTCGTTGAGTAAGGTGGTACATGTTGAAATAACGGATACTAGAGTCCGTGGTCATCGCGCGGACCAAATCATTTTGCAAGATTGCTCTACTTCACTCTTCAAATCGATGCAAGTGATGAACGGAATGAAGGCGGGATTACAGCTGGAGAAATCGACTCCTGTACTTGAAGACTGCCACTTCGACAACAATCGTGCGGGAGATTTGAAACGGCTGGATAACAGCGAACCAGTATTGAAAAATACGGAATTGTCAATCCCTCAGGTGGCTGACGGACCTAGTGTAAGAGTACTAAAGGGACAGAGTGAAGCAAACGTAGCCTTTAGTAATCCAGAGATGCTTAACCTCTTAATGAGTGAACTGGATGAATTCATTGGTCTTGAAGACGTGAAAGACAAACTACGCGATATGATGAATCTAGTGGAGATCAACCACTTCAAATCGGAACGCGGGTTGAAAACTATTGAGCTGGCAGCACCTCATATGATCTTTCAAGGGAATCCAGGCACTGGGAAAACAACCATTGCACGACTTATGGGAGGTTTTTTTAAGTGGCTTGGCCTCTTGCCGAAAGGGCATCTTGTTGAAGTGAAACGGGAGGATCTGGTTGGAACTCACGTAGGGAGTTCTGAGGAATTAACAAAGTTGAAAATCAAAGAAGCGATGGGTGGGGTTCTCTTTATTGACGAGGCCTATTCTCTTACAACAGGAAAGAACTCAAACAACGATTACGGAAAAAAGGTCATCGACACATTACTTCCCGCAATGGAAAACCATCGTGGTGAATTGGTTGTCATTGCAGCGGGCTATACGGAGGACATGGATCAGTTCTTAACCTCGAATCCAGGATTGAAAGACCGATTTACTGAAAAGATTCACTTCCAAGACTATACACCTGATGAGCTAATGCAAATCTTCTTATCTAAATGTGAAGGAAGCTATTCGGTAACAGACGCTGCCAAACAGGCCATACAGGATGAGTTCATTGAAAGATATCGCAAGCGAGACCAGACGTGTAGTAATGCCCGAATGGTACGCACGCTTTACGATCAAATCGGATTAGCCCAGTCCCTAAGAATTGCGAAGTTCCCGCGAAATCAATGGACTGAAGAGTTATTGACGACTTTTGAACAAGAAGACGTTCTTCAAGTAGTGAAAGAGCGTGATGTAAAGAGTTACGAAGTTCCGATTGACGAGGAACTACTGGAAAAGAAAAGAGCGGAACTCCATCGATTTATCGGTCTTGAGACAGTGAAAGCTGAAATCGATGAAATGATTGAACTGATGAGGTATTACAAAAGAGAAAACCATTCAGCCGATAAGTTGATGAACCATACACTGCTGATTGGAAAACCTGGGACAGGCAAAACCGAGATTGCTCGGGTGCTGGCGGGCATTTACCAAGCGCTTGGATTACTTGAAAGAGGCGAACTGATTGAAGTGGATCGCAGCGATTTAGTCGGTTCGCATATTGGTGAAACGGAAAAGCGTACAGCAGACCAGATTGAGCGGTCAATGGGAAGTGCGCTGTTCATCGACGAAGCGTACACATTAGCGAGCGGCGGAGAGAATGACTACGGAAAAAAAGCAGTGGAAGTACTGCTGAAACAGATGTCCGATCGACAAGGAGAATTCTTGCTGATTGCGGCTGGCTATGAAAAAGAAATGAACAGCTTCCTGGACAGTAACGCAGGACTGCGCCGCCGTTTCGGACTCACCTTACATTTTGAAGACTATACTCCAGAAGAACTGATGAAGATTACGGAGCTCTATATTCAAGGATATGGCATAACGGTCGAAGCGAAGGATGCGCTAGTTCGACATTACCAGGACATCTATGAAAGAAGGGACGAAACCTTTGGGAATGCAGGTCTCGCTAAGAAGATAGCGAAAGAGATGACCCGAAAAGTCGACTACCGCCTGGCAGTAGCGAGTAGCAACCAGTTGAGTAACGTGTTGGAAAAGGAAATTACAAGAGACGATTTGGTTTTGTTGGAGAGCTGATTTGCCTAGGTGGAAAAATCACACCTGTGTATGAAACTTGCGTGTTTGTTTTAACATTCACGTTTGTTTCTCTCACAGCGTACTTTTCAAGTATTGTAATTATCAAGTTGAATTCAACAGTGTTGATAACTAACACTCAAAGTTTTCATTAATAAAATTTAACTGCCTACTCTGTAAGTAGGGCTTGCCTCTCATTCATCCTAATTCTGTCTTACTCATCATTACAGGTGTTAATTTTAAAAAAGCGGGTCTTGTCAAATGGATGCTCGAATCAGAACGTTTTTTAGATGTTTAGTGGAGATTATCTACAAGAATTTTTTCGGAAGACAGAATAATTAGGAGATGAACTAGTTGGTAAAGAAGAAACGTAGTAAATTAAAGTGGTTATGGATCTCGCTTCTCATCGTATTTGTATTGGTTGCTAGTATCGGAATTTACTTATTTACGGTTTATAGCTCGATCAAATCTACAGTTAATGACACGAGTCATGAACCTGTAGAAGCGATTGATACCGAAGTAACAAAGAAGAAACTGGAGAATCGGGAATCGTTGAATGTATTGTTGCTTGGAGTTGACGAACGCGAAGGCGACCGTGGACGATCTGATACGATGATTGTCATGACATTGGATCCTACGCATTCCAGAATGCAATTGGTTAGTATTCCGAGAGACAGTCGTACTGAAATTATCGGTAAAGGCAAAGAGGATAAAATTAACCATGCTTATGCTTTTGGAGGTAGTGAGATGTCTGTCGCTACGGTAGAAAACTTTTTAGATGTTGACTTGGATTACTACGTAAGAGTGAATATGGAAGGCTTGGAACAGTTAGTCGATGCAGTTGGTGGGATCACAGTGAATAACGCATTAGAGTTTAGTCAGGACGGACATACATTCACTAAAGGTACGAATACGCTAGATGGAAAACAAGCGCTCTCCTATGTTCGGATGCGTAAAGAGGACCCGGAAGGTGATGTGGGGCGTAATGAAAGACAACGCCAAGTCATTCAAGGTGTGCTTGAGAGTGGCGCAAGTTTGACGTCAGTGACGAAAATCCATAAATTGATAGATATTCTTGGGGAAAACATGGTCACTAATATGCAGTTTGCCGATATGCAGAATTTAATGACGAACTATAGAAATGTGAGCGCTAACTCGACATCTTACCAAATGACAGGTCAGGGGAAATTCATTAATGATATTTGGTATTTGATGGTACCCGATGATGAGTTATCAAAAACGAAAGATATGATTACCGAATATGGTGGATAAAATATGCATTAAGAACATTTTGCGACGTATCATTCAGGAACTAAACTGACAACTTGTAATTCGTGAAAAAAGTAGCCTTCTAGTCAATCAACTGACTAGAAGGCTATATTTATTCCTTTTATTTTATAATTTTGATTGATTTTGCTAAAAAGTACTCAAAGTGTTTACTAGTCATCAAGCTTTTCATCGCCTGCTTTTTTTAATAAGTAGGTGAGAGTGGGGGCTTTCAAATTCATAACCTGGACAAATGACGTGGCACTAGAGAGTTCCAATCGCATTTTGGCTAATAGCGTCCTGTCCACGTCTGGAAATGAAATTTCAAAGGTACGCTCCTGATCCAACGAAAACAAATCTGAAGTGATCGTTGTATGCATTTTAGGGGATTTTTTCTCATTCGTAGTGGCATGAGTTAAAAATGAATCTAGATTTCTTAATACTTGTAATTTGGGTGCTTATTTTTTAATTGGTAATCTTTCCGTGTTTACCCAAGAACCAATTGGGCATACTTTAGGATACAAATTGTATATGCGAGGGGTAGCATTATGAACTTTTTTGAAAAATGGGCATCAAATGCGCTGAAAGAGTCTGTTGAAAAAGACTCGAACCCACAGCAAGCTGAATCCGAGATAACCCTACATACATGTCTTCAAGAAAATATTAAACAAATTAAAGAGACGCTTGGAAATAGTACGGACATTTTAATTAGGGAAGTGGGTATTGGGAGATCGGGTGATTTGTTAATCGGAATTATTTATACCGATGGCTTGTCAGATCAAAAGACCATCATGGACTTCGTCACGGAGTCGTTGATGGTCGATATGAAAGGAAACCATTTAGATAAAGAGATTCAGTCATCTTCGGACGTTGTTCAGGTTATTAAAGACTATGCCTTAACGATTGCGGGTGTTAGTGATGTTAAAGACTATAAAACATTGTACCACTCCGTCTTATCTGGTGATACGGTTATTCTAGTAGACGGACATGCTGAAGGGATTGCGGCAAGTACCAAAGGCTGGAAGGATCGCGGGGTTACCGAAGCCTCAGCAGAAACAGTCGTTCGTGGTCCGCGTGAAGCATTCTCAGAAAGTTTACGTACGAACACCGCACTCATTCGGCGCAAAATAAAGGATTCGAATCTCTGGCTCGAAACAATGCAAATTGGACGGATCACCCAAACGGACGTTGCAATTATGTATATCAATGGAATCGTCAGTGAAGAAATTGTCAATGAAGTTCGCACTAGGCTAAGGCAGATTGATATCGATGGCATTCTGGAAAGCGGATATATAGAAGAGCTAATCCAAGAGGATACGTTTACCCCCTTCCCTACGGTGTACAATACAGAACGCCCGGATGTCATCGCCGCGGAACTCTTAGAAGGAAAGGTGGCTATCCTTATAGATGGAACACCCTTTGTTCTTATCGTCCCAGCTCTGTTCATCTCGTTCATTCATTCGGCTGAGGATTACTACCAGCGGTCAGATATTAGCAGCCTTGTGCGGATTATTCGTTATATTGGGATCTTTTTTTCTTTGCTTGGACCATCCTTATATGTCGCCATTACAACGTTCCATGCCCATATGCTACCCACATCGATGTTTATAAGTATTGCT
Source organism: Sporosarcina sp. SAFN-010 (assembly GCF_059415065.1). Lineage (NCBI taxonomy): Bacteria > Bacillati > Bacillota > Bacilli > Caryophanales > Caryophanaceae > Sporosarcina > Sporosarcina sp. SAFN-010. The sequence continues at coordinate 504,754 of NZ_JBPFDS010000001.1, read as the reverse complement.
GCACAACGGGAAGGTGTTCCGTTCCCTGCCTTTGCGGAAGCGTTACTAATGGAATTGGCATTTGAGATTTTGCGGGAAGCAGGGCTTCGCATGCCAAGAACGATTGGAACTGCGTTATCCGTCGTTGGAACACTGGTTATTGGACAGGCGGCAGTTGAGGCAGGATTCGTTTCTGCTGTAATGGTTATAGTTGTTTCCTTAACAGCGATTAGCAGTTTTGTTTTCCCAGCTTATGGTATGTCTAGTGCATTTCGTATTCTTCGATTCCCTATGATTGTACTAGCCGCCACATTCGGTTTATTCGGAATTATGATTGGACTATTCGCACTAATTCTACACTTATGCAGCCTTAGAACGTTCGGAGTTCCGTATATGAGTCCTTTTGGGCCTTTTATTCCTGCGGATCAGAAGGATGCAATTCTCAGATTTCCTAGATGGGCTTTACTATCACGTCCACATCTCATCAATAAGAAAAACACGATTCGGATAAAAGATGAGCATACTCAGAAACTGAAGTCAGAGGAATAAGAAATGAACGAACATTTGAAAGGAGGTAGTAAATGTGAAACGGGTGATGCTCTATTCAAGTGTACTCATTGTCATAACTCTTTTAATGACCGGTTGCTGGAGCAAGAATGAACTTAATGAATTTGCAATTGTCGTCGCTGTCGGAATCGATAAAGTCGATGATGAATACGAAGTCACGGTCCAAATCGTGGATCCAAGCGAAATAGCTTCTAGTAGATCGAATGGAGGGCGTACACCAGTTGTTCTTTATCATGCAAAAGGTGGGACCGTGTTTGAAGCAATCCGAAAGTTGTCAACAGTAACTCCAAGAAAGCCTTACTTTGCTCATCTTGGGATGATGATTCTAGGCGAGGAATTAGCAAAGGAAGGAATTGTGCAAGCATTAGACGTATTCAATAGAGACCAAGAAATAAGGGGAAACTTTCTCGTCGTTGTGTCTGATCAAGCACCGGCAAAAGACATACTCAGTATCTTATCGCCTCTTGAGAAAATCCCGGCAAATAAAATGTACAACTCCCTTAAAAATTCATCAGAAGTATTTGCAACCTCTTCACCAACCCGATTTGATGAATTACTCAAAGATCTTGGGGGAAAAGGAAAGAATACCGTGTTAACAACGATTCGTATTAGAGGAAACCTCGAAGAAGGTTCAAGCAATGACAATGTGGAAAAGACTCATCCTGTAGCTAATGTGCACTACACAGGTATGGTGGTATTCAAAAACGGAAAAATGGTTGGCTTATTGAACGAAGAGGAAAGTAAGGGCTATAGCTACATTAAAGACATGGTTAAAAGCACGGTAAACATTATTGTATGTCCTGAAGAAGGAACTATAACTACAGAAGTGACGGATTCTAAAACGAAAGTGAACGGGAAAATGGTGAAAGGAGAGCCTCGTATTGAGCTAGAAGTCCGTTCAAGTCAAAATGTAGAAGAAATGGATTGCCCAATTAATTTAGGGGAGGAAAAAACAATTGCCGAGTTAGATAAAATATCAAGCGAAACACTTAAAGAAATTGTTACAAATACGCTTGATACCATTCAAAACCGATATGAAGCCGATGTGTTTGGGTTCGGTGAAGCAATCCATCGTGCAGATCCAAAAGCTTGGAAGAAATTAGAGAAGGATTGGGAGCAGCTTTTTCCGGATCTTGAAGTGCATGTAAAAGTAGATGTGAGAACAAAAGGGGTGGGTACCATTATTAACACCATACCAAAAAAGCAGAAGGAGTAAACACTATGTGGATAACATTAGGGATAGTCGTCGCAGTCGCAGGAATCTTCATAATCGAAGCTCCTGCGTTATTAAAGAAGGAAAGTATGAAGGATTTTCGGGTGTTTTCGATTCTCCTCTTTTGCGGGACGGGCCTTAGTATTGCACTGAGTTTTAAAGTAGCTGTTCCAAATCCAATTCAGTGGATTGAATTCGTTTATAAACCCATTACAGTCTGGTTACAAACAACTTTAAAATAAAATAATATTTCACAAAGTACAGTAGCCTAAAAGGGGGGGAGACAATGGAAACCATAAAAATAAGTGTTCGCCAATTCACAATTCTAGTCATATTATTCTTAACAGGCTCTTCTATTTTACTTGTACCAGGAATTATAGCTCAAGTATCAAAACAAGATGCTTGGATTACCGCTATACTTGGTGTAGGTATCAGCCTATTGCTGGTAGTATTATACAATGCTGTAGGAAGTATTGAACCGTCAATGACTCTTGTCGGAATGATTGAGAAAGTATTTGGTAAATGGGTTGGGAAAATTGTTACAACTGTTTTTCTTTTCTTTACATTAATCATTTCCTCAGAACTGCTCTATTTTGTTGGATCTTTCATGCAAGTACAAATTATGCCAGAGACACCCCTTATAGCTTTCAATCTGCTATTTGTCAGTGTCGTCATTATTGGTGTCCGTTACGGGTTGGAAACGATTGCTCGTTTTGCGGAAATCATTTTCCCCTTTTTTATTTTACTATTCATTTTAACTGTCCTTCTCCTTTCTCCGAATATCGAGGTTCAAAATGTTCAACCCATTTTAGAAACAAAGCCGAAACAGATGATATACAGTATCCTCCTGTTTGTAAGTATTTTTTCATTTTCTCCAATTGTACTATTAATGTTTTTCCCCAATACTGTGAATAACCCACAACTTGCAAAGAAAGCTTTTTTAAAAGGAACGTTGATAGCTGGAATCATTTTAATTATCGTTACTTTACTAACTATCTTGGTTTTAGGTGAGAAGGAAACTTCACAGTCAATTTATCCTACCTTTTCTTTAGCAAAAAGAATCGAAATCGGAAACTTTATACAAAGACTAGAAATGATTGTGGCATTCATATGGATCGTCACACTATACTTCAAGATAGCTCTCTATTTCTATGCAACTGTAGTAGGATGTGCCCAACTAGTGAATATAAAAGATTATCGATCGCTTACGCTACCATTAGGACTGATTGTGGTTGCACTTTCTGTAATTGTACATCCAAACATTGTTCGCGCAATGGAATTTAATAAAGGTACTTGGATCCTTTTTGGTGCTACTTTAGGTGTTTTACTTCCTCTGTTACTGTTGGGAGTAGCAAAATTCAAAAAGAATTAATAATAATTTGGGTGCCCACTAGCTTTGCATAGAATCTATAACAACTAATATATTTCCACCCATTACAAAGTTGAAAATAATAAAAGGAATAGAGTCTTTATAAACTACCCTATTGGACTAGCCTAAATTAGTGAGACAATATAAAACACCATCGAAGTCCCACACTTGTAAAAAGGGCTAGATGGCTTTTTTCTTTTTGTTCCTTGAATGAGTCAGTATTCAAAATAAGGTACTTCAATGATAACTTTAATCATGATTTCAAAGAGGGAGTTTTTATCGAAAATATGACATTTGATAACACTTTATGGTACATAAAACAACTCATTTTGTGATATCATATGTTGATTAATAAATTTGCAGATAAGGTGAAAGCCTTTTTGAATTAATGTAGGTTTGGATAATTTGATGATATTAACACGATACATATAAGTGGGGATTATGGATAATAGAGATTGAAAAAGGTGAGTGTAATGCTAGTACTGTTCACGCAAATAAAGGACCTGAATCGGCTCTTTAACTTATCCAGAAGTATCTAGCTATACATCCCCTGCGAAATTTGTCATATTATATTTTTACTTACAAATCTACTAATAATAGGAGGGGAGAATATGAATAAGCGATTAAACAATAAAGGGAAAGCTCTGTCGGTTATTCTAATGGTCGCGGTAGTTTTTTTATTAACAGGATTAGTTATCGATAATAAGAAAGATGAGGTTAAATCTACCCTACATACTACTTCGTTGGAGACACTGTCAGTTTCTTTTGATCCAATGGAGGATTTTGCCGAATCTACATTAAGGCAATCAATTATTTTAAAAGAGAGACAAGAAAAAGAGGTTACCAGAAAGCAAGCAGTTGCCAAGCAAAATGAAATTGATCAACGAGAGAAAGCAATTTATTTAACATTTGACGACGGTCCATCTGCTGTTACGGATCAGTTGCTAGACATCTTGGATGACTTTCAAATGAAAGCCACGTTCTTTATGATCGGACCAAATATAAAGGTGCACTCCAAGTCAGTAGTCCGCATGAAGAAGGAAGGCTTTGGCCTTGGCTTACATGGGATTACTCATGAAGCAGGAAAAATCTACAGCAGTCCATCTGCTCCAGTAGATGAAATGTCCGAGGATCGGGACATCCTCGAGAAAGTGACTGGAGTCCGATCCAATCTTATTAGACTTCCTTACGGGAGCATCCCGTATTTAACCGAAGATATGCGGTATTTATTGGACAAAAGCGATTTCAATGTGTGGGATTGGAATGTGGATAGTCGTGACTGGGAACTAAAAGATAGAAGGTATGTACAACATACAAAGCAGGAAATCAATCGGTATATGCAAGCGGGTGTTACACCTGTCGTGCTGCTGCATGATAAACCCCATACTATTGAATACTTGCCCGAGCTACTATCTTACATTAAGAATAAAGGGTATCAAACGAAAGTACTGACCAATGAACAGCCACCCGTAACATTTCAATGTGAAGATCGCTGTTATTCAATCAGCTAATGCACTGATTGAATCGAGGAGGGATTTAAGTTGAAACGAGTAGTTTTTCTTGTCATGATCTTAGGTTTATTTACTTTTCTGTCTGGTTGTCAATCTGATCATAAGCAAGCATCAGAAATACATGGAAAAATGGAGGAGTCGGCATCCTTCGAAGAGAAATTCGTGGAGAACCAAAAGGACTTAGATGTAAATAGAAAAAGGGTACAAGAGATTTACCATGATGTACTAAGCCTTGATAGCAAAGACACTGACGCTATCAAACAAAGGGTGGGGGATCATGAAATATCCATGGAAAAACAGCAGTTGAACGAGGCTGAAGAAAACTTCCAAACCGCTTATAGTAAACTGATGTCCATTGATGAAAACATTGAGCTGATTAAAGATGGTGACCAAAAGAAGCAAGCAACGAAGCTCATGACACTCATGAACAATCGGAAAAAGTTGATGGAGAACTTTTTTGATACCTATCGAGATCAATTGAACTCACAAACTACATTCTTTGGAAATCTTGAACAAGGCAAATTTGAGCTGAATACACTTGAAGATGAGATCGATGCTATAAACGAAGATAGTATACATATGTCTGAGGTTGTTGAACAATTTAACCAGGTTACCGAGCAGTATAATAAGGTAATGAATGATTATTTTAAGATGGCTGATATAAGTTAGGCTGATTATCAAATAACCTGATGTCGATCACTGAATTCGCTCGCTAATTTAATAACAAAAATCACTTGCGTCGCAGTAATATAAACCCATAGTAACAAAACACTCAAAAATAAAATCAAGACAAAAAGCCCTTTATAATGGTAGGTACAGATAGTTCATATTCAAAATCAAAGCAAAGGACCTTATAAAGGATAAGATCACACGAAAAACTTTGTTTGAAGAAGAGGTGAACATTCATCCTCTAAAATACTATACAAAGATACTGAACATGGCTCCATTTGACAATCGCTAGTCTTCTGATAATATATTACATGCTGTAAAAAAATGCCCATAGCTATATTGTTAACCTGATATTATTACTGAAGGAGTAGATCTGATATGACATGGGCTTTGGCTAGTTCGATATTGATTGGATTTGTTTTCAAAATGTTAATGAGTCCTCCCAGTGCGGTTGTGGCATGGGGGCTAAGCAAATTCGCACTACATCCACATCTTGATACAAAAGATGTTAAGATAACTTTTAACGGAAAGCATTTAGAAGAAGAAGAAAAAAATAGGTTTACGGACTATTTTAATAAATCTAACTTCTTGAAAAAACACGATATATTTCCAGGCAATGAAAAGTTATTTCTCCATCCAGTGACTAATGTTACTCCATTTGTCATCAACGTAAAAAATAGAAAAAAAGAGATTAATTTCTTTGTTTATAGTTCCGATAATCACGTTGATGTAGTCAAGCAGTACAAGGAGAAAGTTTTTTCTTATAGTCTTAGTTCTGATTATCTACAAAAATTCACTATGTAAACTAAGGGTTCCAATTAGCATAAATTCAATAAAAGAAAAAGCATGATATACAATTATCTATTGAAGGATCCTTTGTTTTGGAGTTGGATAGGTTACTACCGCCAACCGATAATAAAGGATTTTTTGTGTAAACTAATAGTTATAGAAATTTTAGTTTTTGGAAATTAAACGTCTTATTTTATTCGACGCTAGCGACTAAAAATGTATAAAAGAGTACCACTGTCTGATAATAATCCTTCAGGCAGTGGTACTCTTTTATTTTCCAATTATATGCTGAATGAGCGACTAGTCGTAACTTATTAGTGATTAACGCTCATAACGGTTTGCAGGAATCCGACTGTGTAAACAGGTTTCCAAAAAAAATTCAGTCCTAGAAGAGAGAAAGAAAACCAAAATCGAACAACTATATCCTTTGTCTACAAGCCACCAACTGCTTGTCTAAAAACGATCAGTGCCCAGGTAATTTGAAATGAGCTTGCAAAGTTCCGTATCTCACAATGGTAAACCAGTGAAGTTATAGGAACTAATACCAAGGGTACTTGCGGCAAACCTAAAAAGTAATGACCAAGTGGGGTGATTACACGACAATAGTTCAGATGGTTTAAACAACAAAGACTTTGCAAGAGTGTAACAAGTCACTTGATATCAACCATTCTAAAGAATCCATTGACTATTCTAATATATTTCAATTATACTGAATTTAAGTGCCACTTCAATAATATGCTGATTTTAAGAGGGAGATGGAAAAATGATTATTAACAAGATGATTTCAACGGTGGATATGCATGTGTCTGGTGAGCCTTTACGAATTATTACGGATGGTTTTCCGGAGATTAAAGGAAACACGCAGTTAGAACGTAGAGAGTATTGTATGGAGCATTTAGATGAGTTTAGAAAAGTGCTAATGTATGAACCAAGAGGCCATCATGGAATGTATGGATGTATTATTACGCCACCTGCAAAAGAAGATTCGGACTTTGGAGTACTGTTTATGCATAACGAGGGTTGGAGTACGATGTGTGGTCATGGAATTATCGCAGTTGTCACGATGGGAATCGAAACCGGACGATTTGAGGTTACTGAAGAGCGACCTAGATTTGTAATTGATAGTCCAGCTGGTGAAGTAATCGCGTATGCCAATGTGGAAGGGAATCGAGTGAAATCTGTTTCGTTTGAAAACGTACCTTCATTCGTTTTAGAAAAGTCAATTGAAATGACAATTGAGGGCAAGGATTTAGTCGCAGATATTGGATTTGGTGGCGCATTTTACGTGGTACTGGATTCAAATCAATTGGGCTTCAAAGTGTCTAAGAAAGACCTTCCACAATTACAAAAGTGGGGTACGAAAATCAAGCATTATGTCGAGGCGAACTATAATGTTGTTCACCCAGATGAGCCAGGTCTAAAAGGAATCTATGGAGTGATCTATTCTGACTCACCTGTAAAAGAAGATTCTGATTTACGTAACGTAACAATCTTTGCCGATGAACAAATTGATCGTTCGCCTTGTGGAACAGGTACATCTGCTAGGCTCGCAACTTTATATACTCATGGAAAAATGAAGAATGGGGATTCCTTTATTCACGAGTGTATTACAGATGGTCAATTTAAAGGGGAAATTATTGGAGAAGAGACGATTGCGGGCATACCAGGTGTTGTACCACAAGTTGAAGGAACAGCGTATATTACTGGTTTCCATCAGTTCATAACAGATCCTCTTGATGAATTACCTACTGGTTTTTTATTAGAAGATAAGTAGGGAACAAAGGGGGGGAAGAAATGGGATGGTGGAGGAAACAACATCTATTCGTTCAGGTTGCAATTGGGGCAGTTTTAGGAATTGTGCTAGGGCTGATTTTGAAAGAGAATGTAGTTTATATTGCGCCAATAGGTGATATTTTCATTAGTTTGCTTCAATGGCTAATCGTTCCTTTAACATTTCTGGTGCTAATAGATGGGATAACGAACTTACCTAGTGTTAAGTCGTTACGATCTATAGGTGGGGTAACGATTATGTATTATATGGCTACCACTGTTATAGCTGCATCTATTGGAATAGCAGTTGCCTTAATTATGAACCCGGGAAAAAACTCTGTAGGAATGCTAACAGATGGCGAAACGATTTCACCGGAAGAATTCAACTTTATAGATAATCTGGTTTCTTGGACGCCTAATAATCTATTTGGTAGTTTCGTTGAAATGAATATGTTGCAGATTATTATTGGGGCCATCATTATCGGAGTTGCCCTTTTGAGTATGGGAGATAAGGCTAAAACCGTACGATTGCTCTTTCAAGAAGGTGCAGCTTTAATGCTGAAAATCACGGACATGATTATGTATCTTGCACCTCTTGGAGTAATGGCGCTCATTGCAAAACTAGTGGGCACGACAGATATGTCTATTATATCTTCTGCGTTGCACTACGTGCTTAGCGCACTTATAGGTTTGGCGATATTGTTGTTTGTTGTTTATCCGACGCTTATCGCTTTATTTACAAAGTATAAACCATTCACATTTTTACGTGCCATAAGTCCGGCTTTGATGTTGGCAGCAGCAACGTCTTCTAGTAACGCTACTCTGCCAGCTTCCATGAATGTCTCTAAGAAATTAGGTGTGTCCGATAAGATTTACGGTTTCACATTGCCCTTAGGCGCAACGATAAATATGGACGGTTTAGCGGTAACATTTGGAGTCACTTCAATTTTTGCAGCGAATTTATATGACATCCCAATAACGTTTGGGTTGTTAGCTCAGTTTGTTTTTCTCGGACTGGCTCTTTCGATGGGGACAGCTGGGGCTAGAGGGGCGGACATAGTGATGATGGCTATATTAATGACATCCCTAGGATTACCTATGGACATTGTGGCTATTTATGCAGCTGTTTCACCATTAGTGGACGCAGGGAACACGACGAATAATATTGCAGGTGATTTAACAGGAACTGCTATTGTGCACTCTAGGTTTGGAGATAAAGTAGAAGAATTATAAAGAAATAGCCGATGAGATCACTTGGTCTCTTCGGCTATTATTGAAAATCATAAGAAACGCACAGGAAGACGACTTCTTCGTCTGTATAGTTATACCAGTAATGTGTTTGGTTAGAATCGAACATGATCGATTCATGTTCTTTTAGTTCGATTTTTTCATTATTAAGTAAGACGGTAAGTAGACCTTTTAATACAAAGAGGAATTCTTGGCCGTTGTGTGTAAAGGCATTCCCTTCATTTTGCCCGGGCTTCAAGTTAACAAGTAGGGGTTGGAAAGCATAGTCTTTCAATGGATGATGCAAACTTTTATACATGATATTATGATGGCTCAATTTTTCTGTTTCTGATGATGTGTCGTAATTACTTGTATTGTTTCCTTCATCGAAGAATATGGCGGGACTTACATTTAAAGCTAAAGAGAGCTTTTTTAAAGACTCTAACGTGGCATTACTTTTACCTCTTTCCAATTGCGAAAGAAAGCTGATTGAAAAACCTGTTCTCTCTGCCACTTCTTTCAAGGTCATTTTGTTTTCTTTACGTATGTCACGAATTCTTTCACCAATGGGTTGATCCATCACAAACACACTCCTTTGAAATTCTTTAACTATATAAGGTATATCACATAATCAAATACGATAAAAGAAAGGGTTGAACGTTTTGATCGTACTCGATGAAAAAACAATTCAAAGCATGTATAAAATGGATAAAGCAGTTCAAGATTTAAAACATCTCTTAAAAGCGAAAGTGGAGGAGCAAGTGGAAAATCCGCTTAGGACAGTTATAGAATTTAAAAAACATGAGGCAAGTGTTTTATATATGCCGAGTGCAGACTTGGATAAGGAATTGATGGCGATGAAGGCAGTCACGATTTTTCCACACAACAGGGAATCAGGAGGCAAAACTACTCAAGGCGTTACACTCGTGTCTGATGCGAAAACTGGGGAGCATGTCTCACTCGTTAACGCATCCTATTTAACACGTTTAAGGACAGGTGCATTAAGTGCGATTGCAACTGATCTATATGCGTTGGAAAGCGCAGAGGTTTTAACCTGTATTGGAACTGGCGGAATGGCTTTTGAACAAGTGCTCGGCGTATTGGAAGTACGAGATATAAAGACCATCAATCTAGTGAATCGAACAAAATCGAATGCCGAGAAGTTTAAAGAGAAATTACTTGAATTCGGCATCGCTACTTCGATAAACATCGAAGTAATACCAGAAGAACAAAAATCCGAAGTCGTTCGAAAATCACATATCATCAATTGCTGTACAAGATCGGAGACACCTGTATTTGATGGTGATGATATTCAACCAGGAACCCATGTAAACGGTGTAGGCTCGTACTTGCCCCATATGAGAGAAGTGGATCATACGTTCATATGTCGTGCAGACAAAGTCATTGTGGATGATTTCCACGGTGCCACTGAAGAAGCGGGAGAGCTAATTCACGCAAACGCTCAAAGCGACTGGTCATATGACGAAATTCATGGGGAATTGAAAGATGCTTATGTTGGTACACTAGCAGCCCGCGAAAACGAACACGAAATCACATTCTTCAAATGCGTCGGCGCCGCTTACTTTGACTTAGCGGTAGCAATTGGCGTGTATGAAACTGCAAGAGAGCAAAAATTAGGGCAGTACGTAACGATTTAAAAGATACGATGATGGTTTTTTTAGAGAGGTTATGTAGGAACTTGTACCCGTTAACGTGTGCTTAAAATTATCCAAGGGAATTTGAGCTATCCCATTATTAAATATGATGCTACTCCTAGTAGTCACGTTGATTGAAGTGGAAGATGACGACTCCGGAGGGATCAGCGAAGTCCGAAGACCCCGCAGCAAGCCCCTCGGAAAGCGTTCATCTGAAACGTAAATCAACACTTTTAATATTACTATTCAAAGAAGGGGCTATCCCGAGAAGTCATTTACACGACTCTTCGAGACAGCCCCTTCTGTTATGAAAACGTTAACTAGTAGCGCCAACCTTTACTTCCTGCCCATACTCTGCCCAATACCGTTGAAGTTTCTCCTTACCTTCTTTCACAGCGGGATGAAATTGAATAAATGCATTATCTCGAGTATGTTCAATTCTCTTAATCGCTTCTTTGATTTTAATTTCCTGCTCACCGCCACTGAGATTATTCGCAATTGCAAGCCCAGCAGTAACCCCTTGGCTTATTGCAACTTTAGCCCCTTCAACACCCGTAATGTTTCCAGCAACATAAAGTCCATCCAATACTGTCTCCATTCTCTCATTATGAAGAGGGACATACCCACCCAATTCTTCAATGTAATAGAACGGACAGCCAGCAACTGCCGCCAACTCCGCCAAAGGATACAACCCGCCAGCGATACAAACAAAATCTGCACTAATATTTTCTTCAGTTCCTTCAATCACTTCTCCCGATGCATTAATTGTAGCAATCGTCACACCTTCTACAGCATTCTCACCATAAATATTAATGACCGCTTTTCGAAGCATAATGGGAATATCCCACATTTTCACACCTTTTTTCGGGAAGAACGTAATTCCCATCTTTTTCATGAATTCATTTTTCATAAATTTACTTCCGAATTTAACGAACGCAGAAGGAGCCATATGCGAAACGTGTAGTAGTGAATTTATAACATCCATTGGATTACCCGATTCTTTCGTCACCTGATTCATCTTTGGTAACGTGATGCAGGCAACATCGATATCAGCAAGTTTCAATTCCATGGCGATGGCGGATGACAGCACATTCACACCGATAATAACTCCACGATTTCCGGGTTTGACTCTATGTACATTCGTCATCACTTGGGCGGCACCTACGGACATTACACCCGGTAGCGTCCAGCCAGGTATCGGTAGTGGTACTTCAGCTGCACCGGTTGCAAGCAAGAGGTGCTGTGTATAGTGCGTTTCTTCATCCGTATAAATCACCCAGGATCCATCCAGCTTTTCAATGTTGGAAACAGGCGTGCCTAACCGAATTTCAATGCCGAGCGCAACGGCTTTGTCATGCAGACTTTTCGATTCCTTAATGCCATTCCACCATTTCCCGTTTTCTTCTTCATAAAGCTGACCTAACAAACGTCCACCGGCTAGCATATATTCATCAAGAATTAGAACTTCGCTTCCGTTTTCTGCGATAGTGATGGCGGCAGATAATCCTGAAGGCCCTGCACCGATAACAATGACTCTATTCATTATTCGACCTCCAATCTTTCACAGATGTCAGAAACTTTTCCCCGCTTGAGACTGTCATGCCTTCTTGAATAGGAGTCAGGCATGCTCTAACTCCTTGCTGTCCGTTCACTGTGACACGACATTCGAAGCAATGTCCGATATTACAATAAATCCCACGAGGTGTGCCGCTTTCTTCATGAACACGCAACGTCCGGATATTGTTCGCAAGTAATGCAGCAGCAAGTGATTCGTTTCTCAACCCGCGTATTTCATCGTTGTTGAATGTAAAAGAAACAAAATCTGTGTCGTCCACTTTATCCAGTACTGGATGGTTAATAATTCTACTTGTCATTTTGTAATCTCCCTCAAACTACCGAAACTTACTGGTCTAATAGGTGGCTGATATTTTAATGTGACTTGCGTAACATCTCTTTCAGTAGAAGCATGTGCAATGCTGTCCACCATGGATCGACACGTTCTTCCTCCGCAATACCCCATGCCTGCACGAGTTCGCAATTTTAGTTCTCGTGCGGAACAATTATACGTTTCAGCTGTATTCTTCAACTCACCATAAGTCACTTCTTCACATCTGCAAATGATCATTTCATTTTCCGCCAAGTCCCTCACCTCATTCTTATACTTTGTGTATACGCATACTTAAAATATATGCAAGAATGTAGCCAAGTTTTGGATTCTATAATTGGATACCTAATTTGTTCATCCGATTATAGAGAGTGGCTCTAGTGATTTCTAAGTTTTTCGCACAAAGAAGTTTGTTTCCATCGACTTTACTTAGTTCCTTTAAGATAATATCTTTCTCGTAGATTTGTAATTGCTCTTGTAAAGACAGATTTTCATTAGGACTCGGCTGATTTGAGGGGAGGACATCCTGTTCATCTGCAGTGGACTGTGGAATTCTTTCCATTTCGTTCGGAAGATCCTCAATCCGAATTTCACCATTCTCGGAAAACGCAACGAGTCGTTCAATGGCATTCTTCAGTTCACGGATATTTCCAGGCCATGCATGTTGAAGCAATGCCTGCATAACGGATTGTGAAATCCCATGGATCGGACGGTTATACTTCACGGATAATTCGTACAGGAAGTAGTGCGTAAGCTCAATAATATCTTCAGGACGCTCCCGTAGAGGAGGAACTTTGAAGTTCACGACATTCAACCGGTAATAGAGATCTTCTCTGAATTTCCCTTCATTAATCAGTTCCTTCAAATCACGATTGGTTGCCGCAACGACACGGAAATCCACTTCAATCTCCTTCGTGCCACCGACTGTGTAAAACTTTTTTTCTTGCAGGAGCCTGAGGATTTTCACTTGCATCTCCAGTGGCATTTCCCCGATTTCATCTAGAAACAAGGTTCCGTTCTTCGCAAGTTCCACTTTCCCTTTTTTCCCTTTTTGATTGGCGCCTGAAAAAGCCCCTTTTTCATAACCGAAGATTTCACTTTCGAACAATCCACTAGGGATAGCTCCGCAATTAATGGCGACAAATGGGGAGTTTTCAGGCTCTCTTAAGTTGTGGATTGCTTTTGCAAACAGTTCTTTCCCAACACCGCTTTCCCCATAAATTAGAACGGCTGCATCTGAAGTGGCAGCCTTTCTAGCAATATCCAAAGTCTGTTTAATGGCCGGACTGTTTCCCTTTATATAGGAAAAGGGATTGACGGATGGCGATGTCTTTCTAACTTCTTCCTCTAGGGTGAATAGTTTTTCAGATGTATTGTATAACTCATTATTTAATAGAATTTGACTCGTGATATCTGTTTCAGAAACGACTGCACCGATGATTTCCTCATTTAAATAAACTGGTTTGGAATTGATCATAACGACAAGATCTTTGCGAGCGTGATGCTGGCTATGGTAAAGGGAAGTTCCATCGTTTAAGGACTTTAAAATTTCCAACCTTTCAGCGCTGAAAAAGTTGGTTATGGGTTGACCGATAATATCCTTTTCTTTTACAGAAAATATTTTTTCAGCGCCTTTTGTCCAGTACAGTACATTAGCATCTTGGTCTATTACTGTGCAGGATTCATCAATGGTTTCCAATATAGTTTTCAAATAGGCTTGTGCCCGTTTGTATTCGATAAGTAAGTGTTTTGAAAACATTTCATGCGTCAAAAATCCTACGTACTCATTGGAATCATTTGAGATGAGCGCTATATCGGCAATCCTGAGATCATTGAAGGCTTCTTCAATTGTGCTGTTCACCGATAGGATTCTGGATGGGGTAAAGAAAACTTCGTTTGAAGATTCAACGATTTCGACACATTGCGGACCGTCAGCGGTTATCAGGAATACTTTCTTCGGCATTTCTTTGGCGATTTGATGCGCTAATGAATCGTTGTTATTTACTGATTCAACAATCGTGAATTCAGTATCTACTATTTTGCTGAGTAGTTTTTGTGAAAACATCATTGGATTAAACACCTCAACTGTCAAAATATTTTAAACGTATAAATAATTTTACACTAGTTATTAGAATTTTCAATAGAGACGGATGATTTGATAGATTTTTCAATTTTGGCATGCTACTTGCAATAGATATTAACAAGCGAGCGAGAGGGGGAGTATTGTGGTGAAAATGATACATCGAGATGTCGTCGTCATTGGCGGTGGGATCATGGGGGCTTCCATTGCCTATTATGGTTCGAAAGCGGGTCTTGATATTACTGTCCTTGAAAAGAAAGAGTTAGCAAGCGGAACCTCTTCTAGATGTGATGGGAATATCCTTGCGATCGATAAAGATCCTGGTTTTGATAGTCAAATGTCTTTGAAAAGTCAGATGCTTGTCCATGAGTTGGATAAAGAACTTGAAGTTTCATTTGAATACCGCAACCCAGGAAGTATTTTAGTGTGTGAAAATGATGCTGAAATGGAAGCAGCGAATCAGTGGGTTACCAAACAGCAAGAAGCAGGACTGGAATTCAAGATGCTGGACCGCGAGGACTTGCGTAATGAGTCCAAGTACTTTGCGGATGATTTGTATGGTGGTTTGGAGTGTAAAACAGATTCTACTGTTAATCCATACATGATGACGTATTCCATGTTTCATAGTGCTGAAAAACAAGGCGCAAAAATACATACGAATACAGAAGTGAAAAACGTATCGAAAAATGAAACAGGACAATTTGTAATTGAAACCAATAATGGTACCTATACTGCCAAAAAAGTCGTCAACGCCGGTGGGGTATGGGCTCCTAGACTTGGCGCGATGGTGGGACTCGACATTCCAATCCTTCCAAGAAAAGGTCAATTGATAGTCGCTTCACGCCAACAGCCTGTGGGCTTGAGAAAAGTGATGGAGTTTGGATATCTGATTTCGAAATTTGGTGGTGAGAGAATCGTTGACGCCGACATGGAAAAATACGGTGTTGCGCTCGTTTTTGAGCCCACTGAAAGCCAAAACTTCCTAATTGGAAGTAGTCGAGAATTCGGTGGATTTGATACGAAAGTGAATCATGAAGTGACGAAACTCATTGCGAAGCGTGCCATCCGGTTTTATCCGAAAATCGCGGATATGACCGTCATCCGAACGTATGCAGGATTGCGTCCATGGACAGAAGATCATTTGCCGATTATTTCACGAGTGGAGCACATTCCAGGATATTTCATAGCTGCAGGCCATGAAGGTGATGGAATTAGTCTTGCAGCTGTGACAGGTAAGCTGATTGAAGAAATGTTGAATGACAAAGAAACGTGCATTCCAATTGAGCCGCTACAGCTGAGCCGTTTTAAAGAAAGGGTGACAACCTAATGAATTACCAGAGACTGTTTACAACAATCGATACACATACGGGTGGAAATCCGACTAGAACACTGATTAGCGGACTGCCTCCCTTGGTTGGCGAAACGATGTCTGAAAAGATGCTGTTTATGGAAGAGAACTATGACTGGATAAGAAAATTTCTAATGAATGAACCACGGGGGCATGACGTGATGTCTGGTGCATTATGGACAGAACCTTGCCATCCGGATGCTGACGTTGGTGTTATTTATATTGAAACGGGCGGTTATTTGCCAATGTGTGGCCACGATACAATTGGTTTCTGTACGGCACTGGTTGAAGCTGGATTAATCGAAGTCTGTGAGCCCTTCACGGAACTCAAAATAGATACACCTGCAGGACTTATCGCAGTTAAAATCAAAGTCAGCAACGGGAAAGCCGAGGAAGTGACATTTAATAATGTGCCTGCATTTTTATTGAAATCCATTGAAATTGACGTTGAAGGTATCGGCCATGTGGAATGTGATATTGCTTATGGTGGTAACTTTTATGGCATTATCGATGCGCGGAAACTGGGGATGCCATTGGTCGAGAACAATGCAACAACGATTATCAATCAAGCTATCGACATTCGTAATGCAATCAATGCTACTGAGGAAGTAATCCATCCTGAGTTTCCATTCATATCAGGGTTGACGCATATCGAATTTTACACAGATCCGGTTCATCCCGAAGCTGATGTGAAAAATACAGTAATCGTTCCGCCTGGCGGGATTGACCGTTCTCCGTGTGGAACAGGGACATCTGCCAAACTGGCGACGTTGTATAAGAACAAAGAAATTGGAATGGATGAACTTTTCGTTCATGAAAGCATCGTCGGCACGTTATTTAAAGCGAGAGTATTAGAAGAAACTAACGTGAAAGAGCTGGATGCAGTCATTACAGAAGTGACAGGTTCCGCTTGGTTGATGGGAAATCATCGCTTTTTCTACAATGAAAAAGATCCGCTAAGAGAAGGTTATTTGCTTATACCACCTATGGAACATGAGTCCGTGAAAGAAGGTGTCTAAATGAATTACGAAAAGATGTACAACACGATTGATACTCATGCGGCGGGCGAAGCATTCAGAATCGTGATCCAATCACCGATTAGGCTTAGCGGAGATGACATACAAACTAAACATGACGAGTTGAAAAACAACTTTTCAAATGAAAAGAATCTATTGCTGAACGAGCCACGCGGACATCGAGGCATGCATGGATGTGTAGTTACTCCGTCTCGAGTTGCTGATTTCTCGTTATTATTCTTCAATCATCAAGATGTGAGTAACTTCAAATATGAAGGGTTACTTGCGACGGTAACGGCATTGATTGAAACCGGGAATTTGAATCATTCTGCAGATGATCTTTATAAAGTAGAGACAGTGAACGGCATCTATACTGTGAAAGCGCTTGTAGAAAACCAAGAAGTAACGTCTGTTTCAATTGAAAGTGAATGGTGTTCCGAAATTGAAACCAATCTGGACTACACGGTAGTGCGCATTGACAATGACCGTAACTACTTCCTTTACACACTACCCGATTCAATTCCCGGCATTGAATTAGAACAATTGGCGAAATTGAATCGATGGGGATTGGAACGTACGACGGAATTGAAGAACGAAAACATCAATTATTCGGGGATAGTCGTTGTCGAATCAGTTCCATTTTCACCGGGAAAAATTCGCTCTGTAACTTTTGAAAAAGATGGCTATATCTTACGTTCTCCTGGAGTCGATAGCACGTTTGCCATTCTGACAGCATTAGGACAAAAAGAAATTAGCGAATCTGAAATTGAAAATCATAGTATCTTCGGTAGTTCACTTACCGCGAAAAGAATAGCGGGTGATGAACATCGATTCTCACTTGAAACAGAAGCATTTATCACCGGCAGTCATGAGTTCATCTTTGACCAAGATGATCCATTAAAGGAGGGGTTTTTATTGGCGTAGAAAGGGAGGCGTAGCCTGAACTAGAATAGTTGCATAGGAATGATGGGGAATGGTCACGGGAAATTAGTGAGGGGGGACGGTATGCAAACTGAAAAAAGATTACCCAGTTTAGGTGAGACCCTGTTTGTATTAATCGGTTTTGGTTTGATCATGATTTTGTTCATTATCAAGTTTGATATCTCAATTCACTTGGCGCTGTTGACAACGTGGTTCTTGATCATTATGGTTGGTTTGAAAATCGGCTATAACTATAGGGAGATGCAAAAAGGTCTTTTGAACGGAATTAGTGACGGACTAGAAGCTGTTCTCGTTTTACTATCAGTTGGCGCATTAATTGGAACTTGGATCGCAGGGGGAGTTGTACCGTCCATTATTTACTATGGTCTTGCGATTATCGATCCGAATATCTTCTTAATGGCAGCATTCATCATCTGTACGGTAACTTCTATTGCTACAGGAACTTCATTTGGCTCAGCAGGAACAGCAGGAATCGCGATGATGGCGATTGGCGCAAGTTTTGGTTTTCCTTTACCTCTTGTTGCGGGGGCTGTTATTTCAGGGTGTTACGTAGGAGATAAGCTATCGCCATTATCAGATACAACAGTTATGACAGCATCGCTATCGAAAGTGGACTTGATAGATCACATCAAATCAATGCTTACGGTTAGTCTCCCTGCGTGGGTGATTGCGGCAGTGTTATTTTTGATAACGGGCTTCTTCTTCAATGGAAACGGCGATTTAAGTGCTGCAACTTCAACGATGGCATCTTTAAATGAGTACTTCAGTATTAGCTGGTATATGTTGATTCCAGCAATTGTTGTTATTGGTTTACTGGCTTTCAAAATGCCTTCCATCCCAGTTATTTTATTTGGCGCGTTTTTAGGGACGATCTGGGCTTACTTATTCCAGGGCGCAACGTTTTTACAAGCATTCAACATTATGTACGCTGGAAATTCAATTGAATCAGGCGTTGCATTCATCGACAATTTGTTGAACCGCGGTGGAATTGTATTCATGCTGGATGTCATCGCTTTAATTATCTTTGCACTTGGTGTCGGAGGTTTAATGGAGAGAATTGGTGTTTTACGAGCGATTGGAAACTACTTATCTAAGTGGGCAAACAATCCTGGGAAAACTACGGTATCTACGCTTCTGGCGGGTTTTCTAGGAAATCTATTTGGGGGAGCATACGTCTCAATTATCACTGCTAGTAAAATCACAGGAGATAACTATGATCGTCAACATATCGATCGTCGAGTTCTTTCAAGAAATACAGAGGCAGGAGGGACGATAACAACTCCGATGGTTCCATGGTCGGATGGTGGAGTATTCATGGCTACGGCCCTCGGAGTCTCGACAATTAGTTATCTACCATTCCTATGGTTCAACTTATTAGTGTTACTTATTTCAGTAATTTATGGATTTACAAACAAATTCATCTGGTATACGGATTCAAATACAAATGTATCAGAGGAAATTGTTGAACTAGAAGAGTCAAACAGGAAGAAGGAACCAGCAACGCCTGTTGGAAGTTAATCAAAATAGAAAAACAAAACTTAGGAGGAATTTATATGGTAAAACTTGAAGGGGTATTCCCAGTACTTATTACACCAATGGTTAATGAACAGGAAATCGATTGGGAAGGGTTTAAAAATAACATTGAACACTTCATTGATTCAGGTGTAGCAGGTCTGGCAATTAACGGAAGTACAGGTGAATTTGTCAGTTTGACGAGAGAAGAACGCTATAAAGCGGTTGAAGTAGCCGTTGCACAAGTCAACGGACGGATTCCACTCATAGTGGGTACGGCAGCTGAAACGACAGCAGATGCGATTGAATTTACACAGCAGGCTGAAAAAGCCGGAGCGGATGCAGCATTGCTCATCAATTCCTATTATGCACATCCGAAAGAGAACGAGATCTATGAACACTTCAAGGCGGTGGCAGAATCCGTTGAAATCCCGGTAATGATTTATAATAACCCATTCACATCGGGGGTTGACATTAGTACGGAAACGATCCTAAAAGTTGGTCGCGATGTGAAGAACATTACACACGTTAAAGAGTCTAGTGGGGGTATCGGTAAAGCGCGTGATATCGCACGTCAAGGCGAAGGATTCATTAAAGTATTCTGTGGTTCTGAAGATCTTGCAATCGAATCATTTCTTGTCGGGGCAACGGGATGGATTTGTGTATCAGGAAACATTGCACCACGCCTTGTGACGGATATGTATAATCATGTCCAAAACAATGAAATGGATGAAGCATGGGCACTTTACGACCGGCTTCTACCGCTTTGTGCATTCCTTGAAGGATCAGGGAAGTACGTTCAAATTGTAAAAAGAGCAATGGATCTCCAAGGCTTAGCAGGTGGACCATGCCGTAGACCAAGACTTCCACTTAATGATGAGGAAGAAGCAACATTAAAAGAACTTCTACAAAGCTTGGAAATCGTTACTAACTGAGAGAGGGAGGCGATTGAGGAATGAAAGTAACTGACTATAAACTGAAACCGAGAGTTGAAGAATTCTTGCAAGGGGTTAAAGGACTTTATATTGACGGGGATTACCAACCCGCTATTAGCGGAAAGACATTCAATGTCATTAATCCGGCGACGGAAGATGTAATTGCGCAAGTGAGTGAAGCGCAACCCGAAGATATCGATGTTGCAGTAGCTGCTGCCAGAAAAGCGTTTGATGAAGGCGAATGGACGAAGATGGATACTGCTGAGCGTTCTCACCTCATCTATAAGTTTGCAAATCTCCTTGAAGAAAATCGTGAAGAGCTTGCACAACTTGAAGCGTTAGATAACGGTAAACCCTATGAAGTTGCGCTGGCAGACGATGTAGATGGTACAGTTCAGCATTTCAGATATTACTCGGGCTGGGCGACAAAAATGGTAGGGCAAACAATCCCAGTTTCCAATGATTATTTGAATTACACTGTCCACGAAGCTGTCGGCGTAGTCGGCCAAATTATTCCTTGGAATTTCCCGCTAGCAATGGCTGCGTGGAAGTTAGGCTCCGCACTTGCGGTAGGCTGTACTGTTGTTATTAAGCCTGCGAGCGAAACACCACTATCTCTTCTTTATGTGGCAAAATTATTCAAAGATGCTGGATTCCCTGACGGAGTCGTCAATGTTGTACCGGGAGCAGGAAGAGTAGCAGGAGATGCCATTGTCACTCATAAAGATGTAGATAAAGTTGCGTTTACTGGTTCAACAGCTGTCGGAAAAGGGATTATGCAAAAAGCTGCAGATCAGCTTAAAGGTGTCACACTTGAACTTGGTGGGAAGTCACCAAGTATCATTTTGGAAGATGCCAATCTTGAGGAAGCAATTGTAGGTGCATTCAATGGAACGATGTATAACCACGGACAAAACTGTAGCGCCTGTACGCGCGTCTACGTCCATCGCTCCCTTCATGAAGAAGTAGTAAATGGATTGGTAGAACGTGCAAATGCATTGAAACTAGGGCCAGGCATGGATCCGGAAACTGAAATGGGACCACTCGTTTCAGCAAAACAGCAACAAACGGTTCTAGATTTCATCGAAAAAGGGAAAAGTGAAGGTGCTCGTCTTGTCGCGGGAGGTAGCAAAGCATTCGATCAAGGCTACTATGTGCAACCAACAATATTTGTGGATGTGGAAGATAACATGACGATCGCACGTGAGGAAATCTTCGGACCTGTTCTATCCGTATTTGTTTTTGACACAGTAGAAGAAGTAATCCAACGTGCAAATGACAGTATCTACGGCTTAGCTGCAAGTGTATGGACTGAAAATATCAAAACAGGACATTACGTAGCCAAAAAATTAAAAGCAGGAACTGTCTGGATCAACGACTTCGGCATCGAGATTGAAACGATGCCGTTCGGAGGTTACAAACAATCCGGAATAGGTCGAGAAATGGGTGGAGAGTATGGATTGGCAAACTATACTGAAGTGAAGAGTGTATTTGTAAATATTAAACAATGATTTCATGCAAATCTAAATGGTCTGGGTTTAATATCCGAGACCATTTTTTTATATGAAATATTAATTTGTTTTTTCTGAATTGAACGGAAACAGAGTCGGTGTTTAGTATATAATAAGAGAAATGAATGTCTTTCCAAAAAGGAGCTAAACTATGGGGTTAACTTATTTTTTGGTACTAATGGTAAGCGCTATCATGGCGACATCACTACTAATGTGGATCGGTGAAAAAGTAATCTCTATAACTTTTAGACAAACTGTATCACCGATTCTCAAAATCTTAAGTTCTCTTGTTTTTGCGACTGTCATTCTTTCAGCATTGTTCTATGCTCTAGAAAAGCCCTCTGGAATGTATATGATCTTATTAAGTGGGGCAATTATCGGTTATAACAGATACTGGTTTGGTCACTTTTTAGTAGAAAAACTAAAGTAGGTTAAAAAATAGGAGGAAGGGGATATCTACATTCCCCTTCTTCCTATTTTTCATAGTTATAATACTTGAATTTCCTTGCGCCTGTTGGAAGAGGGGATTCGTAGCTCTTCCCGATACTTACTAATAGTTCTCCTAGAAATCGTAATGCCTTTTTCAGTACTGAAATACTCCGCTATTTTTTGATCAGAATACGGTTTGAACTTATTCTCTTGTGCGATGAAACTCTCCAACAGTTTTTTTACCTTTGTTTGGGAGACGGAATTTCCGTCTGACGTTTCCAGTTTTGAAGTAAAAAGTAATCGAAGGTCAAAGGAGCCGAAGGGCGTTTGGATCACTTTGTTCGTAGTTGCCCGACTAACGGTGGACTCATGCATCTCAATAACATCGGCGACTTCTTTGAGTGTAAGTGGTTTCAGGGATTGGAATCCATTTTTAAAGAAATCCTCCTGTTTCTCCAAGAGGACATGCACGATTTTAATGATTGTATTTCGACGTTGCTCAATGCTACTAAGGAGCCACTGATAATTCTTATATTGTGTTTGGATATATTTAGATGCATCATTTTTCGCGTGAAGATACTGTGAATAGTTGCTATTCATATGAATTCCTGGTAAATAGCCATCATTCAAGTGGAATGTGAATCCCTCTACGCTCACCTCGACGATGATGTCAGGCGTTAAGTACTTCGTCGAATCATCTGACATAAATGAGCACGGTCTTGGATTGAGAGTTTGGATGAAATCGAAAAGATTTTTCACTTCGTTCATGCTGATGTTCATCTTTGAAGCGATTTCGTTCCATTTACGATCGGCAATCAGGTTTAAATGATGCTCCACTAAATAGGCAGCTGATCTGTTTTCTGGATAATTGTATATGATTTGCAGGAGTAGACACTCTTTTAAATCTCTGGCACCTATCCCGATCGGACCTAATTCCTGAAGGAGATGGATTCCTTTTTCGATACAATCTTCGTTGAACGCTAAACCGGCAGTCGAAGTGTGTTCGTTAAGTTGTAAAAATCCATTATCGTCCAGATTGTAGACTAGATACTTTAACAAACTTTGCGTTGGGGCGTCAGGATACATTAGCTTTGCCTGTTTCAGTAATTCCTCCCGCTTGTTTTCCTCCACGCATTGTACTGCATCCAATGGCATTTCCGAACTCCCAAATGAGGCAGATCGACGATGCAAACGTTCCTCATAGACAGGTCTCTCTTCTTTTTCCTTCAATTGAATCAGTGGGTTTTCCAATTCTTGCTCACGGATATACTGTTCGAGTTCATAGGTGGAGTATTGTAGTAGTTCTATAGCTTTCCTTAACTCGACAGTCATCAATAAATTAAGTTCCTGCCGTTGTTGAAGTCCTAGCTCCATGTCTATTCCCCCTTGTGTAAAACTTTTTAGAGTGATTACCTTGTTTACAATAATCTTTTTAAAAGTATAGATATGTAGGCAATGTTAGTTGCGTCTTAAATTCAATGTTATGAAAGAATGTACTAATAAATTCTTATTGTCATCATGTAAGTGGTCTATTAAAGCTAAAAAACATTGTATGAACTCTTTTGAATATAGAGTTTATTATAACATGGGCGTATTTAAACTTCGACCATAAATTTGAATATTTAGATTGGATGATAGTGAATTGGCATAGAAATTGCAATACTACTTATGTACTCAGAGAAGTGATAACGAATTTTATGAAAAGAGGGGAAGTGAAAAGTTAACTAGTCATAATTTGTAGAGATATTACCGTAGTTCATTTTTAATCAATATGATTAGTAATCAAGTTTTAAAGGTAGAATACCAAAATTAAAAGATAGAATAATTAGAACTAGAAGCCGTTCATTTAGTCTACAAAGAAAATAAGTGTAAATAAGATTTGCTATTAAATTTTTCGGTCTTGAATATTCAAAATAATTGGACAGTAAACTGATTTCTATTCAGTTACCTGTAAAGTAATTTAAACATGCATGAAAGTATAGACACCATTATTAGGAGGAGAAAAAGATGAGAAAGAAATCCCTATGGTTCTTCATGATGATTTTCACAAGTCTAGTATTATTGGCTGGGTGTTATGGGGGAGAAAACGTTCAAGAAACCGAGAAAGATGGCGACTCTATTACCGATGAAAAAGTAGGGAAGAGTGTACTTCATTTGGCGGTTGCGGGAGAAATTCCAACATTGAAAACGAATGGCGCTATGGATGGACTATCTCAAACAATGATACAGAACGTTTTCGAAGGCCTCTTCAGAATAGATGCGGATGATAAAGTTACTGAAGGTCTCGTAGATACCTATGACGTAAGTGAGGATGGATTGACATATACGTTTCACTTAAAAGAAAACGCGTTATGGAGCAATGGTGACCCAACTAAAGCAACAGACTTTATCTATGCTTGGAAAAAAGCATTACATCCAGATTCAATCTCTCCTCACGCTTACCTGATGGAATCAGTGAAAGGCGCTGCGAACATTCAAGATCCTGACCATGAACTGTATGGCAGAGTTGATGAACTTGGTGTAACGGCTACGGGCGATTTCACATTAGAAGTAGAACTGGAAAATGACGTACCTTACTTCACTGAACTTCTTGCAAATCCAGTTTTCTATCCACAAAACGAAAAGTTCTCTGAAGAGCAACAAGATAAATACGCGCTCGAACCAGAAAATCTCGTATTCAATGGCCCATTTACATTAGATTCATGGGATCATGACCAAAAGTGGACGTTAAAAAAGAACTCAGACTATTGGGATGCCGAGAATGTGAAAGTTGATGAAATCAATTTCAAAGTGGCAAAAGACACTTCGACTGAAGTTAATCTATATGAAACAGACACAATCGATGTTGCGAATCTTTCATCGGAATTTGTAGATGTATACAAAGATCACGAGGAATATACGACTTCACTAAAATCTGAAGTTTACTTCTTAAGGATGAATCAGAAAAATGAATTCTTAAGTAATACGAATATCCGGAAGGCCATCGATATGGGATGGGATAAAGAGCAAGCTGCAGAATCTATCTTGAAGAATGGATCAAAAGCTGCTTACTGGTTAGTATTCCCCGGATTTGTACAATCACCGGAGGGTGAAAAGTTCAGAGATCGCTATGGTGATTTGAACAAAGGAACTCCTGAAGAAGCAAAAGAACTTTGGAATAAAGGTCTCAAAGAACTTGGTGTGAAAGAAATTAACCTGGATCTACTAAGCTATGATGACGGTCAAAGGAAGTCTGTAGCAGAGTATATGAAAAACCAATTGGAGAAAAATCTGCCGGGCTTAAGCATTACAATCAATCAGCAGCCGAACAAACAGAAGTTAGCATTGGAAGATGATTTGAATTATGACTTGTCTTATTCAGGTTGGAGAAATGATATCGCGGATCCGGTAGAGTTCCTCTCGGTATTCCTTTCAGACGGTGCGTATAATTGGCAGGAATTTAAAAATGATCAATTTGACAAAAACGTGAAAAAGGCAATGGTCGACTTTACGGATATTGACAAACGTTTTGCTGAACTACAGGAAGCCGAAAAAATTCTAATCGGAGATGAAGCGGCAATCTCTCCTATGTACCAAGCAGGATCTGCACGACTCATTAAGCCTAACGTAAAAGGATTCACTGCACATGCGAATTCTACGTATTCTTACCAATGGGTAACAATAGGCAACTAATTGTTTTATACAATCTGCACATCGTATCTCTTCAAAAAGAAGGTTGATTTGAAGAGATACGGCAGGTTAGTTCATAAAGTTATAGGTGGTGACTTGTATGAAAAAATATATTGCTAGCAGAGTTGGGTATATGTTGTTCACCTTTCTAATCATTGCGACGTTTACATTTTTCTTAATGCAGACGCTACCGGGATCTCCCTTTAATGACGAACGATTATCATCAACTCAAAAAGAGGTATTAAATGAACGATACGGATTAAATGAACCATTGTCTGTTCAATATTTTAAATACCTCGGGAATATTACGAAAGGCGATTTTGGAGTGTCTTTTCAATTTGATGGTAGATCTGTCAGTAGTATTATTGGTGAGCGAATAGGTGTCTCGGCAATATTAGGTGCACAATCCTTAATAGCAGGGATGATTATAGGTCTTTTCTTAGGAATTATAGCTGCTTTGAGGCACAACACATTCATTGATTATGGAGCCATGGTTGTAGCTGTCCTTGGATTATCGATACCGAACTTTGTATTGGCAGGTCTTCTCCAATACTGGGTAGGTGTAAGACTCGGATGGTTACCAGTTGCGTTCTGGGAAGGTTTTGAATACTCGATCCTCCCAACGATTGCGCTTGCAGCATTTGTAGTTGCTACTATGGCTCGATTTATGAGAACAGAAATGCTGGATGTACTGGGCAATGAATACATTACAACTGCAAGAGCAAAAGGAATTAAGGAATATACGGTAATTCTGAAACATGGTTTACGTAATGCGATGATCCCGATAATAACGATTTTAGGGCCTTTAACCGTGTCATTAATGACTGGAACATTAGTAGTTGAAAAGATATTTAGTGTACCTGGCCTAGGGGAACAATTCGTCAAATCTATTTTAACAAATGACTATCCGGTTATTATGGGCGTGACATTATTTTATAGCTTGTTATTTATCATTGTCATATTAATTGTGGATCTTTTGTATGGCGTGGTAGATCCGAGAATTCGTCTTTCAGGAGGTGGGCGTCGTGAAGGTAAATGAATTTGAATTAACAGATGACCTATTTGAAGAGTCAGGGAAAGAGTTCGAAGAGAAGAAAATTATGAATCGCCCATCATCCACTTTTTTGAAAGATTCTTGGATTCGTTTAAGAAAGAATAAAGGCGCATTTACGGGATTGATCCTCATTGTTTTGATTATGTTTCTTGCGGCTTTCGGACCGTATATGAATTCACACGGCTTTGATGAACAAGACCTAACGAGAACGAATTTACCGCCGAAGGTACCTGTATTGGAGAATTTACCTTTACTAGGATTAAGTGGTGTTGATATCCGCGGGACCGATCAATACGCTGCAAAAGAAGTGACTGAATACTATTGGTTCGGTACGGATGATCTAGGAAGAGATTTATGGACTCGGATATGGCAAGGTACAAGAATTTCACTATACATCGCGTTTTTAGCGGCTACATTAGATTTGGTGATTGGTGTAGCTTACGGTAGTATTTCTGCATATTATGGAGGTCGTATTGACAATGTAATGCAGCGGATTATCGAAGTGCTGATGGGGATTCCAAACCTAATTGTCGTCATCCTCTTGATTTTGATATTAAAGCCGGGAATTCTTTCGATCACTTTGGCAATGGTAATTACAGGGTGGGTAAGTATGGCTAGAATCGTACGAGGTCAGGTCTTGAAATTGAAGGGCCAGGAATTCGTTTTAGCTTCACTAACATTGGGTGCTAAAGATAAAAACCTCATTTGGGGCCATCTTATACCTAACTCATTGGGACCAATTATTATTACAACAATGTTTACAATTCCGTCTGCGATTTTCACTGAAGCTTTTCTAAGTTTTATCGGGTTGGGACTTCAACCACCAATCGCTTCACTTGGAATGATTGTAAATGATGGTTTTAAAATGTTGAAGATATATCCCCATATGCTCATGTTTTCTTCTGTCATTATCAGTTTAATTATGATCAGTTTCAACTTGCTTGGTGATGGTCTTCGGGATTCGTTTGATCCGAAAATGAAGAAATAGAGGTGAATAAAGATGGAAAGAATCTTATCCGTTGATGATTTACATATCTCTTTTGACACGTACGATGGGGAAGTGCGTGCTGTCAGAGGAGTTACATTCGATTTATACAAAGGTGAAACGTTAGCCATTGTTGGTGAATCAGGATCAGGAAAGTCGGTTATGTCAAAAAGTATCATGGGTTTAATACCAAAACCTTCAGGACGGGTTGTCAAAGGGACAATTAAGTACCAAAATCGTGACATCACTAAAATTTCGAACAAAGAATTAAGAGAACTCAGAGGATCTGAAATATCAATAATATTTCAAGATCCCATGACCTCACTGAACCCGACAATGACGATTAACAATCAAATTATGGAGGGCATTCTCGTCCACCAAAAAATAACGAAAAAAGAAGCGGAGAAAAAAGTAGTTTCTTTGTTGGAATTAGTAGGAATTACAAATGCTGCGGACCGCGTGAAACAGTATCCTCATCAATTTTCTGGTGGAATGCAACAGCGTGTAGTCATTGCTATGGCATTAGCCTGCAACCCTGCCATATTAATAGCGGACGAACCGACAACAGCTCTTGATGTAACAGTTCAGGCTCAGGTTCTTGAACTGTTAAAAGATATCCAAAAGAAAATGGATACATCTATTATTTTTATTACGCATGATTTAGGTGTTGTTGCAAATATAGCTGATCGGGTAGCGGTTATGTATGCAGGGAAAGTAGTAGAAATCGGGAAGACGGACGAGGTTTTCTATAATCCACAACATCCGTATACAAAAGGATTATTGGCTGCGATGCCTGACTTAACGATTGATCAAGAAGAATTGAAAACTATTCCAGGATCTCCACCTAATTTGTTATATCCACCGCCCGGTGATGCGTTTTCTTTACGAAACGAACATGCACTTAAAATAGATTTTTTACATGATCCACCGATGTTTAAAGTAACTGAAACGCATTCTGCCGCGACTTGGCTATTGCATGAAAAAGCATCCAAAGTTACAAAAGAAATAAAAGGAAAGCAACGAGTGAAAATAGCTATCAGCGATCAAATGCCAAAAAAAGAAATCGGAAAAGAAAAGTTACTGGAAGTTAAAGAGCTGAAGCAGCACTTTAAGAGTGGTAAAAATTCAGTTATTAAAGCTGTCGATGGTGTTTCTTTTGATATATACGAAGGAGAGACATTTGGTCTTGTGGGAGAGTCAGGATGTGGAAAGTCAACAACGGGAAGGACTTTAGTTCGTTTATATGATGCGACATCTGGTGAGGTCTATTTCAAAGGTGTTGATATTCATAAAAAAAATGTGTTGAACTTAAACAAAGATATTCAAATGATTTTTCAAGACCCCTATTCCTCACTAAATCCACGGTGGACGGTAGCTGACATTATAGCTGAGGGAATGGATATCCACGGTTTATATACATCAAAAGCCAATCGAATGGAAAAGGTGTATGAATTATTAAAAACAGTCGGCCTTGCTGAAGAACATGCCAATCGATACCCACATGAGTTTAGTGGAGGTCAAAGACAGCGTATAGGTATCGCACGAGCACTTGCTGTAGATCCGAAATTTATCATTGCGGATGAGCCAATCTCAGCACTAGATGTTTCAATTCAAGCTCAAATTACAAACTTACTGAAGAAACTTCAGAAAGAGAAGAACTTGACGTATTTATTTATCGCCCATGATTTATCAATGGTGAAGTATATTAGTGATCGGGTTGGTGTTATGTATCAGGGGAAACTTGTTGAAGTGGCTGATAGTGATGAGTTATATGACAATCCGTTACATCCATACACTAAATCATTGTTGTCAGCCATACCTGTTCCGGACCCTGAAGTTGAGAAGAAAAGAATTAGAATACCTAAAGGTGAATGGGCCATCGAATCTGAAGATTGTAAACTCAGGGAAATAACTGATGGGCACTGGGTTGCGTGTACTGAAGACGAGCTCGATTCGTATAGAAGTAAATCAGAAGATACATCTCTTTTGGTTTAATAATTTTTCAATAAGGACTGTATATGATGGGGAAAAAATCGGTCATTACTATTAGTATTATTTGTTTGATAGCGCTGGCATTCTTATTACTAGATGTAAGTACTGCATTTTGGGATGTCTTTTTTCTCCTGGGATTAGTGGTATTCATGGTGGGTGGGGTACTTTTATTGCTGGAAAAAGGAATATTCGACTTCTTCTTTTATAGCTTTAAAAAGTTCTTGAAGACCTCTTCGAAAGTAGAGAAGTACGTATCCGAAGTGAATGATGAAAATGAGTTTGCAACATCTACAGCCGAAAATGCTACAATTTCACGAGCTATCCTATTCGTTGGAATCTCAATTATCATTGTTACGACAGTTTTTCCAGTATATCTCTTGTAATGAGTGAAAATGAAACACAACAGTATTTATCCTGACAATGGAGGGGAAAGAATGAGTAGAATTGCGAAACTTCAAAACCAACTTGAGGAATTAAAGATTGATGGGTTAATGATTAATGGCGACTGGAACCGAAGATATGTAACAGGTTTTACAGGAAGTAACGGAGTTTTACTTATCACGAAAGACGAAGTTATTCTCATAACTGATTATCGCTATTTTGAACAAGCAAAAAATCAGACGGGTTTACACGTGGTTTTACATTCAGAGCACACAGGCCATAAGCATAAAATTTACGATGAAGTAGCAAAGCAAATTAATAGAATGGGTATAAACCGACTTGGGATTGAACAACAGCATCTAAACTTCGGGAACTACTCCAAATTGGATGCACTAACCAATTGTGAAATGATTTCAACTTATGACGTGGTAGAAAACCTAAGGATGGTTAAGTCTCAAGAAGAAATCGAAAACATTCGCACATCTACCAAAATTACAGATGGAGCCTTCGTGCATGTATTAGACTTCATCCGTCCAGGTATGACGGAGTTGGAAGTCGCCGGGGAATTAGAAAGCTTTATTAAGAATCAAGGTGGAGTTACTTCAACTTTTAGTCCGATTGTAGCATCCGGAAAACGAGCATCCCTTCCACATGGGCGTGCAAGTGACAAAGTCATTGAAAAAGGTGATATGATTACAATCGATTTCGGGACAAACTACAATGGCTATTGGTCCGATATTTCCCGAGTTGTATCTATTGGTCAGCCGAGCGACAAAATGCTGGAAGTACAGCAAGTCGTTCTTCGATCATTCACTAACTGTGCAATGAATATTAAACCAGGATTGACAGATCGGGAAGTCGACAAATATATGCGGGATGTCTTAATTGAAACCGGCTATAATCAACTTTCAGGAACAGGTACGGGTCACGGTATCGGACTTGAAGTACACGAGAAGCCACTATTCTCCGTGGACTCTGAAAAAATTCTGTTGCCAGGCATGGTTATTACGATTGAACCGGGTATCTATCTACCCGAAGTAGGTGGAGCCCGTATTGAAGACATGCTGCTGATCACAGAAGAAGGCTGTGAAGTATTGTCACCGTCTACGAAGGAATTAGTTATTCTGTAAAACTTTTTACTGGAACCTAGGTTATTCATCAACCCATACAAAATCCCACGGAAAAGCTGAGATATCATCTTTTTTGTGGGATTCTCTTTTTTTATAAATATATGAAAAAAGAATCCAATTCGGTTAAGGTTATTGCGACTAAACAACAACCATAGAAAGGATTATTCAAACGGCTACTTTATTGCAAAATACCCTGCATTTCAATCGTCAAGTAAATTTTTTACGGATGAAGGTGCCCTTTCTTCCCATTCAGGTAAATTGCTAATCCGTGAGTTTAATAAAAAAACGGTTTAGCGGATAAAATCACTGAGCGCCTGCAGTTACACGATGAAGGTTTCATCGCCTTAACTAGAATACCAACTTATTCTTAGAGAGAGTGGCCTTGAGGTGCCTGGATTGTACGATTTACGTGAGGTAGAATCGGAGTTTTACATCATTCGCTTAACATCAAACGCCAAAATGAAAGCACTCTGGGAAGAACTGCACCTAACTGAACATGACCAAGAGAGAAGTCTTCCTCAAAACGTACTTTTCTTCTATTTATATTCAACATTTCTTCTGTAATTACATAAAAGAACAAGGCGCACATCGAAAACTCCAATATGTACAGCTAGTTTTCAAGAAACGTAATTTGTAGTTTGGATATGAATAAATCATGAATTAGATTTCTTTCTCCAGTTTGAAGTGACAAACAATTAAATTTGAATTATTGGCATAAATGTTGCAAGATATTTTTAGAAGGGGAGGAATATTACTATGTCAAAATTGGATCATTTACGCACCACCTTACGAACAAAACAATTGGATGCAATCATCGTAACGAACGATCAAAATCGTCGCTACTTAACAGGCTTTACAGGTAGTGCGGGTACAGTGGTTGTAACACAAACGAACGCTTTTTTGCTTGTGGATTTCCGATATACTCAACAAGCAGTGGATCAAAGTGAAGACTTTGAAGTTAGGGAAATTGATCGGAAATATTTATATGAAACAATCCAACAGTTACTTGATGCGGAATCCATCCAAGCAGTAGGTTTTGAGCAACATCATGTTACATATTATGTGTATCAACAAATGACAAACAAGATATCCGCAAAATTACATCCATTAGCAAATTCTGTAGAGGATTTGCGCATGATTAAGACGGCGAAAGAGATTGAACTTATTAAAAAAGCGGCTGTGATTTCAGACAACGCATTTACACATATCTTAAATTTCATTAAACCTGGTGTAAAAGAAATTGAGATTGCAAATGAATTGGACTTCCATATGCGGAAAAATGGAGCTTCAGGGGCGGCTTTCGATATGATTATCGCCTCTGGTCAACGTTCGGCCTTACCACATGGTGTAGCGTCTGAAAAAGTTATTGAAGCGGGGGACATGATCACACTCGATTTCGGCGCCTATTATATGGGCTATCGTTCAGACATGACAAGAACAGTTGCAGTGGGTGAGCCTCCTGAAAAGCTGAAAGAAGTCTATCAAATTGTTCATGAATCCCTTCAAAGAGCACTGGACAATATGAAAGCGGGCATTATGGGAAAAGAAGTAGATGGCTATACGCGAGACTTTATCAAGGAAAAAGGCTATGGAGATAACTACGGACATGGCGTTGGACATGGAATTGGTTTGGATATTCATGAAAATATTTTCATGTCAACAGTTAGTGAGGACATATTAGAAGAAAATATGGTGTTAACTGTAGAGCCAGGAATATATATTCCAGGACTTGGCGGTGTACGGATTGAAGATGATGTCATCATAACGACAGACGGCGTTGAAATCATCACTCATTCACCTAAAGAATTAATTATTTTGTAACATGCTATTCATAGTTGAGTAGGAAAATTTGTAATTCATTCGTATGGCATATTAAATTGTGTCTGAACCTTTAGTTTACAAGTGTATGTATCATCTTCCCATCTAGATAAAGAGTTAAAATGTGACGGATTTCCTTTTTAGGGAAATCTGTTTTTTAAATTTTTTATACACTTTCCTTTCTGGTGTCCATTTTTTTTACATGAATCAGCCGTTTTTAGTTGGATGCGTAAGAGTTTCAGCACATTTTGAAAGGCACAGCTATTTAGCGAGTCGGAATTTTAAATGCACGCAAATCCTTTCACTTTAACATTTCGAATTTTGTTCGTCAGTTTGTTACACATGCAAGAACCCATCCAGTTAGGTATTATTAACTGACAGACAGGCAAATCGAAAAAGGGGTGTAATATTGGAAGACAAACTATCGGTCTATCTAAATGTTGTAAGTGGTTATAGTCCTGCCGTAATTCCTGATACAGATAAATTTACTTTTATCAGCAAAAAAACGGGAGCTCCTCAAGCATATCTATGGACAGGTGCTGATGATGACGTACAATTACTCGGTCAGTTTGAGGATCGGGTCATGTCGGTCTATCATTCTCCTTCTGGGAAACAAATGATTGTGGGAATGGACAATAGAGGGAATGAAAAGCAGCAGTTTTATTTAATGAAGGAAGATGGAGGTTATGAAGCTCTTGTTCTTTCACCGGAGCATTTTCATAATTTTGGTGGCTGGAAATCCGATGAGCGTAAGATTATGTATGCCAGTAATAGACGGAATATTGGTTACTTTGATATTTATGTATTGGATTTATCAACAAGGAAAGAAGAACTCGTTTTGCGATTTAATGGAAAGTGCACACCTGTTTGTTGGCTGAAAGATGACGAAAATAAAATAGTCATTTCCATTCAAGAAACAAATATCTTTAAATCATTGATGATTGTCGATTTGGAAACTAAAATGATGACCAAAATTGGTTCAAGTGAAAGTCAGGCAAGATATCAATCGCTGGTAATTTCGGCTGATGGTAATACAGGTTATGTGCTCTCTGATATGAATGGAGATAAGTTAGCTCTTTACCGTTTTCAAGTGAGTAATCCCAGTGAATTAGAGCAACTGTCTATGGATCTGGAGTGGGATCTAGAAGAAATTTCGCTATCCCTTACAGATGATAAATTGATTGTTAATGTGAATTCAGGAGGAACGTCGATTCTTAAGGGGATTGATTTACTAACAAATGAGGTTATCGTCTTGGAAAATATTCCGGAAGGGGTCATTGATTCGATTTCATGGATGGATGATCAGCGGCTACTATTCGCTGTTAAGAGCCCATTGATGCCTGGTGATATCTGGAGTTATGATTTACATGAAAAGAAAGGTGAACGTTTAACATATTTCGGAAAGTGTGAAGAAATCGAGCATTTACTAACACAGCCTGAAGTGTGTAAGTTCAGCTCTTTTGATGGCTTGAAAGTTCCGTATTTTTACTATGCGAGAGAACAGAAGCCGAAAGCAACAGTTATTTACGTACACGGTGGGCCCGAGAGCCAGATTCGGGCTGATTTTAATCCGGTTATCCAATACTTAGTTTCCAAAGGTTTTGCCGTAGTCGCTCCGAACGTAAGGGGAAGTTCTGGATACGGTAGAAACTATATTCAATTGGATGATGCGCGTAAACGAATGGATGCTGTTGCGGATCTAGCAAGTCTAGTAGAAAATCTGGTTCAAACGAAATCAATCGAGCGAGATCGAATCGGGATTATGGGTCGAAGCTATGGTGGTTTCATGGTACTTGCTGCGCTGACGCATTATCCTGAAATTTGGGCAGCAGGGGTAGACATTGTAGGGATTTCACACTTTAAAACGTTCTTAGAAAATACTGGGCCATGGAGAAGGAAAATCAGGGAATATGAGTATGGAAGACTTGGTGTTGATGATGACTACTTTGAAGAAATTGCACCACTTAATCATTTGGATAAGATCCAAGCACCTTTACTGGTCTTTCATGGAAAGAATGACACAAGAGTCCCAGTTAGCGAAGCAGAGCAACTGACTAAGCAAATGTTAGAAATGGGAAAAGACGTGGAGCTAGTTGTTTTTGAAGATGAAGGACATCAGACAGAAAAAATAGGAAATCATATTTCGATGAATAGCCGTATTGTTGAGTTTTTTGAGGAGACGTTGAAAGCTGGCGTTGGTCTTTGACGTTTGATATGCATTCACACTTTAACAATCGACGCTAGTTGAAAAAGCCACGACCTCAAGAGAAATTCTCCTTGAGGTCGTGGCGCTTTTTAATATTGCTCAAACTTGGTACTTACACTTTAGTGTTTTTCAACTCATAATTCTTAAAAATCTCCCCAGCGATCCCCATAGCTTGAATGGCTTTCGGGAATCCGACATAACCAGTGCAGTGGATGATGATTTCAATGATTTCTTCTTGAGTCAACCCAATGTTTAGGGCGGCTTGGATGTGAACCCCGAGCTGGTCAAATGCGCCTTGAGTAATAAGTGTTGTAAGTGTGATGTATTCGCGTTGTTCCATTGTGAGTGTATTTCGAGCATA
This sequence comes from Sporosarcina sp. SAFN-010, assembly GCF_059415065.1. Classification (NCBI taxonomy): domain Bacteria; kingdom Bacillati; phylum Bacillota; class Bacilli; order Caryophanales; family Caryophanaceae; genus Sporosarcina; species Sporosarcina sp. SAFN-010. The sequence continues at coordinate 468,751 of NZ_JBPFDS010000001.1, read as the reverse complement.
CAGATCTCCGAAACCTGATGATACAATCATGTCCCAGAAATCAGGTGAGATTTTTTGAATGTTTCTCATACCTGTTTGTACCTCTTCAGAAAATAGTTCGTTCATTACGTACGATCCTTTTTCGTAGCGCTCATTGTTATCCATATTATTGTCTCCCCATCGTTGGTGGTATTTCGTGTTCATCGACTAATGCTTCTATGACGAAAGGTTTATTCGTTTCTTGAATACGTGCGAGTGCTTCTTGAATCGAAGTGGAAACTTCTACTGGGTTATGGCAAGTAATCGCCTCTAGCCCCATCGATTCTGCGAATTTAGTGACGTCAAGAGGGGTTTCATAAATACCTCCAATGGATGTCCCAATCATTTTCCTCATTCCTTTTTCTACCATATCCAATCGACCGTTATTAACGACGATGAATAGCACCGGGGCATCGTAGTTATATGCAGTGGACAATTCCGTTCCGTGCATGAACATACAACCGTCTCCGACTAAGCAGACAATTAGCTTTTCAGGGGCTGCAAGTTTTGCGCCAATAGCATAGCCGATTCCATTGCCCATGGCACCAAAGATATCATCAAAGAAGAAAGTGCCAGGTTTGTAGATGTCAAAGTGTTGGATGCCATAGAAAGAATGGCTGCCATCATCCCCGAAAACAATTGCCTCCTCTGATAGTGTATTCCGCATCGCTTTCAGTACTTGGACAGCCGACATGCGCTTTCCAGTAGTGTTTTCTTCGAGTGGCTTCTTCTCGATTTTCGATAGAAAAGAATCGTGATCTGTTTGGGGAATATCTTTCAAGATCGCAGTCAAGTTCGATTTGATATCCCCCAGTATTGGAGTGGTAGGTACTGGAATTGATTTGCCTATGAATGTTGGATTGTAGTCGAAGTGAAGAATGCGTTCTGGATACATTGCTTCTGATAGTCCGGCTATTGACATGTCGCTGAGTTGTGAACCGATAACGATAAGCAAATCGACTCCTTCACTGAGATAAGACGAAGCTTCAGGCGTTCCACCTAATCCGAAAGCGCCTAGAGAAAGCGAGTGATTAGAAGGGAACGTTCCTTTTCCACCTGGCGTCGTAATCACAGGGATCTTCCAATGCTCTGCGAGATGCTGGACTTCTTCGTAGGATTTGCTGGAATGAACGCCTTTTCCAAGGAAAAGGAGTGGTCGTTTCGCATTACTCAGTTGTTCCGCTACCTCACTTGTTTTCGGCGAAATCAGCTCATAGGACGTGGGGAATTCAAGTAGAAATGGTTCGATCTCTTCCAGCAAAATGTCAAACGGAATGGACAAGTGCACTGGTCCTTTAACACCAGAGACCGCTTTCTCTAGTGCATGCTCCAAGAAAGGCTTCAGCATATCCCCGCATTCCACCCGGGCACTGAATTTTGTCACCGATTGAAACATATCTGTCAGATCGGTTCCGAAAATGCTTGAGTCTTGTCCCATCGCTTTCCCCGTATCTTTCATCGAAGGATGTCCTGTTATGAGTAAAAGAGGGATATTGGATGCTTTTGCTTGTCCAGCAGCGGAAAGTAAATTAGTGCCGCCAGGGCCAGATGTCCCTACTGCAACACCAATCGTTTCAATCATTAACGAATACCCTGACGCTTCATATCCTGCTGCACCTTCATGTTTACTAAGTACGAATTCCATTTCATAACTTATGAGTTCAAAAAGAATGGGGGAAACGGCCTTCCCTGGAATGCCGAAAACATGATGGATCCCCCAATGTTTAAAATTTTCAACTAAGACTGATGCAACCTTCTTCATACTCCACTCTCTCCCTATACCAATTAATGTAACAAATAGACTTTCTCGATTTCAGAAGCAGGCAGTGGCTTGCTATAGAAATAGCCTTGTATGATATCGCAGTTGTGTTTTTTGAGAAAATCTAACTGTTCTTGTGTTTCAACACCCTCAGCAATCACTTCTTTATGAAGATTGTGCGCAAGTGTTATCGTAGCAATCACAATAATCGCATCACTTTCGTCATTCGTCAGTTCACTGACGAACGATTTGTCGATTTTAATGTAATCGATCGGAAAATTCTTAAGATAGTTTAGCGAACTATATCCTGTACCGAAATCATCGATACTAATACCGATTCCTAATTTCTTTAGCTCTTTCAAAACGTAAATGGAATATTCGTATTCCATCGCCATATTCTCAGTGATTTCTACAACGAGATACTTAGGATTAAGCTCTGTACGCTCCAGTACTTCCTCTACATAGGAAATTAGATTACGGGTCAAAAATTGCTGAGTCGACAAGTTTACGGAAATTTTAACAGGTGTCATTCCTGAATCTTGCCACTTTTTGTTTTGCAAACAGGCTTCGTTGATGACCCACTCACCAATTTGAGTGATGAGACCATTTTCTTCAGCTAGTCTGATGAAACGTCCAGGTTCAAGCATTCCTAATCGGGGATGGTGCCAGCGGATCAGCGCTTCAAATCCTATTAAATCTCCTGTGATGTTATGAATTTGTGGTTGATAATGCAACACGAATTCATCATTCTCAAGCGCATTGCGTAATTCGATTTCAAGGACGGATTCTGCAATCATTTCATCCGATAAGTCGCTAGTATGGATGACGAATTGATTTTTACCTTGAGCTTTTGCCTGATACATAGCGTTATCCGCATATACCAAAAACTTTTCCATGGAAAGGGGATGGTCAGGATAAATTGCAACCCCGATGCTGACAGTCGTGTGTAATTCTTTTTTGTTCACAAGAAAAGGATCATTGAAAAGATTAAGAATCTCTTCTGCTTTTTGTATCACGTAACTCGGGTTGTCAAAGTCAGTTAGTAGAAAAATGAATTCATCCCCGCCCATTCGTGCGAGCGTATCGTTTTCTCCGAGGGAACTCGTCAAACGTTCACTAACCTTGTGAAGTAGCTCATCTCCGTATGAATGACCAAAGTTGTCGTTAATGACTTTAAAGCGATCCAAATCGATAAAAAGGAGAGCAAGTTGGCGGTTTTGACCTGAATTGATTTCATCAATGACTGCTTCCATTTCATTCTGAATATATCTTCTGTTCGGAAGGAGAGTTAAATCATCGTGGTAAGCTAAGTAATTATATCTTTCTTGCGTGTTATATCGATTTGAGATATCTCTGAACTGGCCGAAAGCCCCTACCATTTTGTCTTCTTCAAAAATAGGCTGAGCATCAAATAAGCAGACTACCTGTATCCCGTTATCATCTTTAAATTTGATTTCTTCATTGTTAAAGGTTTTTCCATCATGCAAAACCTTTTTGAAATACTCTCCTGTGATCGAGGAATCACAAATATTTCTACCTATGACAGATTCTCTACTATTATTCGATATTTTTTCGGCGAACTCATTAAATTCCGTTGTAATACCGTTTTCATCAGTAATGACAATTCCATTCCTCGTTTTCTTAAGCATGATCTGGTTTAAGATATTTAGTTTACGATTTTGCTTACGAAGAAGTAGTTCACGTTCAATCGAATCTACCACTTGGACAAGCATTGAAAGATAGAGCGGATTTTGAAATTCAATAGGCATCATGATTGAAATACTACCCAATAAATTATTCTCTTCTTTATTGTGAAAAGCTGTCCCATAACAAGCGATTCCATAGAGAGGTGAATGATAATGTTGCTTTCCAATGATGCTGATAGGATGCATTTGTTGCAAGGACAGACTCACCACATTTGTACCTGTATCCTCCAGTGTGAATTGTGCCCCAAGCTTAATACCAAATTGGTCACTCATCGCTTTGATTGTTTCATCACCTTCAGACGAAAGTAGATATCCATTTTCATCTGAAACGACGACTAGAATGGGTGTCCCTTTTAAGGAGTTCAGCAATTTATTTGAAAAGAAACTGACGACAGATAAGATTTCACTATACGTCATTCTCTTCTCTTCAAATTCTGACTCGCTTAAGAAATGTTTTGGGGCGGACATTTCATTTGAATTCATTCCTGCCTCTTCACACATTTTATTGGCCGCTATAATGTATTGAGGGTCTGACATCCTTTGAATCTCCTCCTAACCTTCTTCGAGATGAATTGTGTAGCTATAGTAATTAGATACTATTATTAGTTCTAATAAATTATATTGAATACTCCGTTATTAAGCATTTTAACACGTACATTAAGACTAGTATAGGTGTTAAGTACTCGATTTGATTATATATAGAAGAGTAAGCATTACTAGTATATTCAGTAAGTATGAATATACTTAGTATCGTACGTCTCTTATTTCAATATATAGGTAAATAGAACTGAATGTAATGGGTTTTGTTGAAAATAGTTCAGGTTTTCAAGAGGGAATAATCCGTTCAGGAAAATAGTCACAGCGAATTATAAGTTCAGATTCACTAAACTCAAGATTGAACCATCGCCTTCTTCTAGAAAATCAAGTTTGTTAAATGAGAGAATAACTTGTAGATTCGATCTTAAATGGCAGCGATTTTGTGGTATAGTCAACACATTATGCATATTCAAGAGAAGTAATGAGAGGAGTGAAATCGATGACTGCATCAGAAACCTTATTTACAAAATTGACTGCTGGATATGATCAATCCCTTTCACGTGGTGGCGTCGATGGCAGGAGAGTTGCAGAACGACTGAGCGAGTTATCGAAGATCGGTGCATCATTAGAAGGTGGAGTGACTCGACCTGGGTTCTCTTCTGAGGAAAAGCAGGCAAAACAGGTTGTGAAGTCTTGGATGGAACAATCGGGTTTGCGAGTCATTGAAGATGGAGCAGGAAATGTCATTGGTCGATTAGAAGGAACCGAAAATGGGAAGGCGATTATGTCCGGTTCGCATGTGGATAGTGTACCGAATGGCGGAAACTTTGACGGACCTCTCGGAGTAATTGCTGCGTTAGAAGTTGTTGAAGCGTGGAAAGAAACAGGTTATCTGCCCCGAAAACCATATGAAGTTGTTATTTTTTCGGACGAAGAAGGTACAAGATTTGGTTCCGGTCTAACTGGAAGTCATGCGATGGTCGGACAATTGACTGAACAAGAGACGGAATTGAAAATAGACAAAGATGGCAAGTCATTTGAAACCGTAATCGAAGAGTATGGTAGTTCACTTTCAGCTGTCTGGCATGCAAAGCGAAAGATGAGTGATATCGAATTGTTTGTAGAATTACATATAGAACAAGGTAAGATTTTGGAAAAAAATGATCTATCTGTCGGAGTTGTCAAAGGGATTGCTGGGCCGGTATGGATGAATGTAACGTTCGAAGGGGAAGCAGGGCATGCAGGCAACACACCGATGAATGATCGAAGGGATTCAATGGTAGCAGCGAGTCACTTCATTCATAGTGTTTCTTCTTTACCTAGCCGATTCAGTGAAACAGCAGTAGCAACGATTGGTAAACTGAATGTCTTTCCGAATGGCATCAATGTGATTCCTCAAAAAGTCGAGCTGACTGTAGATATACGTGATGTCCACGAAGACAAACGTGACGCTTTAGTGGAAGCTATTATAGAGGCAGCTGAACAGTCAGGAGTAGCACACAATGTTGACGTCACTTGCCAAAAGACATTAACCGTTCAACCACTGTTGATAAACGAAGAGTTATTATCGGATATGAAAGAATCCATCACTAAATTCGGGATTGAACCGATGGAGCTGATCAGTGGTGCAGGACATGACGCCATGGTGTTGGGAAGAGAAATTCCTTCTGCTATGCTGTTTGTTCAAAGTAAAAAAGGAATCAGCCACAATCCGGAAGAGTGGACGGACTTGAGTGATTGTGTAAACGGAGTGCAAGTATTAAAAGATTTCATTGAACAGCAAATGGTACGGTCTTAAAACAGTGTGAAAATAATTAGAAAGTGAAGTGAGTGCTTTGGAGAATATCGCCATGTTTGGTACAGTCAATTGGTTGAATATCTTATCTGCTGTATTCGTTATCGCATGTTTGTATTTCACACTATCCTTTTTCCAACATCTCAAAATGGAGGATCAGCGACTTGCGCAACAATCAAAAATTGCGGCTGTCGTTAGTCTCGCAGTTGCCCTACTCATTCCGGCAATCTATGGTGTCTATGTGTATTCGAAAATGAATATGTAATCCAAACTTCCTCACACATTGCCCAACTATGAATACACTGTCATAGAGAACGGGAACTGGAGGAGATGGATTGACAAATCAGAATTGGGTAGAACCGAATCCATATTGGGCAAATCATTGGCAAAATCCTCAATATCGTATGATTTCTATCGAGGAGGCAATGATGATCGCCTTGCAACAAGTACCCGGGCATGTAGTGAAAGCAGAATTGGAATACGATGGCGGATCCGTAATCTATGAAATCGAAATCCGCTCACGTGATGGTCAGAAGTATGAAGTGAAAGTGGATGCGAATAGTGGGAAGGTATTAAAAGTGAAGCTCGATTAATGAGAAGTATGGAATAGCTAGCTACAGGAAAGAAATCCTGTAGCTAGCTATTTTTGTTTCCAACAAGCTCCACTCCAAGTTTTTCAAATATATGGAATTAAAAAACCTAAAAGAACGTGTTGGAACATATATTTTAAATAAACAGTTTTTATTTCCAAAATAATGTTGTAATGAGATCTAATATGATGTAAAGTATTAGAAAATATTGAATAGTGGGAGAGTGGTAATGTGATAGCTGAACGATTAGTAGAAGCGTCGCGGGGTGGATATATAGAAAGCGGACATACCGGACACATTGCAGTGGTCGATACGAATGGGAAGTTGGTCTTCAGTTGTGGGGATCCGAATCGCCAAACGTTTGCACGATCATCCATGAAACCACTTCAAGCTATTCCAATTATTGAAACAGGAGCTGCAGATCACTACGATTTGCAAGCTGCCGATATTTCACTTGCTTGTGCTTCTCATAACGGTGAAGAACAGCATACATTCAGAGTGAAAGACATATTGAATCGTCTGGAACTCGAAGACTCCGATCTGAAATGTGGCACACATCCACCAAGATGGGCTAAAGCATATGAAAACGTTATTAAAACGAATACCCCGATTACACCCGTTTACAATAACTGCTCAGGTAAACACAGCGGGATGTTGACAACTGCCAAGTATATGAATGAATCGACAGAGGATTATTACCAATTAGAACATCCAGTACAGCAACGTATTCTTGAAGTAATCAGTGACTTGTCAGAAGTCCCAGTTGAAGAGATTGAAATTGGTATCGATGGATGTGGGGTTCCTGTACACGGAATCCCGCTTGTAAGATTGGCACTCAGCTTTGCAAAAATGGCGAACCCAGAAAACTTCCCTGAAAAACGGAAGCAAGCGATTGAAAGGGTGACTTCCTCCATGATGGCTGAGCCTGAAATGGTAGGTGGTACGGATCGTTTTTGTACCGACTTCATGAAAGTCATGGATGGGAGAATGTTTGGGAAAGCCGGAGCAGAAGGCGTCTATTGTATAGGGGATATTGAAACTGGATTAGGGATTGCGATTAAGATTGAAGACGGGAATGGTAGAGCGGTTTATCCAGCGGCTGTAGAAGTACTTAAACAACTGGAATTGCTGACGGATGAACAATTGAAACAGTTGGCTTCCTACCATGAGCCCGCTCTGAAAAATGCTCGCGATGAAATAATCGGCCACTTGAAACCTGTGTTTACGATGAAAAGTGCTTCATGCATTTTATCATAATCGAGTCTAACAAAAAGGGGAGAAGAAGATGAAGAAGACCTACGGTTGGCTATCGGCATTTGTATTAGTCTTGTTGCTTGTGTTAGCAGGATGCAGCGACTCTGGATCAAAAGAGGGGACTGCAGAAAAAGAAGGCGATGGAAAAAAGGCGACAAAAGAAGGTAAAGACTTAGTGATCGCGGTCGCGGATAACTTTACGACACTTGATCCACATGACACGAATGATACGCTTTCAAACTCTGCTGAAAAAACAATGATGGAAGGTCTTCTAGGGTTTGATGAGAAAATGACAGTTGTTCCATTGCTTGCTGAAGAATATAAGGCGAATGATGAAGCAACCGAGTTCACGTTTAAGCTTCGTGAAAATGTGAAATTCCATGATGGTACTGACTTTAATGCAGAGGCAGTTAAAGTGAACTTCGACCGACTGGCTGATCCGGATAGTGGCTTAAAGCGTCACAGTCTTTTCGCATTGATCAAATCGACGGAAGTTATAAGTGACTACGAAGTGAAATTCACTTTGTCTGAACCATTCGGTGCAATGATCAATACATTTGCGCATCCAGCAGCTTTGATCCACAGCCCGAAAGCACTTGAAGAGTTTGGAGACGAGGTTGGTAAAAACCCTGTCGGCACAGGGCCATTCAAGTTTGTTGAATGGAAACCTAGTGAAGGATTGAAAATCGTGAAGAATGATGATTATTGGAATGAAGGGTTCCCAAAAGTTGATTCTATTACATTTAAACCGGTTTCAGAGAACGGATCACGTATCGCGATGCTTCAAACAGGAGAAGCGGACTTCATCTACCCAGTGCCGACTGAACAAGTGGAAGGAGTAAATGGCAAGGACGGTATTGAAGTCGACAGCAAACCATCCATTGTTGTCCGCTATATGGCGATGAATACGATGAAAAAGCCTTATGACGATGTGAAAGTTCGCCAAGCTTTGAATTACGCGATTAATAAAGATGCATTCATCAAAGTTGTCATGAACGGTCAAGGAGAAAAACTAGACTCCGTTATTGCACCGGACGTACAGTTCTATTCACAGCAAGAGCTTTATGAATTTAATCTTGAAAAAGCAAAAGAACTCTTGAAGGAAGCGGGAGTTAAGGAAGGGATGAAAGCGAAACTGTGGGGTGGAAATAGCTCAAGCACAGTTAAAGCAATGGAATTCCTGCAACAGCAGCTCGCAGCGGTTGGTATTGAAGTTGAAGTGGTACCAATGGAATCAGGTACATTGTCGGACAAAATCTGGTCTGTTCAAAACGCTGATGACGCTGAACTTGAGTTGTACTATGGAGGATGGTCGCCATCCACGGGAGATGCAGACTGGGGAATTCGCCCATTGTTAGGCGGAGCAGATGCATTCCCACCAAAATCTTATAACGTTTCTTATTATGACAATGATGAAGCGAACAAATTGATCAGCGCAGGATTACAGACTGCGGACGAAGATAAGCGTGCAGAAGCGTATGCGGAAGTCCAAAAACTACTTTGGGAGGATGCACCGTGGGTATTCTTATCAGCTGATAACACGTTGGCAGGAAAGAAAAACTATCTAAAGGGTGTTTATCTGTTGCCTGATGGCTCGTTAAGTGTTTCTGAAGCTGAAATTGAGTAAGAGATGGAAACAGGAGCGCTGTGTTTTAAAGCGCTCCTTCTTTATCTAAAGGGGGCTTACGAATGTTACGATTTCTCGGAAAACGATTGCTGCAGATCATACCCATTCTCATATTGGTTTCCATCTTTATCTTCCTTTTTGTACATATGATTCCTGGAGATCCTGCCAGGCTTGTCGCAGGAGAGGATGCTACCATTGAAGATGTAGAACTCGTCCGTAAAGAATTAGGTCTTGATAAACCGATCACAGAACAATACGTCACGTACATGAAAAACTTGTTTCAAGGAGATTTCGGAAAGTCATTGAAGACCAATCGCGATGTCAGCTACGAAATAGGAGAACGCTTCATGCCGACCTTCTGGCTAACAGTATGGAGTATGTCATGGGCAGTAGTTGCAGGACTGATCATCGGGGTGGTATCTGCGACTAAGCGAAATAAGTGGCAAGATTATTTAGGGATGTTTGGAGCAGTATCAGGATTGTCTTTACCATCCTTCTGGCTAGGACTCATGCTCATTCAATTGTTTGCGGTTACATTGGGCTGGCTTCCGAGCGGTGGTATGGAGTCATGGAAAAGCTATATTTTGCCTGCATTCACATTAGGGACAGGAGTGGCGGCAGTTGTTGCCCGTTTCACGAGGTCCTCTCTAATGGACGTTTTGAAAGAAGATTATATTCGAACAGGTCGTTCTAAGGGATTAAACGAACGAAGAATTACATGGGGACATGGATTACGGAATGCAATGATTCCGGTCGTCACAATGACGGGGCTACAGTTTGGATTTCTACTTGGTGGATCAGTTGTTATTGAATCCGTTTTTAGTTGGCCGGGTCTAGGCAAGCTATTAATCGATTCAGTCGCGTATCGGGATTATCCGGTTATTCAAGCTGAAATGATGATTTTTGCGCTAGAATTTATCCTCATTAACTTAGTTGTTGACTTGCTCTACGGAATTTTGAATCCGCAAATTCGTTATGAATAGGAGGGGATTTTGTGGTAGAACTCAAGTTATCGAACAAAGAAGCCTACTATCAACAGACCTTAGAGAATATTCCATCTAAAACACCATTTTCTGAGTTCTGGAGAAAGTTCAAGAAGCAAAAACTGGCGTTTGTCGCGTTTTTCTTTGTTGTCGCACTCATTTTGCTCGCATTTATAGGGCCATTCATAACTCCATATGATATTACGGAACCGGATTATGAAAACGTGTTGTCTGGACCTTCCGCCGAGCACTGGGCAGGAACAGATGCATATGGCAGGGATATTTTTAGCCGGGTGCTAGCTGGAACTCAGATTTCCCTTTATGTGGGGCTGACATCTGTATTGCTCGGAGCAATCGGTGGCACTTTTCTCGGGATTGTTGCCGGATATTATGGCAAACGGATTGACTCAATTATTATGCGGATTTGCGATGTTCTGCTAGCATTTCCTGGAATTTTGCTGGCCATTGGTATTATCGCTATTCTTGGGCCGGGCCTGGGTAATGTTATTATTGCTGTCGCGATTTTCAGTGTACCGATGTTTGCACGTATTGTCCGAAGTTCAACGCTCGCTGTGAAATCTACACTATATATCGAAGCTACGAAATCTATTGGCACAAGACCAAAACGAATTATTTGGAAGCACATTTTTCCTGGCACCGTTTCAAGTATCATCGTCTATTTCACAATGAGAATCGGTTCGGCAATTTTAACTGCTGCAAGTTTAAGCTTTCTTGGACTTGGCGCACAGCCGCCTTCACCGGAATGGGGCGCGATGTTGAGCGGTGGTCGTGATTATTTGAATATTGCCCCTCACGTAACGATATTTCCAGGGATTGCAATTTTCGTAACTGTCCTAGCGTTCAATTTGCTAGGTGATGGCCTTAGAGACGCACTTGATCCTAAGATTAAAGAGTAATAATAGGTTGAAAGGAGGAGCATAGAATGGAAGAGAAGGTTCTTCAGGTGAGAAATCTGCAGACACACTTTACTAGCGATGCTGGGGTTGTTAAAGCGGTGGATGGTGTATCGTTTGAAGTGGGCAAAGGTGAGACATTAGGCATTGTAGGTGAATCAGGAAGCGGAAAGAGCGTCACATCACTTTCTGTCATGAGACTGTTGAAAGACACCCCAGGAAAAATTGCAGGTGGCGAAATTTTTTACGAAGGTCGGGATTTGACTAAAATCAGCGAACGTGAAATGAGGAAAATCCGGGGAAATGAAATCGCGATGATCTTTCAGGAGCCGATGACGTCATTGAATCCTGTTTATAAAATCGGGAGACAATTGGAAGAATCGATCATTCTGCATATGAAACTATCGAAAAAAGCGGCACGCGAACGATCCATTCAAATGTTGACAGCAGTAGGAATTTCAAGACCGGAAAAAATCGTATTTGAATTTCCCCATCAGCTTTCAGGCGGAATGAGGCAGCGTGTGATGATTGCCATGGCGATGGCATGCAATCCGAAGGTACTCATTGCGGATGAACCGACGACTGCATTGGATGTAACGATTCAGGCGCAGATTCTGGAGCTGATGAAGAGTTTGACAACAACGACAGATACAGCAATATTACTGATCACCCATGACTTGGGTGTGGTGGCTGAAATGTGTGACCGTGTCGTAGTCATGTATGGTGGCAGGGCTGTAGAAGAAAGCGACGTCGTATCTATTTTCACAAATCCGAAACACCCTTACACACAAGGGCTGCTGGAGTCTATTCCTAAAATCGGTGACCGTGTCGAACGGCTTTCTTCGATTCCAGGAAATGTTCCAATTCCAGCACATATGCCGATGGGCTGCAAATTTGCTCCGAGATGTCCACATGCGATGGATGTCTGTTGGGACAAAGAACCGTCATTTGATAAGTTGACGGATAATCATTCTGTACGCTGCTGGTTGCATGAGGAGGTGCCGACAGATGAACCAAACCTTGTTGGAAGTTCAGAACGTTAAAAAATATTTTCCAATACCTTCAAAACTTTTCAGTAGAAAGAAAGAATTCGTTAAAGCGGTAGACGGTGTTTCATTTACTGTGAACAAAGGTGAAACACTGAGTATCGTCGGTGAGAGTGGCTGTGGGAAGTCTACGACGGGGCGAATGATTATGAAATTACTCGATATCACGGAAGGGAAAGTAATTTTCGAAGGGCAAGATATCACGGATATGACTGATGATCAGATTCGTCCGTTACGTAAAGAATTCCAGATGGTCTTTCAAGACCCATACGCATCCCTGAATCCTAGACTAACAATCAAAGAAATTCTTGAAGAACCCCTCATTGTGCACAATTTTAACAAGGGAAATCGTAATCAGCGTGTTACGGAGCTACTAGAAGTGGTTGGGCTTAATAAATACCATGCGGATCGATATCCCCATGAATTTAGTGGAGGACAGCGTCAACGCATCGGGATTGCACGGGCACTGGCCGTGAATCCGAAACTCATTATTGCCGACGAACCCGTCTCTGCATTGGATGTGTCGATTCAATCTCAAGTACTGAATCTGATGAAGGATCTACAAGAGGAATTTGGTTTGACATATGTCTTCATCGCCCACGATTTAAGTGTCGTTGAGCACATTTCCGATCGGGTTGGAGTGATGTATTTAGGCCGACTAGTTGAACTGGCTACGCGCGACGAACTTTTTGGTAAACCATTACATCCCTATACGAAAGCTCTATTGAGCGCGGTTCCAATACCTGATCCTACGGTCAAGCGAGAACGAATCATTTTAAAAGGCGATATTCCAAGTCCGGCGAACCCTCCGCCTGGCTGTACGTTCCATACGCGCTGTCCATTTGCGCAAGAAACGTGTAAAATTCAAGTGCCGGAATTCCGAGAACTAGAGTCCGGACATTACGTGGCATGCCACTATGTTGAGGAGCTTGAGATTAATTAACATGAAAAAACTTCATATCATCTCGATTCAAAAAGAATATTTAACCATCGTCGCCTATCAACTATTTGATATTTTTGGTGATCAAGTGGAGTTATATCCTATTACACTACAGCAATTGACAATGGAAACGGTAGCTGAGGGTGATTTGGTGCTGTTATCGAAGGAAGTCCTACGAGGAATAACAGCTTCATTCATCCCTGCTTCATGTCCCGTCATTGTAGCAAATCGGGAAGTGAACATTGCTGCTACAGAAAAACTATCAGGGCTCCCCTTGGGGCAACGTATCCTGATTATCAATGATACGGTCGAACATGCAGTTGAAACGGCTACCTCTTTAAAAAAGATTTATTATGAGCACCACTATAAAACCTATGATCCTATGAATGCAGTTCCTTCGGATATCGACTGGATTGTTACACCTGGAGAGATGGAACTGGTCCCAGCGGCGTTTAAAAATGTAATAGACATCGGTCCACGAACACTGGACTTTTTAACAATCGAACAGGTTGAGTCAGAACTTAAAACAACTATTTCTGAAATCGTCCTGATGAACCGCTTTTTCAAATCACAAGTTACGGTTGAGCTGAAACGGAAGTCAACTACAAAAAAGAACGAAACAGGAACTACACAAGTTGATATAGTAACTGTTGAAAATCGGAAAGAAACTCATTTCACACTTAGCTTAAGTGAGATTGATCGGATTAAGAATAAAATTGAAACCCATGGATTTCTAGATGAGAGTCTTCTTATTTTGTCTATATATAAAGAAGGAAAAGAATCGTATGAACTTTTAGGTAGAGCAAAAGTGAAGGAACGATTGGTTCTCCGTGGAATAAAACTGTCTGACCAACAATTGCGGTTACGCCTCGAAATTATGCAGGATGAACAACTAATCCATGCTCGGATTGGGCGGGGAGGAACACGGATTTCAGAAAAAGGGGAAGCGTTTCTGGAATATTTCATGGGCATGAAAGAATAAGAGGTGGATCATGAAGGTTTACATTTCCGCGGATATTGAAGGCGTGGCTGGTGTCGTTCATGGAGAGCATACGTTGCGTGATGGGAAAGAGCACGACTATGCACGTAAGCTTATGACCGAAGAAGTGAATGCGTGTATCGAAGGGGCACTGGAAGCAGGTGCAGATGAAATTGTAGTCAATGATTCACACGGAACGATGCGCAACATTTACCCGGATGAGTTACATAGTAAAGCAAGGTTGTTAATGGGATCCCCCAAAAAGCTTGCCATGGTGGAGGGTCTCACAGCTGAATATGATGCGGTACTTTTCGTTGGCTATCATACAAGAGCTGGAACAAATGGAGTTCTTAATCATACGTTTAGTGGCAGAGTCATTAAAACGATTAAAGTCAATTCCACCGATATGGGTGAATTTGGACTAAATGCGTTAGTCGCTGGCTATTTTCATGTTCCGACGGTGTTTGTGTCTGGTTGTAATTTACTGGCGGATGAAGCACGAGCAGTTATTCCAGAAATTGAGTCGGCAATCGTAAAAGAATCGATTTCCCGAACAGCAGCGTTAAATCTAAGCCCATTGGAATCTCGGTTGCTAATACGGCAAGGTACAAAGCGGTCGTTGAAGGATGTCCGCAGTAAAACACCTTTTAGGATGGAAGGACCTTTTACAGTAGAAATCGAATTTTTGAATACAGGATATGCCGATGCGGTTGAAATATTGCCGATATATGAACGAAGAAATCCGCTAACGGTAAGTTTTAAAAATGAAGATTGGTTGCATTGCTATCGTCTCATTCGTGGTGCAATAATGATCGCTAATTCTGTTCAATGACAAAGCCCAAGGTAGAGGAGAGGTTGAAAATGAATCCCTTGATTGGAATTACATGTCATCATGATTTGGAGTATCAATACATGCTCAATCATTCTTATGTTCAATCCATCACTGAAGCGGGAGGTATTCCGCTGTTGCTTGCAACGGGAATGAAGAATGATGTGGGGATGTTGGTAGAGCGCTTGGATGGTCTTTTACTGTCAGGTGGATTCGACATTAATCCATTATTCTATGGCGAGGAACCAATCAAAGAACTTGGAGAAATCTCACCAGGACGGGATGACAACGAAATGGAGTTAGTTCGTGCCTTTCTTCAAGCTGATAAACCCATCTTAGGGATATGCCGTGGTCATCAAGTATTGAATGTCGCACAAGGAGGCACCATGTATCAAGATATTCACGCACAAATCGATGGGGATGTCCTTCAACATGTGCAGAAGGCGAGAAGGGAACACTTGTCCCATCGTGTTAAATTAGTGGAGGATACTAAGCTTTCTAGTATCTTCGAAACATCAAGTATTCTTGTTAATTCCTTTCATCACCAAGCGGTTAAAGTAGTCGGTGATCCCTTTATAGTATGTGGTACGTCAAGCGACGGTGTTATTGAAGCTATCGCGAGTGAGAGGCACAAGTTTGCTATAGGCGTTCAATGGCATCCTGAAAACACTGCTTGTGCAGGAGATGCTCCTTCGAAGAAGCTGTTTGAGGCGTTTGTAAAAGCGTGCAATTAGACTATGAAGTCATTACGCAAGAAGAGGAAGCGACTCCAAGTGGAGAGGCTTCCTCTTTTTTATTTTAAATCCTAATGTAATCAGTTCGAGTTGGAAGTATTTCCTTTTTTATTAATGAAGTACAAGACCCCTTCAATCGCCAGTACAACTATCAACGAAATTCCAAATAGAGGCATGATGATTCCTAAAATCACCATTAACACTATAAACCCGATGGAAATGCCACTTGTTGCTTTAGGAGGAGACGAAAGATTCCCATTCCGTTTTCTCGACAACCACATTTTAAATCCGTAGAAAATTAGAGATAAAAATGTGAGACAAACAAGTAAGTTAATGATTTTATTGGGCCATCCGAACAAGTGCCCTTCATGCAATGGAATTCCCCACGTAAACCATTTTGCCAAAATCCCATAATCGTCATAACCGACTTTGGAAATTAAATCTCCACTGTATTGGTCGAAATAAGAAGTCATTTCTTCGGCAGGGCTGACGTCTAATCCAGTGACGCCGGTATTACTTCCTTTAGATACAGTGAATACTCCATCTTCAGAAAAAGGATATACGATAGAATACGGTTTTGAGATTCCGGCGTCTCTCGCTTTCCACAAGAGTTTTTCAACTAGGATGCCATCATTCCCCATATCCATTCCAGGCATCTTACCGTGACCTCCATGATTCGCGTGTGGATCAGGCTTTTCTGATTCCGGCGCTTCCTCTTTCCGAGTTGCCCATGGAATTTCGCTCATATCGGAAGTAGGTGGTTGTTGTTGGAGCAACGGCGTTCCGATGGAGGGATGTTCCTGTGATGCAGTGTAAATGAAGTTCCCCATAAACGCAGACCAAGGAAGTCCTGTGAAAATGAGGATGATCATTGGAATCGTAATGATTGTCCCGATGAGTGCATGGATCCTTTTAAGTCTTAAACGGGGTGTCGATTTCTTAGGTTTCTTTAGCGCACGACTTTTGAATGTCATATAAAGTCCGGAAAATAATAAAAAGATTGCCCAGCATGCTGCTAATTCAACTAAGTAGTTTACGACGGTTCCACCAACAAAGAGTGAACTATGGATGTTTCTCATAATGTTAGCGTACGTATACTTTGAATTTTGTGATCCAACAATTTCATTATGTTCATCTAAAAATACATACTTTTCTTCGCCAGATTCAGATGACAAAGTTATCCTCGTATTATAAGGTTCATCCATGATCATAACTTTGGCTACTTCAAATCCTTCATTCTCATGCTTTACAAGAGAAATTCCTTCGTCAATTGTTAATTGATACGTTTCTTCACTGTTGCCAAAAAAGAGATCTTTGTATGCGACGTTTTCTACATTGTTATAAAACAAGTATCCGATTCCGCTCAGCGTCAGCGTAATGAGAAGTGGTGCCATAAACAACGCACCAAAAAAGTGCCATCGCCAAAATCGATTATACATCCCCTTTTTCATCTCGTTCCCTCCTTGTTCAGTTAGTTATTATTTAGAAGCTAACGTACTCATTCACAATTTGGATCACTATTTTTAGCATAATAGTAGGTTGTCCAAAAAAGAGCGAGAGAAGACGTATGATTGCTTCAAGAATGGTCACCTAGATGTTTATAACATTCAAGTGTGAACTAAAATAGAACAGATGCAAAACTTTTGCAAATTCTTTGTCGTTACAAAATATAATTCATTAGTCCGATTTTTTTGTGGACTTTCTTTTCTAAAGCATTATGATTGAATTAATGGGAAAATATCACAATATCTTAATTCTTGAACAAAATTGTTTTGGCAATAGAAAGAGGGGATTATTATGTCTGGTTTTTTTGACGGAATTTTAACTGGTATATGGATGTACACCAAGTCACCGCTATTTTATGTATTGATCGGTCTACTGCTTTTGCGTGGAGTGTATCGGATCAAACGACCGGCTATCCGAGGGGCGATAGGTGAGTGGTTGGTAAATCGAAAACTTACGAAACTCGGTGCTGAATATAGTGTTTTTTCAGACATATATGTACCGGATGGGGAGGGCGGATACACACAAGTCGATCACATCGTGTTATCGCCTTACGGAGTGTTTGTCATTGAGACGAAGCATTATAGCGGTTGGATATACGGAAGTGAACACCAGAAAAATTGGACGCAAGTGATTTATAAGCGCAAGGAACGTTTGTACAATCCGATTTGGCAAAATTACGGACATATCCAGTCACTAAAGGGTTACTTACATAAGGAAGAATTGGACGTGCAATCGATAATTTCTTTTTCAAGTGATGCTACTTTCAAATTTAAGGAGCCATTTGAAACTGCATATGTTATTCATATCAATGAGCTGAATCGTGTCATTAAAAACCATCACGAAATCGTGTTTACGGAAGTAGAACTCGATCACATGAATCATTCGCTTGAAAATTTGAGGATGACAGATAAACAAGAAAAACGGAAAGTGAAGAAGGAACATCTTCATTCTGTAAAAATCAAACAGAGGGAGCAGAAGCCAAGACAATCGGTTAATTCAAAGTCAAAACAGCAGAAGGATGCTAGCAAAGAACTAAATCAGGTAAGGTTAAAAAAACGAGTAAATCTGACGAACTCAATAGAATCGGTTGGCAGCTGTCCTCGCTGTGCGAGTGAACTCGTTCAACGCAATGGAAAGTTTGGAAAATTTACGGGCTGCAGTGCTTATCCTAAGTGTCGTTATACGTTGAAAACGGAAGCATAATTGAAGAGAGGACCCTTGCTTTGATTTTTTTATCAATGGTATCTGTAACATTTATTTTTAATCTGAGTCTACTCACATAAAGGGGAGATGACGATGAGACTTCTCTTAGATGGAATCATCCTGAGTGTGCTAGTTTTGACGAGCTGTACCTCGGAATCAGGAACGATCACTGAACCAACTAGCAAACCCCCAGACTCCGATGAAGTGTTAAGACAAGAACCGGACGCGGACATCTTGCAATGGCAAGGTTCGGTCTACCAGGCAGACGTGGAGTGGATTCAAGAGTTGGAGCTCACTAAGAATGAACTGCTTGGTGAAATACTTTATAATGCCCAAATTCCGGAAGACTTTCAAGATGGAACGGCTACAAAGTTACCTATTGGTTCCATGTTTTATTCAACGAATGAAGGTGGAATGTATGTACTCGTCGAAGTGGATGGGGAATTGTGGAAGTATTTGCTGCTAACAGAAGGCTAGGTTTACGTTTTAATGCGTCAATTTACAGGAAAGAAGGAACGTGATGAAAAAGCATTCAATTGGGCTTCGCAAATTGATGGAAGAAGACAAATATAGACTATTGAAATGGCTGACGGATCCACAAGTTCTTCGATTTTACGAAGGGCGTGATAACCCTTTTACTATGGGCAGAGTGGAAGCGTCCTTCTTTGATGGAAATCTGGAGGAAACGAGATGTATTGTCATTCACGAGGATACCCCGATTGGTTACATTCAGTATTACCCGATTGGGATGGAAGAAAGGAAAATCTATGGATATAATGATTCGGAGGATGCCGTCTTTGGCATGGATCAGTTTATTGGCGAGCCTGAGTACTGGGACAGAGGAATCGGAACTGAGCTTGTTATCTTAACGATTGAGAGGGTAATCCGGGAAAAACAAGCAAGTCGTATCGTGTTGGATCCTCAAACGTGGAATGAACGGGCGATTCATTGCTATGAAAAGTGTGGTTTTCAAAAAGTGAAATTGCTACCCGAGCGCGAGTGGCACGAAGGGGAATATAGGGATTGCTGGCTGATGGAGTATGTTGTAGACGGTGAATGATGCCGTCAGCAAAATGATCAAGAAGTCTCAACGGTCATCTAAGGAGGAGCATCATTGGATTACATACAAAATATGCGCATGTTAATTGGACACGAAACACTCTTTACGGTCGGATGCGGGGTGATGATTGTTCAGAATGATCAGCTCTTATTGCAGCACCGGACTGATGAAGACAGCTGGTGTATTCCAGGCGGAGTGATGGAACTAGGGGAAATGTTTGAAGAGACTGCAAAACGTGAAGCACTTGAAGAAACGGGATTGTCTGTCGGTCAGCTGGAGTTGTTTGGAATCTACTCAGGTGAAGATTGTTATGCCGAATACAGCAATGGAGATCAAGTCTATAGTGTCCAGGTGATTTTTATTGCGCATTCAATTTCCGGAGAGTTGCTTCAAGAAAGTGAGGAAAGCAGGGAACATCGTTTCTTCGCGCCATATAACTTACCTGATAACCTAAATTTGAGACAGAAGTCGTTTATCTTAGACTGGGCTAGAGGGGCAAAGATACCAGTTATCCGGTAACTATTCTGTAATTTTAACTTCCTTTAAGGTTTCAACTGTCTTCCTCGAGGGCAGTTGAATAAGAAACGCTTATAAAGGATGACACGTATGAACATCTATACGATCGGACACTATTCACACACGAAAGAAGAATTTATTAGTCTCTTGAAACAAGCTAGGATTGAAAAACTCGTTGATGTACGGGCGTTCCCAGGCAGTCGGAAATTCCCATGGTTCTCAAAAGATAAAATGGCCGAATGGTTACCTGAATCGGGAATCGACTATACACACATCGAAGAACTTGGCGGCAGACGACAGTCATCTCAACTCGTCTCTCCTTTGTTAAATGAGGGCTGGCAAAACCAATCCTTTCACAACTACGCGGATTATACACTGTCGAATTGCTATCAAGATGGTGTAAAGAAATTGACTGATATTGCTTCTGAAAAACGTACAGCGTATTTCTGCTCGGAAAGACATCCCGCACGCTGCCATCGATTGATCATTAGTAACTGGCTTGTGGTTCATGATTGGGAGGTATTTCATATTGTTCCGAAAAGCGATGGTACAGGAGAGTTGGTTCCTCATGAACTAGGGAAGTGGGGAGCAATGCCGATTGTCGAGGAGGATAAAACAGTAGTCTATCCACATGTAAACTAACTAAAAGTTGATTGAATTCTATTTCTCTCTAACAGCCTTTCGCGAAGGCTGTATTTTTGTGTGACCAAATACCTAAATTATTTTTTCTGAAAAATAGAACTTCCCACTCACTTGAAAACTATGAATACTCCTACAAAGACGCATAGTCGCTATTACAGTGTAATGGTACGCTTAAATTGAAACTAGAATTCTACCAATAGATAGTCGGATTCTTCTGTTGAGCGAATTCATTCCAACGAGGAGTGTGAGGCAATGCACGGTCGAACGGGGAAGAAATGGTTGAACTCATTAATGGCAACAACGCTTGTGGCGGGATTGGTCGCACCAGCTGTTCCGGTATATGCAGTAGAATCACCGGCTGTAAAAGAATCCGATTTGCTGATTTCCGAGTATGTGGAAGGGTCTGGATTCAATAAGGCGATTGAACTGTACAACGGGACAGGCGCTACACTTGACTTGAGTGGGTATTCTGTTGAACTCTATGCAAATGGAGCGGTTGCGCCGACGAACAAACTAGAACTGACGGGTACACTTGAAGATGGAAAAACGTATGTCATTGTGCATAACCAAGCTTCAGCCGATCTCAAAGCTAAGGCGGATATGGAAATCGGTAGCGTTACAAACTTCAATGGCGATGATGCCATTGTGCTGAAAAAAGGGAACGCTGCTATCGACTCCTTTGGACAAGTCGGTGCTCGAGATAATTGGGGTACGGATGTAACACTCGTTCGAAATGCGGACGTTACAAAAGGTGATGGTGTCATTGATGATCCGTTTGATCGAACGAAAGAGTGGACGGTTTATCCGAAAGATACGTTTTCAAATTTAGGCACTCATGAATTGGATGGATCTGGTTCAACGGATCCGGAAGAGCCTGAAGTACCCGTAGACGTTATGTCCATTAAAGACGCACGTGCATTGCCAGCTGGAGAAAAAGCGACAGTGAAAGGGATTGTCGCTGCAAAACTAAAAAATACAATTTCGATTCAAGATGAAACTGGAGGTATCGCTGTTCGTCCAACGAGTTTAGCAGTAAATGTTGGAGATGAAGTGACGGTAACTGGGAAGATTGCTGACTATCGAGAATTATTACAATTGGACGAAGCTTCAGTTGTTGAAAAGATTGTGGGAACAGAGCCGACTGCGAAAACTGTGACAGGGGCAGCGATTGGTGAAGATGTTGAATCACAGCTCGTCACAGTGAATAATGTGACGCTTTCCGACAAAGAAGCAGGGCCAGGTTGGGCAAACTTCATTGCAACAGATGGAACTGAATTTACGGTTCGGGATGAAAATGACAGCCTTGGGTTGCAAGCAGGTATGACCTACGACTCGATCACAGGGATTGTTCAGCAATTTGACGATGTCTATCAGGTGATTCCACGTGGTCCGTCAGATGTTATCGCAGATTCTACCGTGGTCCAGCCAGTTGTTGCAAATCCAGGTAGCGGAACATTTGTTGAAAGTGTGGACGTGACGTTGACATCTGGAACAGTCGATGCAGAAATTTTATATACTCTCGATGGCACAGATCCGATTGAGAATGGTGCAACGTATGCAACACCGTTGAAGATTACCGATAATGTTCAGTTGAAAGCAGTTGCTAAAACGGATGATGGACGTGTGAGTGCTGTCCAAACGTTTGACTATTCAATTACGGATGCACTGCAAATCCATAACATTCAAGGAGCAGGTCATGATTCTCCATTTGCAGGACAAGTCGTAGATGGCGTACAAGGTATTGTTACGTATAAATACGAACTTCAAGGATCGACGTATTATCACATTCAGACGCCGGATAATAAGCGCGATGGCGATTTGAATACATCTGAAGCTGTTGTCTTGTACAGTGGACGTGATACATGGAACTTGAAGAAAGGTGATCTCGTTTCTGTCAGTGGACAAGTGAGTGAGTACGCGATTGACGGGTACTCAGATCGTCAGCAAACGGACTTGAAAACGACGCAAATTAACGTACGTGAAGATCGTGGCGGTGTTGTAACGGTTGTGGACAGTAATGTTGAACTTCCCACGCCATTTGTTATCGATGAATCGAACTTACCAAAAGAACAAATTCTTAGCACAGGTTTAAAAGAATTTGATCCAGCTAAATATGCAGGCGATTTCTGGGAGAGTCGTGAAGCGATGCTCGTTGAAGTAGGCAATGTAAAAGCAGTTGGGCCACAACAGCATGGTGATTTGGCAACTGTTTTAGAATCTCGTAAAACGGAGACGAAAAACGGCGGCGTGCTATTGAAGAAAGACGTTCCGAATGCAGATTTGGTCCAATTCCGATTGGAGCCGAATGGCGCAGCACGTGATTTTGAAGTAGCGACAGGTGACCAGTTTAAAGGACCTATCGTTGGAGTGGTCGGGTATTCGTTCCAAAACTATAAGATTTATGTGGGATTGGAAGAGATGCAGGCGAAGTTTGTAAAGGGCAAAGCAGTTCCAGAAAAAACAACAATTGTGAAGGACAACGAGAAATTAACAATAGCATCGTACAACTTGGAGAACTTCTCAAACAATACGAAAACGACTTCTGCCGATAAAGCGAAGAAGCTAGCACGTGCCTTTGCGGTCGATATGCAAAGTCCAGATATTGTTGGTGTTACTGAAGTTCAAGACAATAACGGTCCTGATGCGGGTGGACCTGAAGCCAATCAAAGTTATGAACGTCTAATTCAAGCGATTGTAGAAGCAGGCGGAGTGAAGTATGAGTATGTCAACATCGATCCGGTGAATAACCAAGATGGTGGACAGCCGAATGCCAATATCCGTGTTGGATTCCTGTACAATCCTGAGCGCGCTTCAATGAAAACAGGAGCACCTCACGGGGATGCAGTAACAGCGGTTGGGTATGAGAATGGTGGTTTGACGGTGAATCCAGGACGGATTGATCCGACAAATGAAGCGTTCAATAGTAGCCGAAAACCACTTGCAGCAGAGTTCACATTCCAAGGTGAAGATGTCATCGTCATTGCAAACCACTGGAATTCCAAAGGTGGAGACACGCCATTGTTTGGTGCAGTCCAGCCACCAGTGTATAAGAGTGAGATTCAGCGTAAAAATATTGCGCAAATCGTGTATAACTTCGTGGATGATGTGAAGACGAAAAACCCTGATGCGAATGTTGTATCCCTTGGCGATTTTAATGACTTCCAATTTACAGATGCGCTCAAGATTCATGAAGGTGAACTAATGACGAATCTTGTGAATGGAGTCGAAGAATCGGATCGCTACTCGTACGTTTATCAAGGGAATTCTCAAGTGCTTGACCATGTACTCGTGTCGAACAATCTAGCAGATGCTTCTGAAATCGATATGCTGCATATCAATGCAGATTATACAGACATGGCGGGCCGTGCAAGTGACCATGATCCGATATTAGTGCAGCTAGCGCTGAAAACAAAGAGCGATCCTGATCCATTTGAGTGGGAAAAGGTTCCTGTCAACAAGTATTATTTCTTGTTGAATTACAAGAAGCCGAGTTTAACAGTCGATGCGAAAGGATCCTCCATCACAATGGATTACCGCTCGCGTGTAACGAATGGCATTACGTTAACTGGCCAGTATGCAATTTTAAGCGGACTGGGCTTTGCAAATAACAAGCTAATTCTGAAACCGACTGAAAAAGGCTTAACTGTCGATACGAAGTGGACAGTTCAAGGTAACGTCGTCGTGGATGGAACCAATCCGCTTCGGATCTTTGGAGCCGAGAATGTTATGAAAATTAGTTATGTGAATGGTGCAAGTGCTGAAAATGTTGAGTTTTATGACCGCTTTGGTCGCAAACTTACGAAGCCTGGCATTCAATGGCCATGGAATGGTGTGGCGAGCTGAGTAGGTTTTGAGGAGAGGACGATGCCCCCGGGTGTCGTCCTTTTTGCGTTGTTCACCTGACGATTGGGGGGATTAGGATGGGTGAATCGGCAAGAAGGGAGCGTGAATCAACCAAATCAGATGGGGAATCAGCATTATGACGAGAGGAATCGGCAATATCGAGCAAAGAATCGGCAAGAAGGAAGAATTAATCGGAATCAGGACACAATTCAACGGGGTTAAGGGATTAATTGGTAGCGCTCCGCTTGATTTTTGTAGGCTTTCACTGTTTGTATGGTGAATCGGCAAGAAGGAAGCGTGAATAGGCAAGATTGGAAGAAGAATCAGCATTATGACGAAAGGAATCGGCAATATCGAGCAAAGAATCGGCAAGAAGGTAGAACTAATCGGAATCGGGACACAATTCAACGAATAAAAAGCAGCCTCTCAATACAAATAGAGACTGCTGGTACCAAAAAGTTAAGAACGATTCAAAAATCCATGTTGTCCGGCTGTCCACAAGTCACGAAACGCACGATTTACAGGAGAAGTTTCCAATACAGCCTGCATGCCTAGTCTACGGAATAACTGGACTGCACAATCCGTTGCGATATCTGAACTCTCCATGCATACAGCGGACAGTTGATCAAGTTCATGGTCGTCAAGGGAACCATTCAGATGCATGTCCCAGCGTCGTTCCACTGCATTATGGAAGAGTTGCTCGGCTAGGTTAAAACGCTCCTGTTGTTCCTCAAGCAAACTCACTGTTCCAGCAATCTTTTCTGCATCCCAGCGTGACTTGGCTTGTTCTATAAGCTTATGTGCTTCTTCTAAAAAGCGCGCACCCAGTCCAAGACAAACAGCTGCAAATGAGACTTGTGAAAATTGGACGAACGGGAACGAATGAACAGGTTGGCCGAGTGTGTTCTGAGTTTCAATTACTGAAAAGGTTCGATTGTGTGGTATAAATGCATCCTTCACACGGATCGTGTGGCTACCTGTTCCTTTCAGTCCCATCGCATTCCAGTCTTCCACGATTTCGACTTGGTCTGGCATGAATATACATGCGCGCATTTCTTCAGTTTCCTCACCATCACGCCAAATAATAGTATTCGCTGTAAACATGGAAGCGTACGGTGCGCCGCTGCAATAACGCCACTTACCGGAAACGCGATAGCCGTTCTTTTCAGCATGTGCTTCGCCAGTTGCATATCCACTACCAGCAATCACAGCGTTTGCTGGTAAATACAGTTCTTTCGCTTGTGCTTCCGTCATATTCTCAAGAAATAAATTACCTCCAGATCCGATTGTCGTCAGCCAACCAAACGAACCATCATAAAATGAAGCGTCTTTGAATACATGGGCAGCATCAGGTAAAGAAAGCGCCCGACCACCTAACTCTTTCGGCAAAAACAGCTTAAACAATTGTTCTTCATAAGCAACTTGCAATAAGTCGTCTGGCAATGTACCAGTCTGCTCGATTTCTGTCGAAGCACTGAGAATAATTTTTGAGAGATCTTCAGATAACATAACTATCATCCTTTCTATTCAGTAAAAATGTAACGGTACCGTTAGAGGAATAATTAAAACGCGAATCGTGCACCCTCTTCTATTCCCTCTATGACAAGGAAGTAAAGGTTTGCAAAGTTTTAACTTTAACTTCAGAAGACATTGGAACTACCAGAAATATATGGTATGTTTGACTAGTACGAAAACTAAATGGTGAGAGGGAGATGTTAATGTCTTTGCTTAAAAGAATCGGCTTCAGTTTTCTTGTCGTTTTGCTGACCCTTGGTAGTTTAATTATACCTCAAGGAGCAAGCGCTGCTAAGTCAGATGAGGCAACTAGAGGAGAATTCGTCCAATCAGTTGTACAAGCACTTAATTTACCTACGAGCGATGGTTCGACGCTCACATTTACAGATGTGGACAAACAGTTAGCTCCTTATGTTGAAGCTGCAGTGAAAGCAGGTCTTGTTCACGGCCGTTCAGCTACAAAGTTCGATACAAATGGTTCACTAACTCGTGAACAGGCGTTTGTTATTTCAGCACGTGCCGCAAAAACAGATAAAACTTATCCGATGAGCCTCCTTGACCGTTTTAAGGACAAGCGTGACTTCGGTGCTTCGTTGCGTCCAGAAATGGCGAAAAGCATCGGTTTAGGTCTGTTGAAAGGCTATTCAGACCACACAGCAAAACCAAAACAGGCAGTTATGAAAAATGAAATGCGTGCAATCGTTAATCGTTTAGTAAAAATAAGTCAGGAATACCCAGGTGCTGATGAAGCAACTGTATCCCTACGTGTAATGGGTACGACTGATCTTCACATGAACCTTGTAAACTATGACTATTATCAGGATACTAAGGTAGAAGACTATGGACTTACAAAAGTAGGTGTGTTGGTGGATGAAATACGCGCTGAATCTGAAAATACGCTTATGTTCGACAATGGAGATTTAATCCAAGGGAATCCACTCGGTACATATAAAGTGAGTGTAGATCCGTTGGAAAAGGGTGAAGTACACCCTGCATTTGCAGCGATGCAAGCACTTGACTATGATGTGATGTCTTTAGGAAACCATGAGTTTAACTATGGACTGGAATATCTGGACCAAGTGATCGATGAGTCTGGTTTCCCTGTCATTAACGCAAACGTGTATGACGCGAAAACAGGTAAAAACCGCTACAATCCTTACATTGTAATGGATAAAGAAGTAACAGACTCTAAAGGTGAGAAACACACATTGAAAGTCGGCGTTATCGGAGTCGTTGCACCAGGTATCCTTCGCTGGGATGGCGCAGTACTTAAAGGTAAAGTAACTGTGGAAGATGGTTCAGATACAGTTAAGAAATTCTTGCCACAAGTACAAAAAGAAGGCGCTGATGTTGTATTCGTAATTGCTCACTCAGGAATTGGCGATGAAATTCATGAGCAGGACGAAGATGATATTACATGGCAGATTTCTGAAATTGACGGCGTCGATGGAGTTCTAACAGGCCACAACCACGCGTTGTTCCCTGGGGACTTTGCAGACACAAAAAATGCAGATCAAGTTGCTGGTACGTTGAATGGAACTCCTGTCGTTATGCCAGGTAAGTTCGGTAGCCACCTTGGATTGCTCGATTATGAATTGAAAATAGAAGATGGCAAGTGGGAAGTCATCTCTGGAAAAGGCTCACTCCGCGCAGTTCACAAAGATTCAGAAGAAATCAACCAAGGTGTCATGGATGCGGTCAAGGAAGCTCACGAAGGAACACTTGAGTATATCCGCACACCGGTTTCTAAAACAACAGCACCAATTACAAGCTATTTCGCGCTTGTGAAAGATGATCCATCGATTCAAATTGTTACAGAAGCACAAAAACGTTATGTAGCAACACAGATTCCGGGTACAGAGTATGCAGATTTACCAATTTTATCAGTAGGTGCACCATTTAAAGCAGGCGGTAGATATGGTTCCGACTATTACACGGACATCCCTGTTGGAGACATTGCCATTAAAAACATGGCGGATTTATATGTATTCGACAACACGATTACAGGACTTGTCATGACAGGAGCCGATGTTAAGGAATGGCTTGAAATGTCAGGTGGTCAGTTCAATCAGATTGATCCGAAAAAATCTGGAGAACAAAACGTGTTAAATGAAAATTACCGGTCCTACCTGTTTGACGTTATTGATGGTGTCACATATGAGTATGACGTGACGCAACCAAACAAATATGACGGAGCAGGTAAAGTTGTCAACGAAGGCGCAAGCCGAGTGAAAAATCTTATGTTTGACGGAAAGCCAATTGATCCGAAACAGCAGTTTATCGTAGTAACTAACAACTATCGTGCAAGTGGGGAATTCCCGGGAGTACGTAACGCTACAGATACGCTTTCTTACCAATACGAAAACCGTGAAGCGGTTGTCGACTACATGAAAGCAGTAGATCCAATCGATCCTTCTGCAGATGGCAACTGGTCCATTCAATCAGTGGGCGGAGCAAACATGATCTTCGAAACATCTGAAAAGGGTAAACAACATCTTGGTGACGATAGCCGCATTAAGTACGTTGGACCAACAAAAGATGGATATGCGAAATATGAATTGAAGTAAGAACTAGAAAAAGAGACGTGCTCGTTGCGTCTCTTTTTTCTAGTAAAGTTCGGATAAAGAGAAACAGTTTCTTTATGTCTTAGTCTATGTATTTGATTTGGGGGGGCAGAGAGATTCGTTTTATTTCAATTGGATAAAATTATACATTGAAAAGGAGATGGAGAAATTTTGCTAAAAAAAGTCGGCGTTAGTTTTCTTATCGTATTGTTAACTGTTGGAAGCCTAGTGATCCCACAGAAAGCAAATGCTGCAAAGTCAAACGAAGCAACAAGAGGAGAATTCATCCAACAAGTTGTGAAAGCGCTTAACCTTTCGCTAAGTGACGGTTCAACGCTCAAATTTAAAGATGTAGATAAACAACTCGCACCTTACGTTGAAGCTGCAGTGAAAGCAGGTCTTGTTCATGGGCGGTCTACTACGGAGTTCGACACAAATGGAACATTGACACGTGAGCAGGCATTTGTTATTTCAGCACGTGCTGCGAATACAGACAAAACGTATCCGATGAGTTTGCTTGATCGTTTTAAGGACAAGCGGAACTTCGGTGCTTCATTGCGTCCAGAAATGGCAAAAAGCATAGGACTTGGTCTTATGAAGGGCTATTCAGATGGAACAGCAAAACCGAAACAGGCAGTCATGAAAAATGAGATGCGAGCAATTGTGAATCGACTGTTACAAGTAAGTCAGCCACATCCTGAAGAAGCGACTGTAGCACTTCGTGTTATGGGTACGACGGATATTCACACGAATCTCATGAACTATGATTATTATCAAGACAAAGTGATTCAAGACTATGGACTTACGAAAACAGGAGTTCTTATCGACGAAGCACGTGCAGAGGTTGAAAACACGTTGTTATTCGATAACGGGGATCTGATTCAAGGGACGCCACTCGGTAGTTACAAAGTAAAGGAAAAGCCGCTCCAAAAAGGGGAAGTGCATCCTTCTGTTGCCGGATTGAATGCACTCAAATATGACGTGATGTCATTAGGAAATCATGAGTTTAACTTTGGTTTGGATTACTTGGACAATGTTATTGAAGGTGCAGAATTCCCAGTTCTGAATGCCAACATCTATGATGAAGCAACAGGAAAAAACCGCTTTACACCTTACGTCATTCTGGACAAGGAAGTGACGGATTCTAAAGGGGTCATGCATAATTTGAAGGTGGGCGTAATTGGAGTTGTTGCTCCTGGAATCATGCGTTGGGACGGGTCGAATTTAAAAGGGAAAGTTACAGTTGAAGATGGTGCGGATACTGTAGAAAAGTTCTTGCCACAAGTACAAAAGGAAGGCGCTGACGTCGTATTCGTTATTGCTCACTCTGGAATAGGTGATGAAGTTCACGACAAGGGAGAAGATGATGTCACGTGGCAGATTTCTGCACTTGAAGGTGTGGATGGTGTGTTGACAGGTCATAACCACGCACTCTTCCCCGGCGACTTCAAAGATGTGAAAAATGTGAACTCAGAAGAAGGTACACTGAATGGTACTCCAGTTGTCATGCCAAACCGTTTTGGTAGTCACCTTGGATTACTAGACTATCAATTGAAAATGGACAATGGCAAATGGGTAGTTGTTTCCGTTAAAGGATCAGTACGTGAAGTTCATAAAGACTCTGATAAGGTGAATCAAAAAGTAGTAGATGCAGTGAAAGAAGTCCATAAAGAAACATTAGATTACATTCGAACTCCTGTTTCTAAAACAACTGCGCCACTTACGAGCTATTTTGGGCTTATTAGAGACGATTCCTCCATCCAAATTCTAACGGAAGCACAGAAACACTACGTTGAGGATAAGATTAAAGGAACCGAGTATGAGAAACTTCCGATTTTGTCTGCAGGATCTCCATTAAAGTTCGGTGGTCGATATGGTCCTGATTATTATACGGATATCCCGGCTGGAGATGTGTCTATTAAAAACTTAGCGGACTTGTATGTCTATGATAATACGGTCGCTGCGGTTGTTCTTACAGGTAAGAACATCAAAGAATGGCTCGAGATGTCTTCAGGTGCATTCAACCAAGTAGATCCTACAAAGTCGGAAGAACAAAATATTGTGAACGAAAACCACCGTTCTTACAACTTTGACGTAATTGACGGACTAACATATGAGATAGATATTACGCAACCTGCGAAGTATGATAGCAAAGAAGGAAAGCTTGTAAATGAAAACGCAACTCGGATTCGGAATTTACAATATAAGGATCAACCGATTGATCCGAATCAAGAATTTGTTGTCGTAACAAATAACTATCGCGGTAGCGGAAACTTCCCTGGAGTACGGGATGCAAAAGAGATCATCTTCTATCAAGATGAAAATCGTGAAGCCGTTATTGAGTATTTAGAAACAATCGATCAAATTGAGCCCTACGTAGACAACAACTGGTCGATTCAGCCTGTAAAAGGTGCAAAAATGATTTTTGAAACCTCAATAAAAGGTAAAGAACATATCGGTGATGACACGCGCATTAAATATATCCAACCAACTAAAGAAGGTTACGGGAAGTATGAATTGAAATAAGAACGTTTAAGGGGACGCACTCATTGCGTCTCTTTTTTTTACGTAAATAGCAGAAAAAAAGCAATCCAGATGTAAGTTATTCTGAAATAATTTTAAAATGAAAAATAATTTGAAAATCAATTACTTTAAATATAAACAATAGAAATCAAGAGCCGAAAGTATAAGTATGCTTTTACTACTTACTAGAAATGAGAGATGACCTATGTCAATTGGAAAAAAGTTGTATGGAGGATTCGGTGTACTTATCGTTGTTATTCTACTTTCATCGTTATATAGCTTTAATCAAATAGCTAAAATTGAAGATGAATATGACTTTTTGCTCGAAAGTCGTGTTGCACAAACTATACTCGCAAAAAATATTCAGGCAGAAAGCGGTCTAGAAGGCGTTTACATACGCTCGTATTTACTACTAGGTCAACAAGATGATTTGGATAAATTCGACGAGCATTATGAAAGAATAAACGAATCCATCGCTGGAATTCGTCAACTTGCCCAATCGGATAAGATGAAGGGATTGATAGACAAAACAGAACAATTTAATGCGGAGTTTTATGCAGTATCCCAGGATGTTATTAAATTGAAAAAAGCTAATGATGTAGAAGGCGCAATCCAATTGATGGATTCGGAAATGAGCATTATAAATGAGGGGCTAAGAGAAACATTAACTGAAATGACTACGTATCAAAACGAACAATTAACTATAGTAAATAAGAGCGCACTCGACACTGCTAAAAACGCAAAGCTTGGTTTGCTTGGAGCAAGCATTCTCGCATTAGTGTTAGCTGCACTCATTTCAACAACGATTACTCGCAGTATTTCTAAGCCTGTGATTCGTCTATCTAAAGCGGTATCTGTTGTCGCATCTGGAAACTTGTCAGATGAGGACATTCATCTGAAATCCAAAGATGAACTGAAAGATCTTGCGAATTCATTTAACGGCATGAAACAAAGTCTTCGAACACTTATTGGTGGGGTGAACGACAACGCCCTGCATTTGACAGCTTCAGCAGAAGAGCTGTCTGCAAGTACGTATGAGGTATCACAATCCTCTGAAGAGATGGCGAAATCTATTGACTCTGTCGCACAAGGTGCACGATTATCAGCATCTGCTGCAAGTGAGAGTTCAATAGTAATGGAAGAAACGGCTGTAGGTGTCCAACGTATTGCAGAATCAGCAACGCAACTAAACGACAGTGCTGAGAAAACCATGTATATCGCTACGGAAAGTGGTCAGACAATCGAAACAGCGAAAGAGCAAATGGATATTATTTATAACTCGTCAAATCAAACTTCAGAGCTGATCCAACGGTTGAGCCGTCAGACTGAAGAAATTGAGAACATTACGAATGTCATTACTAGCATCACGGAACAAACCAACTTGCTAGCACTCAACGCGGCAATTGAAGCAGCACGCGCTGGAGAGCATGGAAAAGGATTTGCTGTCGTCGCAGATGAGGTACGTAAACTGGCAGAGGAATCGAAGAAGTCCGCGAGTCAGATTGTCGAGTTGACGATGGCAATTCAGACTGATACAAAGAACGTGGAACAATCGGTCTCTGAAAGTATGGTGAATGTAGAACAAGGTGTTCATGTCATTGAAAATGCAGGGCGTACGTTCTTGGAGATTGTGAAAGCTGTTCAGGTCATGTCCGGTCAGATTGCAGAAATCTCCGCAGCAACAGAGCAGATTTCTGCAAGTGCTGAAGAAGTATCAGCCTCTGTGAATGAAATTTCAGGTCAAGCTACAAGTGCTTCTGCACAAACAGAACAGAACGCAGTTGCGATGGAAGAGCAATTGGCAACGATAGAAGAAATCAATGCAGTGGCTCAAGACCTTAGCAACAAAGCGGTGGATCTACAGGAAATGATTCATCAGTTTACAGTATAATTAGCAATTGGAAGTCCTTTTGTCAGCATTAGCTGACAAGAGGACTTTTTTAGTGCTAGCGGATATAGGAATTCACTGGATACATGCATAAATGATCTAACACATTCATGTTACTGTCCTCATACAAAAAAATCAGCTGCCCCATTTGAGCAGCTAATCTTACGTTAGTATAGGGACACAAGAACGCCGCTTTCCTTGAATGGTTTGGCTATTGCGACAGGTTAGTATATAAAACAAAGTAAGCTACGTTTATTCACTTCACACTTCAGTAAGTTAATAAACTCAGCACTTAGTTCTAGTTCCATGGCTTTTACATACGATAGGATGAGCAGATCATCGGGGAGTCTGTTCATAAACACGACACCTTCTTCCAGCATTGTATTATTCAATTTCCCCAAGTACGAGGAAAGCGGCTTACTTTTAACTTATCAGATAACTAAAAAAAGAACAACCGTTCGGTTATCCACATTGATTGGTGGATAAAATGTGGACAAGCTGTTCATAGGAGTTAGTAGGTCTATCGCAATCAAGGGGATAACGTGGAAAAAGTTATGCACACTTGTGGACTGCGCGAAGTTTGTCGAAAGATTTTTTGATTTGTTGGATACAGTTGATCAAAAAGTTTATAAAAAAGTGCGATGTGCAATATATCGCGTGGTTGAGGCGTTGTAAGCGTATACATTTTCACTATATATTCTAAATTGAAAAATTATTTCAAAAACATGGTTGACTCTTTATTTCTTTCGCTATATGATTACAACAATCTACTTCAGCGAAAGGTTGTTTCAACTACCTGGTTGCTGAAATTATCGTTCACCCGTTGGTGCCATTGTGAGGAGTGAGTTTCATGAGAAGTGACATGATAAAGAAAGGTGTCGATCGTGCACCGCATCGGAGTCTACTGTATGCGACAGGCGTGCGATCGAGAGATATGGAGAAACCATTCATTGGAGTATGCAACTCATACATTGATATCATTCCCGGTCATATGCACTTAAACAAATTTGCGGAAGTCGTGAAAGAAGCGATACGTGAAGCAGGAGGCATTCCTTTCGAGTTTAATACAATCGGTGTTGATGACGGAATTGCTATGGGGCATATTGGTATGCGGTATTCATTGCCAAGTCGTGAACTCATTGCCGATTCAGCTGAAACAGTCATTAACGCGCATTGGTTTGACGGTGTGTTTTACATCCCGAACTGTGACAAGATTACACCAGGAATGCTGATGGCAGCGGTCCGTACGAATGTTCCTTCCGTATTCGTTTCAGGAGGTCCTATGGAAGGTGGAACTTCAGCAGACGGTAAGCCGTTATCCCTCGTATCTGTGTTTGAAGGAGTTGGCTCTTACAAACAAGGAACCATGACTGCTGAAGAACTGCTCGATATTGAACAAAGTGCATGTCCTACATGTGGTAGCTGTTCAGGAATGTTCACCGCTAACTCCATGAACTCTCTAATGGAAATGCTAGGCGTCACCGTGCCGGATAACGGCACAATCATCGCAACTTCTGATGAGCGTCATCGGCTCATTAAAGAAGCGGCGCAGCATCTCGTGAGAATGGTAAAAGAGGACATTAAGCCACGAGACATCATTACAAAAGAGACAATTGACGATGCGTTTGCACTCGATATGGCGATGGGCGGATCTACAAACACGGTCCTTCATACACTCGCAATTGCACACGAAGCGGAAATCGAGTACGACGTCCGTGATATTAATGAAGTCGCTAAACGGATTCCATATTTATCGAAAATCAGTCCAGCATCCGATTATACAATGCACGACGTCCATCTGGCAGGTGGCGTCAGCGCCATTATAAAAGAGCTTTGTGAAATTGAAGGTGCTGTTCATCCAGATAGGATGACAATCACCGGAAAGTCACTCTATGAAAATGTGAAAGACCGGCCAATCAAGAACGATCAAGTAATACGTCATAAAGAAAATGCTTATAGTCCAGTTGGAGGTCTTTCCGTTCTATTTGGAAATATTGCACCAGACGGCGGCGTCATAAAAGTCGGTGCTGTCGATCCTTCCATCAAAGAATTCAGAGGTGAAGCTATCGTCTTTGAATCTCAGGAAGCAGCTCAAGAAGGTATTGACGATGGTACTGTGCAAGCAGGTCACGTCGTAGTCATTCGTTACGAAGGTCCAAAGGGCGGACCTGGAATGCCGGAAATGCTCGCGCCGACTGCAGCGATTGCAGGTCGAGGACTTGGAACGGAAGTCGCGCTCATCACGGATGGTCGTTTCTCAGGAGCATCCCGAGGTATTTCCATCGGACACATTTCTCCGGAAGCAGCTGAAGGCGGTCCAATCGCTCTTGTGGAAAACGGAGATGTCATTACAATCGACTTAACCAATCGGACCATTGAATTGGAAGTCGATGAAGAAGAACTTGCAAAACGTAAAAGCCAATTGAAACCATTTGAACCGAAAATCAAAAAAGGGTATCTTGCCCGTTATTCTAAATTAGTGACATCCGCTAGTACGGGTGGCGTTATGAAAATTTAATAGACGAACTCGATGATGAGGTAAAAGTGTTTGGATCCTGCATTCCCAGAGAGCCGGTGGTGCTGCAAACCGGTAATGCAACCAACGCGATATCGCCTCGGAGTGAACAGCTGAACAAAGTAAGCTGTTTCGGGCAGTTGTGCCCGTTATGATAAAGGATGCGATTCATTCGCGTCCATGAGGCGGTGAACTTTACCGTGAACAAGGGTGGTACCATGAAAGCTTTTTCATCCCTTGCGCAATAATTTTTTGCGCGGGGAGAAAAGGCTTTTTATTATGATTTAATCTGGATTCCCGATGGAGCCATATATAGAGCTATGATGACAAGGAGAGATGCAAATGAGTACGGAATTGAAGTTGAAAACGGCACCTAAAGCTAATGAGAACGATGCCGCTCCAATGCGGCCAGCTAATGGATCGGATGTGTTAATCAGGTCCTTGAAAGAACTACAAGTTGAAATCATTTTCGGATATCCAGGCGGTGCAGTACTTCCAATTTACGATGCACTGTATCAAAATCCAATTCAACACATTTTAGCCCGCCACGAACAAGGAGCGATTCATGCTGCTGAAGGGTATGCACGAGTTTCAGGCAATCCCGGCGTGGTAATTGCTACATCAGGTCCAGGTGCAACCAACCTTGTCACAGGCATTACAGATGCCATGATGGATTCCATCCCACTCGTTGTGTTTACTGGCCAAGTCGCAAGTAGCGTCATTGGAACAGATGCTTTCCAGGAAGCGGATATTATTGGGATTACGCAACCAATCACGAAGCATAACTACCAAGTTAGCAGGGTAGAAGATCTGCCTCGTATCATTAAAGAAGCGTTTCATATTGCATCGACTGGTAGACCGGGACCTGTAGTTGTAGATATTCCAAAAGACATCGCCACAGCTTCTGCAGAAAACGTCCCAGAAGCTCCAACTGAACTTTATTTGCCTGGTTATCAGCCTACTGTTCATCCGAATTACCTGCAAATTCAAAAAACAATCGCGTTACTTAAGCAAGCGAAACAGCCTGTGATTTTAGCAGGGGCTGGTGTACTTCACGCTAAAGCGACTGAAGAACTGAAGGAATTCGCTGAAGTGAATCGGATTCCAATTGCCAATACACTCCTTGGGTTAGGAAGTATTTCAGGAGATCACGAACTCTTCCTTGGTATGGCAGGCATGCATGGTACGTACACTTCGAACATAGCAATCAGTGAATGTGATGTACTCATTAATATCGGTGCTAGATTTGATGATCGATTGACAGGTAACCTAAACCGATTTGCACAAAATGCTACTGTCGTTCACATCGATATCGACCCAGCGGAAATCGGAAAGAATGTTCCGACTGCAATTCCGATTGTTGCTGATGCAAAAGAAGCGTTACTTGCATTGTTGAAGCATCCGGCATGCAAGCCAGACACGGAGGTTTGGTTAACAAAACTCGAGAGTCTGACAAAAAACTTCCCACTTTGGTATGAAGAAGACCCGGAACATCTACTTCCTCAACAAGCACTTGAGCTGATCCACAAGATTACAGAGGGAGATGCGATAGTGACGACGGATGTCGGACAGCACCAAATGTGGACTGCTCAGTATTATGGACTGAATCATGCAGATCGCTGGGTAACTTCGGGCGGTCTCGGGACAATGGGCTTCGGATTCCCAGCAGCTATCGGGGCACAACTCGCAAAACCGGATGCACGAGTAATTGCAGTTGTTGGTGACGGTGGTTTCCAAATGACTGCACAAGAATTATCACTGCTTCAAGAACTTCGAATTCCAGTGAAAGTCGTGATTTTGAACAACGAAGCACTCGGAATGGTGAGGCAGTGGCAGCAGACGTTTTTCGAAGAACGCTATTCACAATCATTAATCCCGATCCAACCGGATTTCGTGAAACTAGCAGAAGCCTATGATTTGAAAGGCTACCGCATTAAAAGTTTGGCAGAAGCGGAAGCGGTATTTACGGAAGCATTGTTATCAGATGAACCCGTTTTGATCGACTGTCGCGTGAAACGTATGGAAAATGTCTATCCGATGGTAGCACCGGGGAAAGGAATTCAAGAAATGATTGGAGTGAGTGCGCCATGAAACGAGTCATCACAGTAACAGTTATCAACCAAAGTGGCGTGCTGAATCGGGTCACTGGGTTGCTCATGAAACGCCAATTCAACATTGAAAGCATTACGGTTGGTCACACGGAACAATCAGGGATGTCGAAGATGACGTTCATCGTCCATGTGGAGGATGAACGCAAAATCGAGCAGCTCGTGAAACAGCTGCAAAAGCAAATCGACGTGATTAAGGTGAATGATATTACCGACAAGTCGATTGTGCTGCGGGAGTTGGCGTTAGTGAAAGTGACGTCTCCGCCACATGCAAGAGGGGAGATGAACAGCCTGGTAGAACCGTTCCGGGCGACTGTCGTCGATTCCGGAAAGAACATCGTGACGTATCAAGTGACGGGGGATCCGGAAAAGATTGACGCGTTCATCGCCTTGCTAAAGCCATATGGCATCAAGGAGCTCACACGAACAGGAACGGCAGCATTCGTGCGAGAAGTCCAAAAAGCTCCGTCTCCATTGTTATCGATTTTGAAATAGCTCATAGTATCCGGACTGTGTTGATTTACGCTTCAGACGGACGCTTTCCGAGGGGCTCGATCTCAGCCGCTTCCCTCGCTGCGCTCAGTCCAGGGTCTTCGATCTTCGCTGATCCCTCCG
The DNA here is from genome assembly GCF_059415065.1 of Sporosarcina sp. SAFN-010. Classification (NCBI taxonomy): domain Bacteria; kingdom Bacillati; phylum Bacillota; class Bacilli; order Caryophanales; family Caryophanaceae; genus Sporosarcina; species Sporosarcina sp. SAFN-010. The sequence goes on along the minus strand of NZ_JBPFDS010000001.1, from coordinate 430,542 downwards.
GAGTCGCCGTCTTACGCTACAATCAACGAATCGTGTTAGCGGCATGTCAACATCTTGAAAAATGATTAAAAAAATAAAAATAAAAATAAAACCCACAAACCCTAGGAGGAATTCATTATGACAAACATGTATTATAACCAGGACATCAACGAGAAAGTATTGGACGGTAAAAAAATCGCGGTAATTGGATATGGTTCACAAGGTCACGCACACGCACAGAACTTGAAAGACTCCGGATTCGATGTTGTTGTAGGAATTCGTCCAGGGAAGTCATTTAATAAAGCAAAAGAAGATGGCCTTGAAGTAGCTACTGTTTCTGAAGCTGCAGAGCAAGCAGATGTGATCATGGTATTGCTTCCAGATGAGCGCCAAAAGAAAGTATATGAAGAAGAAATTGCACCTGCCCTAAAAGCAGGAAAAGCACTCGCATTCGCACACGGATTCAACATCCACTTCGGTCAAATCAAACCACCTGCAGACGTTGATGTATTCCTAGTCGCTCCAAAAGGTCCAGGACATCTCGTACGACGGACTTTCGTTGCAGGTGCAGGCGTACCAGCACTATTCGGAGTGTATCAAGATGCATCAGGTACGGCACGCGAAACAGCACTTGCGTATTCAAAAGGGATTGGATCAGCACGAGGCGGAGTTCTTGAAACCTCATTTGAAGAAGAGACAGTAACCGATCTATTCGGGGAGCAAGCGGTCCTTTGTGGAGGATTGACTTCACTTATCAAAGCAGGATTCGAAACGCTTGTAGAAGCGGGCTACCAGCCGGAACTCGCATATTTCGAAACACTCCATGAAACGAAGCTCATCGTTGACTTGATGTATGAAGGCGGAATGGCAGGTATGCGTTACTCTGTTTCAGATACAGCAGAATGGGGAGATTTCGTTTCAGGACCGCGTGTTATCGACGCAGATACGAAAGCTCGTATGAAGTCGATCTTGGAAGATATCCAATCAGGGAAGTTCGCAAAAGAGTGGATTCAAGAAAACGAAGATGGTCGTCCGAACTTCAACCGCATTGAAAAAGAAGAAGCAGGACATCAACTTGAAGAAGTCGGTGAAAAACTGCGCGCGATGATGCCATTTGTTGCTAAAGGATTGAAAAAAGAGGAAGAGGTGACTGCAGGTGCGACGAATTGACTTTTTCGATACAACACTGAGGGATGGCGAACAGTCAGCAGGCATTAACTTAAATACAGCGGAAAAGCTTGAAATCGCACGCCAACTTGAACGTCTTGGTGCAGCGGTGATTGAAGCGGGCTTTCCCGCTTCATCCCCCGGCGACTTCGAAGCAGTTCAACGCATCGCAACTACCGTAAGAAACTCTACAGTGACGGGCTTAGCCCGTGCTGTAAAGAGTGATATCGATACTTCGTGGGATGCGTTAAAAGGCGCAGAACAGCCTCACTTACACGTGTTCCTCGCAACTTCACCCATTCATATGGAATATAAATTGAAAAAGACACCGGATCAGGTCGTGGATATAGCAGTGGAAGCGGTCAAATATGCTCGCTCTAAATTCCCACTTGTGCAATGGTCCGCTGAAGATGCATTCCGTTCAGATCCAGCGTTTCTCGTTCGGATTTTGAACGAAGTCATCGCAGCTGGTGCAACAACGGTAAACATTCCAGATACGGTCGGATACGCATCCCCACAAGAATACGGTGCGCTCTTCCGCTTCTTGAAAGAGAATGTCCGTGGAATCGATCGTGTGAAACTATCTGCACATTGTCATGACGACTTAGGAATGGCCGTTGCGAACTCTATCGCTGCAATCGAAAACGGTGCCGATCAAGTGGAAGGGACTATTAACGGTATCGGAGAACGTGCAGGGAATGCTGCACTTGAAGAAATCGCGGTTGCCCTTCACATTCGAAAAGACTTCTACAACCTGGAAACGGGAATTCGTCTTAATGAAATCAAACGAACAAGCGAACTAGTTAGCCGATTAACTGGTGTCATAATCCAGCCAAATAAAGCAGTTGTCGGAAAAAATGCATTCGCACATGAGTCTGGCATTCATCAAGATGGCATGTTGAAAAATCCAGAGACCTACGAAATTATTACACCCGAACTTATTGGTGCAACGAAAGAGCCGCTTGCCCTTGGAAAACACTCAGGTCGCGCAGCCTTCAAAGATCGGGCCATCACGATGGGCTTCACTTTAAGCGACGATCAGTTAAATGAAGTGTTTGCAGAGTTCAAGGAGTTAGCGGATAAAAAGAAAGAGATTACGGAAGATGACCTATTCGTCCTCTTTACGAGACAACAACTTGAAAAAACTGAAACGCCAATTTATGACTTGGAAAGTATCCAAGTGCAGTATGGAACAAATAATGTACCGACTGCTACTGTGACGAGCACGAATCCTGAAGGGGAAACAGTCAGCGTTGCAACGACTGGCGCAGGCTCTGTAGAAGCAATCTTCAATACATTGGAATTGCTTGTGAAAGGCGATGTGCACATTCTCGATTATCAAGTTTCTTCTATTGGTAAGGGGCGAGATGCACTCGGTCAGGCGGTGGTGAATTTGAACTTCAATGGAACACAGTTAACAGGTAGAGGGATTGCGCAAGACGTATTGGAAGCATCGGCAAAAGCATACTTGAATGCGATTAATCGCCAACTGGTGCGACAGTCATTGGAAACTCAAAAAGAACTTGCAGTTGAAACTGTAAATTAACCCTATAAGGAGGAGACGACGATGGAAAAACGTATCGCAGTATTACCCGGTGACGGGATTGGTCCAGAAGTAATCAGTTCTGCAGTGAAGGTGCTTGAAGTAATTGCTAGAAGATTTCATCATTCGTTCGAATTTGACCACGGTTCTATCGGCGGGGCTGCAGTAGATGCCTTTGGTACACCGCTTCCAGATGAAACAATTACACTGTGTGAAAAGAGTGATGCTGTGTTACTCGGCGCGGTAGGTGGTCCGAAGTGGGATCAAAACCCTGCTGAAACTCGTCCGGAAAAAGGCTTGCTTGCCATCCGTAAGCACTTCGGGCTCTTTGCAAACATTCGTCCCGTAAAGGCGGTACCAGCAATCCTCCATCGCTCTCCTTTGAAAGAGGATCTTGTGAAAGACGTGGATCTAGTCATCGTTCGCGAATTGACAGGCGGGCTGTATTTCGGTGAACCAAGTAGGAAAACACATGATGCTGCTGTTGATACACTTGTTTATACGCGAGTGGAAATCGAACGAATTGTCCGATCTGCCTTTGACCTCGCACGAATGCGGCGTGGAAAAGTAACTTCTGTTGATAAAGCGAATGTACTGCAGTCTAGCCGATTATGGCGGGAAGTGGTCGAGGAAGTCCGTGCTGGCTATCCCGACATTGAAGTCGAACACCAACTTGTCGATTCCGCTGCAATGAAACTGATTACAAACCCAGCAGCATTCGACGTCATTGTTACGGAAAATATGTTTGGAGATATTTTGAGTGATGAAGCATCAGTCATTACAGGATCTCTTGGGCTATTGCCTTCAGCAAGTGTCCGGACGGACGGTTTTGGTTTATACGAACCGGTCCATGGGTCTGCGCCAGACGTAGCAGGAAAAGGACTTGCGAATCCGGCTGCTACAATTTTGTCCGCTGCAATGATGTTGCGTCAATCATTCGGAATGGAAGAAGAAGCTGCAGCGATTGAGCAAGCCGTTCAGACGATTTATGAAGAAGGTCATTGCACTGCAGATCTTGCAGGACCAGGTGTCCGTCCAATGTCGACAGAACAATGGGCAGCACGCGTTGCTGAGGAAGTGGATATCCAGTCTGTTTCAAACAGTATCATGTGTTCGTACGTATAACTAAACAACCGCGGCGTTTGCATGCTGCCACTCATGGAAAGGGGAATTGGAAATGGTAAAAACAATTATTGAAAAGGTTTGGGATCGACATGTCGTGACAGAAGAAGAAGGGAAACCTGATTTGCTCTATATCGACCTCCATCTCCTCCATGAAGTGACATCCCCGCAAGCGTTTGAAGGATTACGACTTGCAGGACGGCAAGTGCGGCGTCCGGAACGATGTTATGCGACGATGGATCATAACGTGCCGACACGCAATATTGAAACTGTCAGCGATCCGACCGCTCAGAAACAAATGACGACACTTGAAAAGAACTGCGAAGAATTCGGGGTTGAACTTGCGCATATGACGCATCCAGACCAAGGAATTGTCCACATTATCGGGCCTGAACTAGGACTTACACAACCTGGCCGCACAATTGTTTGTGGAGACAGTCATACCTCTACACACGGTGCGTTTGGTGCTATTGCTTTTGGAATAGGTACGAGTGAAGTCGAACACGTACTTTCTACACAAACCCTTTGGCAAAATCGACCAAAAACGATGGAAGTGAAGATTTCCGGAGAATTAGGTACGGGAGTCACTGCGAAAGACGTGATTCTAGCGGTCATTGCAAAATTCGGCATCGATGTAGGAACAGGACATATTATCGAATTTACGGGTGAAGCCATCCGTAACCTTTCGATGGAAGAACGAATGACGATTTGTAATATGTCAATCGAAGCAGGGGCAAAAGCAGGATTGATCAGCCCTGATGAAACAACTGTTGAGTATTTAAGGGGCCGTCGCCACGTTCCTGAAGGAGAATCATTTGAAGCAGCTGCGGCGGAATGGCTAGCACTTGCGACTGATGAAGGTGCGGTCTATGACACAACGCTGACTCTCGTTGCAACTGAAATTGAACCTTATGTAACATGGGGAACGAACCCTGCGATGGGAACAGGAATTAGTGGTCACGTTCCGTATGCGTCTGATTATGCATCACCATCTGACAAAGAAGCGTTGAAAAAAGCAATCGCTTATATGGGACTGGAAGAAGGGTTGCCGTTATCCGACATATCCATCCAGCATGTCTTTATCGGCTCGTGTACAAATGCTCGACTGAGTGACTTGCGTGCAGCGGCAGCAATTGTGGAAGGTCAACAAGTTCATCCGACCGTCACTGCGATTGTCGTACCGGGATCACGTTCTGTAAAACGGCTTGCAGAACAAGAAGGGCTGGACGAAGTATTTAAAGCGGCCGGATTTGAATGGCGTGAATCCGGATGCAGTATGTGCCTGGCAATGAATGATGACGTCGTTCCTGCAGGGGAACGTTGTGCATCTACATCCAACCGGAACTTCGAAGGACGCCAAGGCGCTGGCGCACGTACACATCTTGTCAGTCCAGCGATGGCGGCAGCGGCTGCGATTGCAGGGCGATTTACAGATATTCGAAAAGTACCTGTGCTACAGGACTGAAGGGAGGAGCATTATATGGAACCGATTAATATAGTTGAAAGTGTCATGACCCCGTTAGACCGAAAAAATGTCGATACGGACCAAATCATTTCAAAAGAGTTTTTAAAGAGAATTGAACGCACAGGATTCGGAAAGTATTTGTTTTATCATTGGCGGTTTGACAGAGAAGGCAATGCGAATACCGAATTTGTTCTAAATGATCCTAGGTTTGAAGCATCACAGATTTTAGTAGCGGATGAAAACTTCGGTTGCGGCTCTTCCCGGGAACACGCACCGTGGGCCATTCTGGATTACGGATTCCGAGTCGTGATCGCGCCAGGATTTGCGGATATCTTCTATAGTAACTGTTTCAAAAATGGCATCTTACCGATTCGACTCACTCAAAGCGAAATCGATTCCTTACTTGCAGATGGCCAAAAGAACCCGATTGAGCTCACTGTGAACTTGGAGAAACAAACTGTTACACGGCATGACACAGGAGCTATCCTCGCCTTCAACATCGACCCGTATTCTCGCCAGATGTTGTTGAATGGTTGGGATGAAATTTCGCTCACATTCCAATATGAAGACCAAATTACTGCGTATGAAGAACGTATGGCCCGTTGAGATAACGGGCTTTTTTCGTAATAAAGGATATTTCTAGAACCATGTCGAAATTTTGTATGCACAACAATCTGATTATTGGGGGAATTTGATTGAGAAATGAAGACTTGCTACTCATACCTGGACCGACGCCTGTCGTCGATTCTATTTACGATGCATTGGGGGAGGAAACTCGTGCTCATACAGATCCACGATTTGTAAGCCGATTTAAATTAGCCATTGAACGTACAAAGCGAATTTTGAATACGGATGGGGAAGTATTTATCGTCGCTGGATCTGGAACACTTGCAATGGAAATGGCACTCGTCAATACGATTGCACCTGGGGAGCGGCTTTTGATCATCAGTCATGGTTATTTCGGGGATCGTTTCATTAAACTGGGGCAAGCATTCGGGATTCAAATTGATCTGCTGCAGGCAGAGTGGGGCCAACAAGTCGATTTGAAACATGTCAAAGAGCATTTAGAGAAAAACCAATACAAAGCGGTCACTGTGACGCATGCTGATACGTCAACGGGCGTTCAGGCAAGCTTAGATGAATTAATTCCGCTCATTAAACAGCACGGTGCTTTAGCTATTGTTGACGGAGTATGTGCAACAACAGCAATGCCGGAAGATATGCAACACAATTATGCAGGTCCAGACACAGCAATCGACATTGTCTTAACTGGTTCGCAAAAAGCGATTGGAGTCCCTCCGGGCGTGGGCATAGTAGCTTTCAGTCAAGCGGCGTTGAAAGCACGTAACGAAATGGAATCAGTATCTGCCTACTATTGTGATATCCATAACTGGATCCCGGTCATGCATGATCCATCCAAATACTTTGCAACACCGCCTGTCAACATGATCTACGCACTCGAAGAAGGATTGCGGATTGTTGAAGAAGAGGGTCTCAAAGAACGTTATGTCCGTCATAAAGCCTATGGGAGTGCCGTTCGATCAGCATTACGGGTATATGGTATGGTACCGCTAGCTGAAGAGAAAGACGCTGCACCGACATTGAGTTGTATCTACTATCCAGAAGGTGTAGACGATGCCGCATTCCGTGCAGAGTTAGCTAAAGAAGGTGTGATTTTATCAGGCGCACTTGCACATCTAGCTGGAAAAGCTTTTAGAATCGGTCACATGGGGAATACAACTCCAGAAATGTTGGAGACTGCTATCAGAAAAATCGGTGAAGCTTTGCAAAATTGCGGGCATGAAGTGGTGGTTGAAGAGGCGGTGGCCGTGCTGCAAGAAACATTGGGTTCATTGTCAACTAACTAAGAATCCTACTATTACTATAGAATAAAAAGACTACAAAAATTCCTTTTTGAATTTTTGTAGTCTTTTTGTTTGGAAACAGGTTATATATTTTTTCTTAGTGATGAATATTGTCCAAAAGTTTTATTGGTTTTAATGAAGATACTTAACGTGGTATGGAAAAAAGATTATTTAGAAAAATTGTCTTGAAAATGATAATTAGATAGTTTAGAATAAATGTAATGTTCAGTTAGTAAGTTCTGTTAACTAACTAACTGAGTTTATGTTGACTACTACCTACCGACAGTAAGGGGCAGTTGCAATGCAAAATGGGAGTTTAGGATTTTTAAGAAATGAAAACAAACGCAAAGTCCTTCAACGAATAATTAATGAGGAACCGACTACTAGAGTTCAGATTTCTAAAGATTTATTTATGAGTAAACCGACAGTATCCAGCCTTGTTGGAGAATTAATTGAAGAAGGTTGGATTCTTGAAACCGGAAGCGGAGAAGCATCTTCTAGTGGAGGCAGAAAACCAGTAAATCTTAGATTCAATGCTAAAAATGCGTATTGTATTGGAATTGATATTGGAGGTACGGGAGTTGTACTTGGAATAACAGATTTACAGGGAGAACTAGTAAACTTGAAAGAATTTGAAACGCAGAAACACTTGGGCGAAAAGTTACTGTTGGAGATTAAATCTCAAGTAAATGTCATGTTGAGTGAAAGTGATATTGATAGTGAAGATATTTTAGGGGTTGGCATTGGTGTCCCTGGGATTACAAATTTAGAAACAGGGATTGTAGTTGAAGCACCCGCTTTAAAATGGAGCAATTACCCCGCAAAGAAAAAAATTGAAGAGATCCTGTCAATGCCTGTTTTTATCGATAATGATGTAAATGTAAGTTTACTAGGTGAAAAGTGGTTAGGAAAAGGCAGACATGCATCAAACATGATCTATATCTCTATAGGAACCGGAATTGGAAGCGGTATCATGCTACAAGGAAATATATATCGCGGTAGTAATTACAGTGCTGGAGAAATAGGTTATATGGTAACTGATCGTCAGTTTGCAAATTCGTATAAACCTTCTGTCAAAGGATATGGCTTTTTAGAGAGTGTATCGGGCGGGAATTCAATTGGCGAACACTTGTCAACTCGTTTGAAAAGAGAAGTTACTTCATCAGAGGCGTTTGAGTTATACAGGAAAGGCAACGTGGATGCGATTGAGGTGGTTACAGTAGCAATCGAAAATTTATCCATTGGAATTGCTAACTATGTTTCATTATTTGATCCTGAGATTGTCATTCTAGGAGGTGGTGTCACCCAGTCGTTCGATGTTATACAGCCGATGATAAACGACATCCTGAATCGTTATACACCTAGATCTTGTGAAGTTGTACAATCAGCTTTTGGTAAGAAGGCTGGAGTAATTGGTGCCGTGGCATTGGTGCTGAATGAGCATGGAGGGTTATTTACTACAAAAAGAGAGGGGTTAGGTCAATGAAAATGCAATTTAAGTTTGGTTTGTTTTTCGTGTTGCTAGCAGCATTATTGTTAGGAGGCTGTATGGCTGGAAGTTCAGAGAAAACTGAAAAGCCGGCTACTGGAGATACTGAAGAGAATAAAGATGGAGATGCAGAAAATAAAGAACTTGAAGATAAAGTCGTCATATATTCTCCGCATGGTAAGGATATTTTAAGTGACTTCCAAAAACAATTTGAAGCGGAATACGGTATTAAGATGGAATTCTTGGATATGGGTTCTCAAGAGATTTTGGACCGTATTCGTTCGGAAAAGAATAATACCCAGGCCGACGTTTGGTGGGGGGCACCACAAGTCAACTTTGATCAAGCTAAAGATAACGATTTACTAGCTGAATACAAACCAACTTACGCTGACTCACTTGATGAAATTTATCATGATCCAGATTGGATGTGGTCAGGGACGTCGATGACACCAGAAGTAATTTTGTATAACTCAAAGGAAATTTCTAAAGAAGATGCTCCAAAGGACTGGGATGACCTTCTTGATCCTAAATGGAAGGATGAAGTTATTATTAGATACCCGCTGGCATCTGGAACGATGAGAACCATCTATTCTTCTATGATTTACAGAACATATAAAGACTCTGAAGATCCTGCAGAGGGTTATGAATGGTTGAAGAAATTTGATATGAACACGAAGGAATATGCAGCCAACCCAGAAATCATGTACAACCAAGTGGCAAAAGGAGTTGGAAGTTTAACAGTTTGGAATATGCCAGATACTGTTATGCTAGCTAAAGAAAAAGGATATCCTTTCGATTATGTGCTTCCGGAAAGTGGAACTCCTGTACTAACGGAAGGCATCGCTATTATAAAGGATGCTCCACATCCTAATGCGGCTGAAGCTTTCTATGAGTTTGTAAACACTCCAGAGGCTGCAAAGTTGTTGGCTGAAAGCTATTACCGTATTCCAACACGAGATGACGTGACTGACCTGCCAGAATGGATCAAAGAAGCAGAAGACAAAATTAAGCCAATGGATATCGATTGGAAATTGTTCCAAGAAAAATCTGACGAGTGGATGGATTATTGGGATAACAATATTAAAAACACAAAGAAAGATAAAAGTGACGAAGAGTAATTGAATTTTAACTGCTATGAAAATTAAAGTAAAACTGATTAATAGCATTCGACTATCATATCTCAAAGTTTATGATAGTCGAATATTTTTTTAAAGAAGGAGGTTGGTGGGATGTCTATCGTCCATTTAGAAGCCATTACCAAGCGGTTTGGAGATGTTACTGCTGTCAAAGAGCTGGACTTACTAATAAAAGAAGGAGAATTCTTCACTTTCTTAGGCCCCAGTGGATGTGGTAAAACAACTACACTTCGAATGATCGCCGGTTTCTACTATCCAACTGAAGGGATAGTGAAATTCAATGAGAGAAACATGACAACTGTTTCACCTGAAAATAGAAATACGGGTATGGTGTTTCAAAACTATGCACTCTTTCCTCATATGACTGTCTTTGAAAATGTCGCTTTTGGACTGAAAGTTAGAAAGCTTTCCAAAGATATAATTAAGGAAAAAGTCTTAGAGGTTCTAAAGAAAGTTCGGCTAGATCAATACATCGATCGACAGGTCAGTCAATTATCAGGCGGCCAGCAACAGCGTGTCGCTCTCGCAAGAGCAATCGTCATTGAACCAGATATATTACTCTTAGACGAACCACTCAGTAACTTAGATGCACGTCTGCGAGATGAAATGCGTACAGAGATATTAAGGTTGCAGCAAGAGTATAAAATTACAACTATTTATGTCACTCATGATCAGGTAGAAGCGTTAACAATGAGTGATAGAATAGCCGTTTTCAGTCATGGAGTTTGCCAGCAGGTGGGGACACCTACTGAGATTTACAATGAACCTATTAATGACTTTGTTGCAGAATTCATAGGAGAAACAAACCTTTTAAATATTGACTATCTAAGTGAAACGACAGACTTCCATTCTTACCAGTTACGTGAACTTGACAGTAAGATAGAAGTGAAAAATGATAGGGCGAATATAGCCGCATACAATAAAACTGATAAGTTACGCATGTCGATAAGACCTGAAGCCGTGATGGTGTCTGAGCAGCCATTAGAAGGATTGAATGTATTTAATGGAATAGTGAAAACTGTTCAGTTTACTGGTGCGGCAGTACACACCTATGTTGAATTAAATGAAACAGTCGTAATTGAAAGTACGAACTTAAACAAAGGACCTGCAACATATTTAAATGAAGGAAATGAGGTTTATGTTCAGTTTCCAGCAGAACAGATTAGGGTTATTCCTGAAATGGATAAATAAAGATAACCTAATTTTGCTGTTGCAGTAGCTGATCGTGATGCAAAGGGAGGCATTTTACATGTTAAATGCAGAACGAAGAAAAACCATTTTGCTATTAATTCCAGTTGTTTTAGTCCTAGGAGGTTATGTTCTTTACCCTGCGTTACGAACAGCGCTAGAGAGCATACATAAAAATGGTGTATTTTCGTTACAAAACTATAGTGATTTTTTTGGTGCCAAAGCCAAAGCAAATTTCGAAGCACTCTGGAATTCAGTATGGATATCATTAGCATCTGTATTCTTTAGTGCATGCATTGGTCTGCCTTTAGCGTATATTTTTAATCGCTATGATTTCCCGGGTAGAAAGTTTTTCGCAGGCATTGCAATTATGCCAATTGTATTGCCTTCTCTTGTGGGGGTAATGGCTTTCATGTTTTTATATGGGGAAGCGGGTTTAATTCCCAATGCTATCAAAGATATTTTCAATTTGAAAGATGTACCTTTTAGTATAGGTGGTATTTCAGGAATTCTTCTTGTCCATGCATATACGATGTATCCATACTTTTATATGACAAGTTCATCGGCTTTAGGCAATATCGATCCATCACTTGAAGAAGCGGCTTCGAATCTTGGAGCTAGTAAATTTAAAGTATTTTGGAAAGTGACATTTCCTCTTTTGACTCCTGGACTTGTTGCAGCAGCACTTCTTGTATTTATGGTGTCGATGGCCAGTTTCAGTGCTCCATTTTTATTGGCGGGTGGTTTCCGAGTGTTAAGTCTTCAAATCTATTTCTCAAAAATCAATGGAGATCTAGAGATGGCAGCAACGCAGTCTGTGATTCTATCAATGGTATCAATTTCATTTTTACTATTTATGCGGTGGTTTCAAAGTCGCAAAGACTACAGAATGGCTTCGAAGGGGATTGGAGCACACCGAAGTGAGGTTAATAATCCACTTTTAAAATGGGTAATGGTGTCAATTGGAATATTGGCAATGATTGTACTGCTGTTACCTCATGTAACATTACTTATTTTATCGCTAGTACCAGATGGCGCATGGACATGGCAAACCTATCCGCAAAGTTTTAACTTTGAAAACTTCATTTTACTTTTTGAAGATCCATACATTTGGGAGCCTGTTAAAAATAGTTTGATAATGGCGTTTCTTGCATGTATAGGAGTGTTTATATTTGGTATCTTCACTTCTTACGCATTAGTTAAACGAAAGTTTTTCGGGAAAAACCTTTTGGATATTTTAGTGATGATTCCATGGGCGCTTCCAGCTACGGTAGTAGGGATGAATATGATTTTAGCTTTCAACACACCTTCTCCGTTCTCTTTTGGAAAGGTATTAGTAGGAACTTTTTGGATTTTACCATTAGCGTATTTTGTAAGATTCCTCCCATTGGTTGTTCGATCTACTAATGCAGTATTGGAACAGCTTGATGATTCAATTGAAGAGGCTGCACAAAATTTAGGAGCGAAATGGTTTTATACATTTAGAAAAGTCGTTTTACCTATCATCATGCCTGGGGTGCTAAGTGGTACATTACTAGCATTTGTGCAGGCTGTTGGTGAGTTTCCAACATCAGTTTTACTTTACACAATTGGAAACAGACCAATCTCTATTGAAATCATGAACCAACTACGAATGTTCAATATTGGTCAAGCAGCTGCATATGGAATGATTCAAGTAGGTTTGATTGCGATTGTAATGTTCATTTCTAGTAAATTCTTTGGAGTGAAAGCTGAAAAGTCACTAGGCTAAAGATTAGATTAAAAATAGCAATTACTTGAGGTGCATAAAATGATGACAAGAGTTGAAGAGTTTATAACTAAAGATGGAGGTACATTCCCAGGGAAGGTCTATTCTGAAGTTTTACTGAAACCCGTGTTTGAAGATCAAAAAGCTTATTTATTTAAAGCGATGATGGCTGTGCACAAAGCTCATACAACTATGCTATCAGAACAACAGATTATCGAAGGTGAAGAAGCAGAGAAGATTTTGAAAGCTGTTGAAGATATAGAAGCGCTAGGAAATGATGAATTTAGCTATTCAGCAGCTTATGAAGATTTGTTCTTCCTAGTAGAATCTAAAATCGGTGACATGATTGGAAACGACTTAGCAGGGAAGATGCACATTGCTAAAAGTCGTAATGATATGGGAGAAGCAATGTATCGCATTGTGTTACGGGAACTTTTACAAGATACGATTGGATTGGCAAAAACATTGGCAGCCACACTTTTGAGTCAGGCTGAATATCATGTTGACACCATTATGCCAGCCCATACGCATACACAGCCCGCACAACCTACTACATTAGGACATTATCTCGTAGCCATCTATGATGGACTCTACCGGGATATTGAGCGTCTGGAACGAGCAAGGACAGTTGTCAATCAGTCCCCAATGGGAGCAGCGGCAATTACGACAACAGGATTCCCGATTAGTCGCGAACGAATGGTCAGTCTACTGGATTTTGAGGGATTGATCGAAAACTCGTACGATGCAATCGGTGCAGGTGACTACTTGCTGGAGGCCGCACAAAGTTTAATCAGTTTGATGACCAACATCGGCCGGTGGGTGCAAGAGCTCTTAAGAATGGCATCTAAAGAAGTGGGACTATTACGTATTTCGGATGCCTATGTGCAAATCAGCAGCATCATGCCGCAGAAACGCAATCCTGTGTCGCTTGAACATTCGCGATCTCTTGCTTCAAGTGCACTAGCAGAAGGTCTTGCAGTACTCCATATGATTCACAACACGCCTTATGGAGATATTAATGATACGGAAGACGATTTACAGCCTCATTTATATAAGGGATTTGAGAAAGCAGATCGGGTATTGAAGTTATTGAATGCAGTCATGATCACAATGGAGTTCGATAAGGAACGAGCGCATCAGCAAGCGAGGAAGAATATGATTACGATAACTGAACTTGCAGATGTGTTAGCTAGAGACTATGCTATTTCGTTTCGTCAAGCCCACGGTAAAGCTGCTATAGTTGCTAAAAGAGCTATCACTCTTCAGAAAGAGTTATATGAAATTCCTGTGGAGCTTGTAAATGAGTGGTTAGAGGACGTGTCCCTATCTGAAGCAGACTGGCAGGCAATTATAGATCCTGTAGTTTTCGTAGAACGTCGAAGTATCACGGGAGGACCGAATCCGGATACTGTACGTGAAATGATTGCAAAGCGGAAGAGTTAATAGGTTGTATGAACAAGATAGATTTTATAACTATTACCAGGTAGTATCCATATTTAAAGAAACGGCAGGTTCATCGTCGACAGATGAGTAGGAAACCGCGCGAGTGCTATGCTTGCGTGGTTTTTTTATGCAATTATATTAAGGAATTAGGCATTACGGGTATAACGAATTTTGAAAAGTGGTCGAAAAGTAGTGATTTATTCTTAATAAACAGATATAATCGAACTAGTAATAACTATTCAGATGATTGGTAAAGTTCGTCGTTTCTGAAAAAAGAGATAAAAACGGGGTGGAATGGGTGAAACGAACAATTGCAGGAAAGTTACGAAATGGGTTTGGACTATTATTAGTCCTGCTAGTTGTTATTGGGGTGGCTAGTATACTATTACTCGTGAAATTGAATAATGATTATAAGCATATGCTCGACGATGAAGTGCATAAAGTAGATATTGTAGATGAATTCGTTTTGAAGCAAGAACAAATGCAAAGTAAAATCAGAGGATATATGCTCTATCAGGATGACACATTGCTCGAGGAACGACAGGAAAACTACGAGCGCTCAGAACAACTTATTCAGGAACTAGGTAAAATGATAGACAGTGCGACGATGAAAAAAGAATATGAAGCACTTGTCGATTCCAACGAAAAGTCGATGACGCTCCAAAATAATATCGTCGGTAACTTGGAAGAAGGTAAAGATGATATTGCGAAATGGATGTCTGAAGCCTCTAAAGATGTAGGGAACGTAGTAATGACTCGTGCTGAATTGATTAAAGATAACCAATACAAGGCTCTGGAAAAGAAACGAAAAGAAGTCAATCAGATGATGACACAGCTAACAATCATTATCGCCGCAATTATAATTATCGCAGTAGTGATAGGCACCCTAATTTCCCAACGCATTAGCCGCTCTATTACAAAACCTGTTGGCATCGTAACGGAAGGATTACATCAAATTGCAGATGGGAATTTCTCCATTGATCCACTCGTCGTACGCAGTAAAGATGAAATCGGAGAAATGGCAGCGGCGTTCAATAAAATGGGCGCAGATGTGGCGAACATGATTCGAAAAATTAATGTCTCTGCAGAACAGTTGGCAATGCAGTCAGAAGAGTTATCCGCAAGTTCTGAGGAAAGTTTGGCATCGTCTGAGTTAATCGCCAGTACTGCAGAGAAGCAACTCGAGGGCAGTGAGCGTCAGCAACGGATAACGGACCAATCCACACAATCGATGAATGAGCTATCTGTAGGGGTTGGAGAAATCTCAGAAAGCAATGAGGACATGTTGCGTTCAGCAGAAGCAGTTACACAACTTGTTGGTAAAGGCTCAGCATCCATGGATGAGGTCGTCGAAGAAATGAAAACCATTCGAGAAACGATTGGAGAAACTGCAACGATTATGAAAGAGATGGCAGATCACTCTTCTGAAATTGAAAAAGTGACGGCTATTATTACAGGGATTGCTGAACAAACAAACTTGTTGGCACTTAACGCAGCGATTGAAGCAGCTCGTGCAGGAGACGCAGGTAAAGGATTCGCGGTTGTTGCAGATGAAGTAAGAAAACTCGCAGAGCAATCCAAGAAGTCTGCGTCAGAGATTGGAACTATGGTCAGTGACATCCAAGTATATTCAAAGAAAGCAACGAAATCGATTGAAACAGGTAGTGAAAAAGTTGAAAATGGCATGAAAGCAACAGCAGAGTCCAACTCGGTATTCAAAGACATCCAACAAGCAGTTGGAGATGTATCCGCTAAGGTTGAAACGGTTTCTGCAGCAATTGAAGAGATCCAAGCTATGGCAGATGAAGTGACAGACGGAGCACGTGAAGTTCAACGGTTAAGCGGACAAGCGTCTGCTTCAGCGACTGAAACAAGCTCAGCGACGGAAGAACAGCTCGCAGTAAGCCAAGAGATTAGTGCGAGCGCACAAAGCCTTACACGCCTCGCTGACGAGCTCCAGCAAG
This sequence comes from Sporosarcina sp. SAFN-010, assembly GCF_059415065.1. Taxonomy (NCBI): domain Bacteria; kingdom Bacillati; phylum Bacillota; class Bacilli; order Caryophanales; family Caryophanaceae; genus Sporosarcina; species Sporosarcina sp. SAFN-010. The sequence goes on along the minus strand of NZ_JBPFDS010000001.1, from coordinate 414,434 downwards.
AGGTTAGTAGATTTCAAGTATAAAAACGTGAAAAGCGCATGCCCTCCATATGAAGAGGGGAATGCGCTTTTGCTATGTAATGAATTCTGAACAAATAAATAAACTCGGAAAATATGTTTAATAAAACAAAAACGTGGAATCCTCTTAATATAGAGGATTTCACGTTTTTTTATTGTGCACGCTCAATGAAGAGTTTGAGTTCAGTGTCTTTAACTTTACCATTGATGCCATACGTTCCATCAGAGTAACCTCTTGTTACGTTTTCATTGTAGAGAGCTCCGATGAACGGAAGAGCCCAATAAGAAGAGCTGACATCTGAAAACGGTACACTTGAGTTATGTGAAAGATCGAACGCGTTGGAAAGTGCTTTCGCCATTTCAGCACGTGTCAATAAATCATTTGGCTTGAATTCGTTATTGTTATTTCCTGAAAGAATACCTGCATTAGTAACTGCGGCAATTGCAGCTGCTTGTGGGTGGTTGCTTGGTACATCCTTATAAGTAGGATTACCTTGAGCTGTCAAGTTAAGCTTTTTGACAATAGCTTCTGCAACTTCAGCCCGAGTGGCATAAGTTACCGCTGGTTTAGCTGTTTCGGATCCAGCTACAGTTGTCCCAGCAAAATTAGAAACCCTTTTAGCACCTACAAACTTATTTTTCCAGTAATATGGATCGTTAATAGATGAAATGGTAACACCTTGACTTGTTGAAGCATGAATGAATTTACTTGAACCTATGTAGATTCCTACATGTGAAATTCCTTTACCGCCTGTGTTGAAAAATACGAGGTCACCGGTAGTCAGGTTGCTTTTTGATACTGCTTTACCTTGTTGGTATTGCTGACCTGTGGTACGAGGAAGTGATTTTCCGTTCTTTTTGAAAACTACTTGAGTGTATGCGGAACAGTCGATGCCAGATGTAAGGCTTGTACCACCGTATCGATAAGGTGTTCCTATATAATTTTTAGCTGTATTTACCAAGTCAGTTGCAGATAGTGTAGCAGCAGAAGCCATAGACGGTACGGACGTTGAAATTACTAAACTAGCGATTCCTAGTGCCAAAAGACGTTTCAGTTTCATAAGTTTCTCAGTTTCCCCTTTCGCACCGTATCATTGACAGTGTCTTTATCTGTGATTATCTTAGCATAGGCTAAACCTTATTTCGGTTACAGTTATATTACAATGATGTTACAAATGGTCGGTTAATGTATAAAAGACTGATTTGACGCGGTTTATCGGAAAATATTTCCGATGAAAGCGTTTTTATTTTTGTGCATAATTGCTGTGGAACGTGAAAAAAACACGAAATTACTGTATCTTTGTAACCAAACGTATTGAAATGCCGGAATTATTATGTGGAATCTGGCAGAACGGAGCTGACATGAAAAAAATTGTAGTATTTAGCAATATGTATCCATCTGCAGAACACCCTACGTACGGGATTTTTGTTAGAAACCAAGTCGAATTACTTAAAAGATCTGGTGTCATCGTAGATGTAAAGGCAATTGAAAATCCAAAAGGCGGTAAAGTACAAGCGCTTTTAAAATATGGGAAATGGTTTGCTAGCTCGGTTCTTTATCTAATAGGCAATCGTCGGAAACTCGCATTAACGCACGCTCACTATGCGTTTCCGACAGGACTTCTTTCATTAATAGGAAAGCGATTGTTTAAAATTCCTTACGTCGTGACGGTTCATGGCGGGGATATCGATAAAATGGCGAAAAAGAGTGCGAGAATTGCGGGACTAACTCAAACAATTCTTCAGGAGGCAACTCATGTTATTACAGTTGGGGAACGTCTGAAACAAGAAGTTGTTACAAACTTTGGCGTGTCTGAAACAAATGTAACGGTGATGAGTATGGGAGTTGACCGAACAGTATTTCATCCAATAGCAAGAGATGCGGTACGTGATGAACTAAACTTACCGGAGAGTGAGCATGTGATCTTATTCATCGGCAACTTGATCCGTGAAAAAGGGATCCTAGAATTAGTACAGGCATTCGCGGCTCTTCAAAATTCTTTACCAGAAGTTTCGCTACATCTACTAGGCTCTTCGAAGTCAGCTACCTTTGTAGAAGAGGTCAAACAGTACATTACGACTCACAAAATCGAAGGAGTACACTTTGAAGGCACGAAACCCCAGAGTGAACTTGCCAAATGGCTAGCAGCAGCAGATGTCCTAGCGCTTCCTTCCTACCATGAAGGATTTGGACTTGTTGCCCTTGAATCGATGGCTTCGGGCACCCCTGTAGTTGCATCTGACGTTGGGGGATTGTCGTATTTGTTAGCGGATGATGCTGGGATTTTAGTGCCTCCACGCGATGTGGAAAGTCTTGCAGCAGGATTACTTCAAGCACTTTCTGCTGATGAAGCAAGTAATGTTGCTCAGCGAGAAGAAATCGTTCATGAACATTCCTATGAGATGATATTGGAGAACATGTTGAAGATATATGGGGAAGCAGAACGTACACGGTAAAGGGGGATAAGGGAATGGCTGTCACAGAACAAATCAGAAATTGGTTCGAACACTTCCATGCGAATCCGGAAGTAAGTTGGAAAGAACAAGAAACGACACATGAAATCGTACGCATTTTGGATGAAATGGGAGTCCCTTATAAAACTTTTGAAGATGTCACTGGAGCTGTTGCAGAAATCGGAGAAGGGGATTCTGTTATAGCGGTACGCGCAGATATCGATGCTCTTTGGCAAGAGGTTGATGGTGTTTACCAAGCAAATCACTCATGTGGACACGATGGTCACATGGCTATGGTGCTTGGAGCGCTCACTTATTTGAAGGAAGAAAACCTAGGATGCAGAATTCGCTTCATCTTCCAGCCAGCCGAAGAAAAAGGAAATGGCTCCAATGCAATGATTGACCGTGGAGCTGTAGATGATGTGAGTTATATGTACGGTATTCATCTGAGACCCCAAGAGGAGCTCCCTTTAGGCAAGGCTTCCGCTGCGATTCGCCACGGCGCTGCCTATTTTGTGGAAGGAACGATTCGCGGAGTGGATGCCCATGGAGCACGTCCACATCAAGGCATCAATGCCATCGATCCACTACTTGCAATCGGTCAATTTTTGAAAACGATTCAGTTTTCACCATATGAAGCGTATTCCGTGAAATTGACGCACGTTCAAGCCGGTGGAGAAAGTCTGAATATCATCCCCGGCTCAGCAAAGTTTGGATTAGACATCCGTGCTCAGTCGAATGATGTGTTACAACAATTACAAAATCGTGTCGATAAAGGTGTACAACAGATTGCTGAACTTTACAGTACTAAAATCGATTTGGAATGGGCAGACTATACGCCGGCAGCTGAAGTGTCAGATGAAGCTGTCGCAATCGCACGCGAAGGAATTCTTGCGGTACTTGGTGAAAAGGGGCTTGCAGCAGACGTTGTCACTTCAGGAAGTGATGATTTCCACTTCTATACGATTCGCAACCCAGAGTTGAAAGCGACAATGATTGGATTGGGGGCTGATTTAGGACCAGGATTGCATCATCCAGCGATGACATTCAATCGGGATGCCCTTTTAACAGGTGCTAAAATCCTTGCTGAGACGCTGAAAATTGCAAGTTTTAAAGTACAATGACTTGACAAAATGTCGTTAATTTATAGCTGAATGAGTTAGTGATAGTTGTCATTTATATGAAGAATTGAAATATGTGTATTGAAGTGTCGTTGTTTGCAATGTAAGAAATATAGGAGTACTATTTAGATGTTAAAACTTATCAAACACAAACAAAGGAGCGGTTTAAATGGGTAGAATGCAAGATAAAGTAGCGTTTATTACAGGTGGAGCTTCAGGCATGGGCGAAATGATGGTTAACTTGTTCACAGCAGAAGGCGCAAAAGTCATCGCTGCAGACATTAACACTGACGCTCTTAAAGCTAAATGGGAAGCAAAAGAAAACGTTGAATATCTTAAATTAAACGTAACTGACGCTGACAACTGGGAAGAAGCAATGAAGACAGCAGCAGATAAATTCGGTCAAATTGATATCCTTATCAACTGTGCAGGAATCTCTACTGAAAAAGCACCAGCAGACATTACACTTGCTGACTGGCAGCGCCTACACGACATTAACTCGTTCGGTACTTTCGCGGGTATGCGTGCGGTTGTTCCTTACATGAAGAAAGTTGGCAAAGGTTCAATCGTCAACATTTCTTCTTACACAGCACTAGTTGGTATGGGCTTCAATCCATACTCAGCTTCTAAAGGTTCTGTTCGTGCGATTTCACGTGCAGCAGCAGCTGAATTCGGTAAAGACCAAGTGCGCGTAAACGCAGTATTCCCAGGCGTTATCCAAACTCCAATGGTAGCAAACCTTGAGTCTTCTAAAGCAGCTCTTGAGGGTCTTATCAAAATGACTCCACTTGCTCGCCTTGGACAGCCTGAAGACGTAGGTAACGCAGTAATGTTCTTAGCTTCTGATGAAGCTTCTTACATCACTGGCGCTGAACTCGTAATCGACGGTGGATTCTCAGCACGCTAATTGGTAGTTGAAATGGAAAAGACGTCTTCTCATTATTGAGGAGGCGTCTTTTGCTTTGTAGATGGGGGATAAACGGTGTTGATTATTGCAAAGATATGTTCCCAACGCTTTGCTTTTGCTCGCAAAAGCCGTCCTTAGCTACGGCTTTCGCTACAGACGGACGCTTTCCGAGGGGCTTGGTTTCAGTCTCTGGCCAACAGGACGTCACGAACTTAGGTTGTCTCGCTTCGCTTCGCTCCCTGAGGGGTCTTCAAAAGACGTGCTCCTAACGCTTCACTTTTACTCGCAAAAACCGTTCTTCGTTACGGCTTTCGCTGATCCATCCAGAGTTGCCGTCTTACGCTCCAACCAACGGTGAGTCTTGAGATTGACTGTTCTCATTGCATGAAAAGACAAAAATTTGAAGAGGTATGTCAAAAACGATACTGTGTCAAGATGTTTTCCAGTTTGAGTGCAAGACCGAGGCTGCCTTTAACCTTAAGTTTCCCCATCATGAACGCAGTCGTTGTGTTCAACTTCCCAGCAAGCAGTTTGTAGAAATCCTCGACCTTCATCGTCAACGTACAATCCGCTTCTTCGGTCTCTTTTGTAGTCACGCTAGCCTTATTATCTGCAAAGACTAATACATAATTTCCCGCTTCATCCCCAGATAAATTAAAACCATAACTCACATCCAAGCCTTGTATAGGCGCGGAATTATCGTTCAGTTGCCGCTCAATTTCTTCCCATGTTTGTTGAAGATCTTTTTCGTGTTCGATTACCAAGTTTCCCAACCTCCTAAAAATGAATAGTGGCTCACTATTAGTATAGCAAACTAATCTGTAAAAATGCGCAGAGTTTACTGAAAACTTTAAGGGTGAATTGGCTAATTTGTTGAATTACATAGTAATAGGAAGATATTGCACGAACAATCATGAAAGCACAATAGATACTACTATTAAATCCTTTTGAGGAGGTGCTTGAGCATGGAAATATCGAAACCGATCCGAAAAGCCATGCGATTTTAACACTTGCGAAGAACCTTCACATGCACACGGTAGCTGAAGGAGTAGAAACTCTAGGTCAGATGAAAAGATTAGAAGAGCTAGGATGTTTAGAAATTCAAGGATATTATTTCAGTAAACCGGTACCTATCGAAGAATTGAATAGATGGTTGCTCGCTTCACCAAGATTTCCATTCCTATACTTACCCATACAACCTGCGTAAAGTGAAACATCCGGATTGTAAGCAAAGTCGCTTACAATCCGGATGTTTTTTACATTCTTCCGATAGGCCATTTGAATGGAATGGATCCAGGAGGAGAGTGTTTGATAATATCGATCATAGGTATCGTGTACGCAAACGCGATAAGTGCAATGGTAATGCCAATCCACAAATACCAGTTTTCAAGAATTTTAGGTGTAACTTGGGCGTCTTCATCCTCAGCAGCAATCGGGAATTCCTCGACCCCTCTTGGTGCGAAGAATGTAAGTTTAATGAAGATATACGTCATTAATAGAATACCGATGAAGAGAATAGTGCCACCGATAGCTTGAGCAAGCTGATAGCCAATCCAAGTATCGACTTGTGCACCACCTGCGTATTCTGAGTACGCAGAACGTCTCGGGCCGCCAAGAAGTCCTTGGATATGCATCGCTGTCGACATAATCATCATTCCTACTGTCCAGATGATCGTTTGGATGATTCCAAGTTTGTTTAATTGCTTCGTTAAGCGACGTCCTGTCAAGTGAGGAACGAGCCAATACGCAATCCCGAAGTATGTCAAAATGACTGTTGTCGCAATTGTTAAGTGGAAGTGACCTGTCACCCAAATCGTATTGTGGACAAGTGCGTTCATCTGGTGAGACGCGTTGATGATACCGCCAATTCCACCTGGGATGAAAGCAACCATTCCGACAAACGGTGCGAAGAATCGTACGTCGCCCCATGGCAATTTCTTGAACCAACCGAAGAGACTGCTGAACCCTTTTTTGCGGCCTGTAATTTCAAACGTCGCAAAGATCGAGAATGCGGTCATCAATGAAGGAATAACAACCATCATTGTAAGTACTACTTGGATGAACTTCCAAGTCGGGTCAATACCCGGCTCTGTCAACTGGTGGTGGAACCCGACTGGAATCGAGAACAACAACAGCAAGATGAACGCTAGACGGGCAAGTGAATCACTGAATAGTTTTCCGCCGATGATTTTCGGGATGATTGCATACCACGCCATGTAAGCAGGGAGTAACCAGAAGTACACTAGTGGGTGCCCGAAGTACCAGAACAATGTACGGCTGACGAGCACGTTAATGGTTTCTGTATATCCGAGTGACCAAGGGATGAATTGAATAACTACTGAAACCGCAACCCCGAGAGATGCAATCACCCACATAAGCATGTTAATGATTACCATGAATGCAAGTAACGGTGACTTATCACCTTTGTGGGCTTTCTTCCATACATACAACTGTCGGAAGTTTGTAAATGCGGAAATCCAGCTTCCGACGATTACGAGCGCAAGACCTATATAAAATGCCGGATGTGCTGCAAGTGGTGCATAGAATGTATACAGTACGTTGGCTTGGCCAACTAGGATTGTGACCGCGGCCATGACTGTACCGACGAGCATCATCCAGAATGAAATCCAACCGACGTTCCGTTGTTTATCCGAAATTCCGACTGTTTTCCCCATGAGAGCAAACTGGAATCCGATGATGAAGAATGTTGTCAATACAAGCCCAAGAATCACACCGTGAACCGTTAGTATCGTGTAGTAGTTAATGTTGAAGGGAAGTGTGAATTTTCCAGACCGGACAAATGTCTGAAGGAGACCCATAAGCCCACCAACGAGCAATGAAACAAACGTGACATACATGAATGACATGTAGAGTCGTGCATCTTTTTTAGGGAATAAGCGAAGGTTATTTTCAGTTCCGTCCATATTAATACACCTCTACCTTTCCGAACATCTGGTGGTGACCGATGCCGCAATATTCGTTACAGACGATTGTGAACTCGCCTTTATTTTTCATAACCGCTTCGTAACGGCTAATATGACCAGGTTCAACCATCATATTGACATTCGTTCCGGCTACTTGGAATCCGTGAACTACGTCTTTTGATGTAATTGTAAAGAGAACTGTAGAACCTTGTGGGACACGGATTGTTTTTACAGGTTTTTCATCTTTGTCCACACCGAAATCATAGTTGAATGCAGATGCGACCATGTTGACTTTATATTTACCGTCTGCGACTTCTGTCAGACCTAAGTTTTCAGGTTTAAAGGAATCATGTGCCTCCACGTTATTCTGATCGATTGTTTCCAAGTGACTCTGTGGATGAGTCCCTTTCCAAAAAGCTGCAAATCCTATAACTAAAAGAAAAATAATTAATGATGCCATGCCGAACGCGAGCCAAACCTTCTCATACTTGTGCAGATGCATAATCTCTGCCTCCTTCCTCTTCTATCGTTATCTTGAAATGAAAAGCCAATATGCGCCAAACCATGCACCAACCATTAGTAAACCAAGAATCATAACCATGATGAACGTTCCTTTTAAATCGGATGATGCTTCAGTAGTAGGAAGATCGTTGCTAGCGTGCTTTTTTGTCATTTCACTCACCGCCTCTAATTGGTGTTTGCTTACTCAATAAGAACTACTTTTATCATATTGAATCTGAGAAATTAAAATACTAGGGAATTCCCTAATACTTTCGTAGTAAACAGGAAGTTCACACTTTGTTCATAGACTCACCACATTTTAGACAAATAGAAATGGGGACTAGAAAGTTTATGTGTAGGACAGAAAGATTAGGGAATGGCTTGAAAAAGGGAGTTTGTTGACCAAGATGGCACGACGCTTTACAATTAATGAAGTAAACTTCTAGAAGAAAGTTGGTAGATAGTCATGGAAAACATTCAAACAATTGTTGTGGATAGTAAAGAGCAAGGTGCAGAAAAGATATGCGAATTAGTCCGTAAAGAATTAGATGCAGGACACTTACATGTTCTAGGACTGGCGACAGGAAGTACGATGGAGCCGGTATATGAAAAAATGACTGAATCGGACCTTGACTTCACGAATGTGACCGCATTTAACCTTGACGAATATATCGGTATTCCAGCAACGCACAAAAATAGCTATGCGTATTACATGAACGAATTGTTATTTTCAAAGAAGCCATTTAAAGAAACTCATATTGAAAACGGGATGGCGGAAGATCTTGACGCCGAATGCGTGCGCTACGAAACTCTGTTGAAGGAAAATCCTCTTGATATCCAGTTCCTTGGAATTGGTGAGAACGGTCATATCGCATTCAACGAACCCGGTACATCTCCAGAATCGGTGACGCATGTTGTAGAACTGACGGAGTCGACAATTGCAGTAAATAGTCAATATTTCACAGAAGACGAAACGATGCCAGTGACGGCGCTGACTATGGGGATTTCCTCGATTATGCAAGCAAAAAAGCTGATTGTGGCTGCATTCGGTGAAAAGAAACGTCCAGCTCTAGAGAAACTCTTTGCGGGTGTTGTGTCAACGGAGTGGCCAGTGACGTATTTGTTGGATCACCCAGATGTGATCGTTATTACAGATTTGAAATTATAATAGAAGACGTTTGAGGGAAGGCTGTCCACGTGGGCAGTCTTTTTTGTGGGGGAGAATAGGTTCTCAATCAGAACTTGCTAGTTGTCCGACAAACAAAGGATTTCTTCATCGCATGTTGGAGTTTCTCCTACACAACTCTGAATTTCTCGATAACTGGACGCAATTCAACGAGATGAATAGAAGGGGAGTATATTTATAGAACACAAAAAATCCCCACACAACCGAAATTGTACGGGGAATCGATTATTTATGCATTTTGCTGAGGAACACGGATTGTCCAACGAGAGAAATCTGGATCCTCTTTTGAAACCATTTCTGTAGGATACACAAATGTCCAAGGCTTCGTTGTATTTGCATTGACAGGAAGTGAACCGATGTCGAACGAACCGCTCGCCACGACTGCATTTGTTGCATCGATTAGTTCAAGTGGTAACTTCTCAATGTTGATTTGTTTCGAGTGGCCATTACGGATGAATACGGACGCTGCAATGCTTCCATCTTCTTGCTTACCGACTTGGAATCCAGCGATGTTCACTTCGCGTGGTTTCAATTTTGGTAAGTTGCCGACAACCTCTTCTAATGCTGCTTTTTGCTCAGCTGGAAGGCTTGTTTCCCAAGATTCTTCAAGTTCTAACTTATGAGGCACCATGGACTGTACGTTGAACGCAAGTTTCCAGTTTTCTTTAGGTGGTTCTTCGACGAAGAGATTGTCTTTTGTGAAGACGAACACCCAAGGGCGTGCGCTGCGTGGAGCAATTTCTCCAAGCTCACTTAAGTCGAATTGTTGAGATCCGAGTGTTTTGCCTTCTTCATCCATAAGCATCAATTCCACTTCACCAATCGTAATCGTTTGGTCTAGAGAAGAACGGAAAAACGCTTTGACCAAAAAATCACCTGTTGCTGGTTCGAGGTCAATATCGATACCAGACAACGAAATTTGGTTTGGTTTAAGGGTTTCTAGTTCATTCGCAAGAAAACGGAATACGTATTCCTGTTCTTGCGGCAATTCCCATGATGGGTGGAGGGATAGCGCTGTTTCGATATCCTCGTCACCAGCGGGTCCACCAGTACCGTCCATTAGTTCTTCAGAGCCGATTGTGCTGTCGCTACCTGTCTTTTCGGTCTTTTTAAACAATGAAAGAAATTTCATGAGTTAACCTCCTGTGATTGTAGTTCCTGCTGTTCTGTTAGGATCTTCATGAATTGAATGACTTCAGCAGCAATATCGCGGCGTAGCTTTTGATAATGTTTCCCGAAGAGTTCCAATCCTTCGCGCTGATAAATTCGCATCGGATCTTCCTGTCCATATGAGCGAAGTCCAATTCCTTCTTTTAACCGTGTCATGAATTCCAAATGCTTGACCCACATCGTATCGATATGACTCAGCATCACTTGTGGAATAAGTTGGTTCACTTGCTCATTATCCTCAAAGGATTGGATGTATGCAACCAATTCATCAAGTGGCTCTCGATAAAACTTAACAATTTGCGTTGGCTTTTCGAATGTATGTGATAGTTCAACAGACGTACGAAGCAATGAGTTCATCGTACGCTCGATTCGCTCGAAATCCCATTGGTCCGGAGTTTCACCTTCTGGACAACTGTCGAATACGACGAACTCAGTCGTCTCTTTCAACATCGTTTGTAAGAGTCCATTCACGTCATTACGTTTCAAGACATTATCTCGCAATCCGTACAACACGTTGCGCTGATCGTTGATGACGTCATCCAACTTCAAGTTATACTCACGCATCGAGTAGTGAGCGCCTTCCACAATACGTTGTGTACGCTCTGTCAGCTCGTTCACGTCTTTGTTGAGTACTAAGCCGTTTTCATCAGTATCGACTTTCTTTTCAAATTTTTCGAGGTCATCTTTTGCAAAACGCTTAAACATATCATCTTCAAGGGATAGGAAGAATCGGGATTCTCCTTTGTCGCCTTGACGACCTGAACGGCCGCGCAACTGGTTATCGACGCGTCGACTTTCGTGTTTTTCAGTACCAAGTACGAACAATCCGCCGAGATTTTCCACCCCATCACCAAGTACGATGTCAGTCCCGCGTCCCGCCATATTTGTAGCAACCGTAATATGTCCTTTTTGACCCGCATTCGAGATGAGTTCGACTTCCTGCTCAACACTTTTCGCGTTCAACAAGTTGTAATCGAGTTTGTGTTCATCTAAATACTCGACAACTTTTTCCGATTGCAAAATTGAAGTCGTTCCGACAAGTACGGGTTGTCCGACTTTGTGACGTGCAGCTACTTCTTTTGCCATTGCCTTGTATTTTTGGTCGACTGTTTTAAAGACAAAGTCGTCTTGGTCGACACGTTGACGAGGACGGTTTGTCGGAATTTGGATGACTTGCATGTTGTAGACTTCCCGGAATTCTCTTTCCTGCGTTTTCGCAGTACCTGTCATACCGCAAAGTCTTGGGTACATGCGGAAATAGTTTTGAATCGTAATCTGTGCTTGTGCTTTGTTTTCATCAGTGATTGGAAGACCTTCTTTTGCTTCAATTGCCTGGTGAAGACCATCAGACAACGTTCGTCCTTCCATTATCCGTCCGGTAAACATATCAACTAATTCTACCTTTTCGTCACGTACGATATAGTCAACGTCACGTTTGAAAATGACATAGGCACGTACCGCTTGAATCATATAATGGTAGAGTGTCTGGTGCTCAAGATCGTATAAGTTATCTACACCAAACGCCTTTTCCACCTTCTCAATACCTGTTTCAGTTAACGATGTGGACTTGGTTTCATCATCAAAATCGAAGTCGAGACCTTGTTTAAAACGTTTTGCTAGACGAGCTGCAATCATATGGAGATCCGCGTCTGCTTGCATCTTACCCGCTACAATTAACGGTGTTTTCGCTTCGTCAATCAGCACGCTGTCGACCTCGTCAATTATTGCGTAATGGTAAGGTCGTTGTACTTTTTGGCTGATGTGCTGCGCCATGTTGTCTCGTAAGTAGTCAAAGCCGAATTCAGTACCAACTCCATAAGTTATGTCCGCGTCATACGCTTCTTTCTTTTCGAGACCTTGCATCATCGGTACGTTCAGTCCGACAGTAAGACCTAGAAAACGATGGATTTGTCCCATCTGTTCGAAATCACGGCGAGCAAGATAGTCATTCACTGTTATAATGTGAACTCCTTTACCTTCGAGAGCACGTACATAAGAGGGGAGAGACGCGACAAGTGTTTTTCCTTCTCCAGTAGGCATTTCTGCAATATTTCCTTCAGTCAACACCATGCCGCCAATGAGCTGTACGTCAAAATGACGCATGTTGAGTACACGTTTTGAAGCTTCTCTTACAACAGAGAACGCTTCAGGAATAATCGATTGAATGGTATCCCCATTTGCAAGGCGTTCTTTAAATTCAAGTGTTTTTTCAGCAAGTTGCTCATCTGACAAGTCGACAAAATTCGCTTCTAATTTATTTATATGGTCAACGATTTTTCGATATTTCTTAAGCTGTCGATCACTGGTTTGGTTTGATCGTCTAAAAATGGATAGCATATAGTTAACGCTCCTTTATATTGTCCATTCAACGGACACGACTCTATTTTATCAAACAAGCATGGAAAAGACTAGAAGTGCGTCAAAAGACATTGTAATTTTGTTGTATAAATTGTTCCAATAAAGGACAAGGAAAATTATTTCAATTTATTCTCATAGAAAAGTTGTTTCACAGAGTGCTTTCTGTCGATGGGCATGTTATAATACGGTAGGCTTTAACTAAAATTGAGTACTACAGGGAGGAAGGACATGTTATTCCTTGCAATGGCAGCTGCGTTTGTCGGTGCCATCATACTAACTCCACTTGTCATAAAATTCGCGTTCCGTATTGGAGCGGTTGATAGACCGAATTACCGCAAAGTCCATGCTGCGGTCATGCCCCGTATTGGTGGCCTCGCGATATTTGGAGCATTTTTAATTGGTTATGCAATATTGTTACCTAAAGATGAACATGCAGCAGGAATTTTGATTGGTGCTGTGATCATCATCGCTATCGGATTCTTTGATGATATGCTGGAGATTACAGCGAAAGCAAAAGCATTAGGACAGTTGGTTGCCGCGATTGTGGTAATGACTGTTGGAAATCTGCAAATCGATTTTATTAACTTACCTTTTCTCGGACAAATCGACTTTGGATACTTAAGCATTCCAATTACGATTCTTTGGATTGTCGGGGTAACAAATGCCATTAACTTGATCGACGGATTGGACGGACTCGCTGCGGGCGTTTCGACTATTGCCCTCATCTCCATTTCGGTCATGGCGCTCATCATGGAAAATAACTTCGTACTTGTTACCGCAGCAATCCTTGCAGCAAGTTCACTTGGATTTTTGCTGTTCAACTTCCACCCCGCAAAAATCTTTATGGGGGATACAGGGTCACTTTTCTTAGGCTTCATGATCTCTGTATTGGCACTTCTCGGATTCAAAAACGTTGCAGTTGTGTCACTTGTCATCCCGATTATTATGCTAGGTGTTCCGATTTCTGATACATTCTTTGCGATTGTTCGACGTATCAGGATGAAACAATCGATTACGGCGCCGGATAAATCACACTTGCACCATTGCTTGTTGCGCGCAGGGTTTTCACATCGACAAACTGTGCTCGTCATTTACGGCATTGCCATTCTTTTCGGAATCGCGGCAGTATTGTTCTCACAAGCGACTGTATGGGGAGCGATCTTGTTACTTTTCGTCATCCTGCTCGCTATTGAATTGTTCGTGGAAATCATCGGTCTCGCCGGTACAAATTACCGTCCAATATTAAACTTAGTCCGCATGATTGGAAAATAATTATAAAAGGCTGTCCCAGGGATTCAACCGGGGACAGCCTTTTTTGATGATGGAATCAACTTGAAACGCGAAAGGAATAATTTCCTTTCACGTTTGCTTTATCATTCATTATTTAACATCTGTGTCTTCAGAAGGGGAAATAACGACACTTTTCGTACTTCCTACAATGTCTGATGAAGCTTCGTCATCTATATCTGGTGCTAAAGAAGAAATCAGCCCTAAGTGTGATTGAAGGATTAACCGCTTCTGTTGAAGATCTTCATCATTCAACTTCCAATAATAGACACCTGTTGACCAATCATCATCACCCTCTAGAGTTAACGTATCGACGGATGGGATTCCTCCTTTAGCATACTCTAAGAAGGATAACATTTCATTGTACTTCATATCCGTTTTAATGTTGTCTCCAAGTGCATCGATCACATCGCCGAATTTAGTAATAGCGGCAGGTGATTTCGCTTGGTCCATCATCGCTTCAATAATCATTTGTTGACGTTTACCACGTTCGATATCGTTGTCGAGTTTTCGTGTTCTAGCAAGCGCAAGCGCATGACGACCATCTAATACTTGGAGACCAGGCATCAAGTGGATTGTTCCTGTGTCTGTTTCATCTTTTTCAATTCGTTCATAAGGAACTTCTACCTCAACGCCACCAAGTGCGTCCACTACATCGATGAATGCATTAAAGTTTGTTTTTAAATAGTAGTCAATCGGTATGTCAAGCATTTCTTCGACAGTCTCGATTGTAGCTTTTGTTCCACCATAAGCATTAGCATGGGTGATTTTATCCTTATAGTCCACCTCAGGAATGTAAACATAAGAATCACGAGGGATACTTAGCAGTTTGACCGTTTTTTGTTTCGGATTCAAGGTAGCTACGAGCAAAGCATCCGCTCGACTGTTGCTGTCCCCTTGTTTTCGATCTTCACTGTCATCAACGCCAATTAATAACACAGAAACATTGTCTTTCGCAGGTTGGATATTGTCCTCTTTTGCAGTCGAACGGCTCGTGCGGTCTTTAATCGGCTCGTACGCTCTATCTGCAGCGAGTTCTGCCTTTTTGTGAAGTGTGACCCCATAAGCGGCAACTGTCAAAAAAACTGCAATCGCCAACACAAGTCCTATCTTCAAAATAAGTCTCGTTTTTGAAGATTTTTTCTTGGCCTTTTTATAATCGTTTCGTTTCATGTTCAATCTATCCTCCGTTAATCTGTCCTTTTGTCGAACTCCATCATAGTAGAGTAGATGCTGTCAAATGATAGCAATGGCTATATCTGTCGAACGGGCATTTTGCCTGCAAGTTTTTGCAATTATCAACAGTATACTATTTTTACGGAAGCGCGTACACCTTTTCAGACAGAAAACTCCAAGAACTTCTGTTCACCCTCAGTAATCTTGCCTTGTCCGTTCGTTAAATCTGCAACCCAAGTATGGAATGTGTCTACGCTCAAGATCGGTACCAATATAAATAACGTTACCTGTTCGCCGTACTCGATATGCTCAAGCGGCCACTCTGATTGACGCACTTCATTTTCCACTTTCCCAAGTGCGGTGTAGTCGACTGTTACGCTCATTGTACTATGAAGTACACGCTCAACCGTGCCGGCTGTTGCAACTCCTTCTGAAGTCGAACGTCCATATGCACGTATGAGGCCACCACCGCCGAGTTTGATGCCGCCAAAATAACGAGTGACAACGACAGTGGTATCTTTTAAACATTGCTTTTTTAGTACTTCTAGCATTGGGAAACCTGCTGTGCCTGAAGGCTCTCCGTCATCATTCGCTTTTTGAATATGATCGTGCTCACCTATTAAATAAGCAGAACAATTATGGTTAGCTGATGGATGTGCTTGTTTTATTTCCTGGATGAAGTCGAGAGCCTCTTGTTCAGTTTCGGTTCGTTTTACGGAAGTGATGAATCGAGATTTATTGATAATGATTTCCGATTCACTTTGTTGTTTTACGGTCTTATAGTCCATTCTCATTGCAAGACCTCCTCAATCTGTAATACAATTTTAATATGTTATGGGCATTAAGATGCTATACTGAATAAAGTGTATAGTGAATCCAATGTAATCGCAATAGCCTATGGATTCTACAATGAGGTTTTAGCATTGGTGGGAGTGTGAACAATGGATAAGGCGGCAATTGATATTCAAAAGCTTGAAGGTATCTTCGATAGCATGGTGAATGTAATGGATCAGTCCAAGAACGACATCTTCATGATCAGTGAGCAAAGCCGTCGAAGTTTTGAATCCATGCAGCGTGAGCTCATTATTGTTAAGGAAGATATTTCCCGGGTAATAACCGAAGGAGATCACCTTGAAGAAATGACACGTCACTCACGCAGAAGGCTTGCTGATGTCTCGAAGAACTTTGTGAATTACTCGGAACAAGAAGTGCGAAAGGCGTACGAGGTTGCAAACGACCTTCTCGTTAGACTGTCCGTAAACAGAATGGAAGAAAAGCAATTGCGTATTCAACGCGATGACTTGGATCGTCGTCTGGCGGAACTGTTGGAGACGATTGAACGGGCCGATCAGCTCGTCAACCAAGTATCCACTGTTGTCACTTACTTAACTTCAGATTTGAAGAATGTGGGTGAAGCACTTGAAACAGCCAGACATAAGCAGGACTTTGCGATTCGGATCATTCAAGCACAAGAAGAGGAACGTAAACGAGTTTCAAGAGAAATCCACGATGGACCTGCTCAAATGATGGCCAGCGTGCTCATTCGTTCTGGGCTCATCGAAAAAGTGTATGAGCAAAAAGGTCCTAAACAAGCACTTGAAGAGTTTAAGGATTTAAAAGAAATGGTACGAAGTTCATTATATGAAGTACGACGAATCATTTATGATCTTCGCCCAATGGCAATTGATGATCTTGGTGTGGTGCCAACATTGAAAAAGTACTTATCCACTCTTATGGAATATGAACCTGATGTTCGTATTCACTTTCAGAGTATCGGAGAAGACCGACGTTTCGAGTCGAGTTTTGAAATTGCGGTGTTCCGCTTAGTTCAAGAATCCGTAACTAATGCCATTAAGCACGGAAATAGTCGTGATATATGGGTGAAAGTTGAATGGTTGCGTGAGACGATGAATGCAATTGTAAAAGATAATGGAGCAGGATTCGATCAAAATGAAGTAAAAGACAAATCATTCGGGATTATAGGGATGAAAGAACGCATCGACTTGTTAAAAGGCGATTTTAAAATCACTTCAGAAGTTGGAAAAGGGACAAGCGTGTTCTTTAAAATTCCGATTAATCCTGATAGTATAGGCAAATAGAGGCTTTGGAGGGAACGAACATGACAAAAATCTTAATAGTAGATGATCATCAATTATTCCGCGAAGGAGTCAAGCGTATTTTACAGTTTGAAGATACGTTCGAAATTGTAGCAGAAGGCGATGACGGTAGCGAAGTATTCACTTTGTACGAAGAGCATAATCCGGATGTAGTTCTTATGGATATTAATATGCCACGGATGAACGGGATTGAAGCAACTGAACAACTTATGACTAAATATCCTGATGCGAAAGTCATCGTATTGTCCATTCATGATGATGAGTCATACGTTTCCCAGGCGTTAAAAACGGGTGCACTCGGATACATGTTGAAAGAAATGGATGCAGATGCAATAGTTCAGGCTATTAAAGTAGTAGCAGCTGGCGGATCTTATTTACATCCAAAAGTAACGCATAATTTAGTGACAGAATATCGCAGATTGAGTGAACGGGAACATAAAGGCTCATTCCATCAACACGAAATCCGCCGACCATTGCATTTGTTGACGAAGCGGGAATGCGAAGTACTGCAATTGTTGACGGATGGTCAAAGTAATCGGGCAATTGGAGAAACATTGTTCATCTCAGAGAAAACTGTGAAAAACCATGTTTCAAGTATTCTACAAAAGATGAGCGTTAACGACCGGACACAAGCTGTTGTCACAGCGATTAAAAATGGTTGGGTTGAAGTGAAGTAAAGCAGAATTTATAAAAGGACCTCCAATCGGATGGTCCTTTTGCTATGAGAGGAGAAGGGGTATGAAGAAAGTTAAAGGACTCGTCGGAATGGCAACGCTAGCTCTTATGCTAAGCGCTTGCAGTGGAGACGATGACAACGCTCAAAAGACTTCAGGTTCGATTGACGATGGTGAGCAGACTAACGAAAATGGTTCGATTGACCATGGAGTTAAGGATAAAGGTGAGTTGGATGGCGAGGATGACGGTTATAGCATAAATGGAGTTCCTATCGAGGAAGCGGTAAACGTACCTTCCGGGGAAAAAGAAGCTATTTTAGAGACGTTTGACCGCTATATCGAAACGCTGAATGCCGGGGAAGTAGATGCTTATCTTGAAACGCTATCAGCAGATGGTTATGACATTGAGGAGGAACGAGAAGCTACAGAAAGCATGCTAGCAACAACCGAGCTCACACGAACGCCAGATGATATTACCATTGTGAAGTATACGGAAAATGAGGCGCAAGTGTTTGCAACGATGAAGGTAGAAGTGAAAGATAAAGATAGTGAAGAAGCAGAAATAACTTTAGGACGTCAAGTAACGGTTCTAACGCAAAAAGATGGTGATTGGAAAGTGAATTCCATTAATGCGATAGCTGATCCGGTACCTAGTGAATGAATCATATAACACCTTAAAGAAAGTGAGCCTCAGTCCGGTGCTGAGGCTCACTTTCTTTTTTTGTTGCAATTTTGAAGTAAGTATCTTATGATTAAGAATAAGAACACTTGTTCGTTTGAGAGGAGTGAGGAAATGTCTGCTCTAAAAACAGAAGTTATCCCTTATTTAGAAAATATGATTTACTTACCGATGATTTTAACCATTTTAGAGAGGGATCGATTGCTAATACAGCAAGGGGATTACAAATTGAAAAAACCGTACTTGGGGCTCATGGATGATGTAGCTAAGCGCGTACACAAAGAGCTTGGAAATACGGCCTCATATTTACGTAGGAATCATTTATCGGTGGTGAGGGGGAAAATGGATGATATTTTTACAGAATATATCTTTGTCCACGACCACCAACAGGACTGTCGAAGATACTTGAATGTACGTTTACGTAATCGAACGGAGGAGCTGCTCACTCAGTATCTTCGACAACCGGGTATCTAAATGAGCCTTCTTGTGCAAGAGACGTTCTAGGTCTGTGCAGCAAAAATTGTTTTTTTGCAAAGTCCCGTTCAAGTAAAGCAGCAAAAGCGAACTGGCGCCACATAGTCGGAGTAGATACGTTTACCTTTACTTTATAGCCATTCTCCAGCAGAACAGAGCATCCGACATTCTCTTCCTGAAAGTCGACAATGGACTGGTAGGAAATCCAAATGTTCTCTTCTGAATTCGGTGACATGGTCGGCAAAAAGATATAAGGGGTGTCAAACGCATGTGCAACAACAATAGGTGTTTTATGGCGATTGCCTAGAGCGTGGCGCGCAGTCAACGTACGTGTTTTTAACGAAGCTCCATAAAGTTCGCACGTTTTTTTGACAATTTGAATCGGTTTTTTAGGAAGATCAAATTCGGCATTACGCTCAATTACACGAGTCGATAATTTAAAGTCCTCTCGAATCGGTTGTAACACAAACGTATCAGAATTGATGAGGTAATTCTCAGCGTTTTTTCGTGAATGCATCCAAGTCACTCCTACTCAATAAGTAATAACTCCTATTATATAGGATAAATATTGGAAAGCAATCAGTTAAAATGAAATAATCAGAAATAAATAAAAAAACTCTGAACTTGCCACTTCTTGATGATCTGTGTTGAAAAGGGCATCAAGGCATGGAGCAAAGTTACAGAGTAGATGGTTATTAATTTTGATAAGCAAGAGCGGCTGCACCGAGTGTTTTGGCAGCAGTTAGCATTGCGGATTCGTCAAAGTCGAATCGAGGGTGATGATGTGGGAACGCATTTTCAGGTTGCGCACCAGTGAAAAAGAACGTTCCAGGAACTTGTTCCAAGTAGTAAGCGAAATCTTCTCCGCCCATTTGAGGGATTGTTTGAACTACCTCTTTTACTCCTGGGACTTCTTTGGCAACATCATGCAAAAATGCTGTCTCTCTTTCGTGATTTACGACAGCTGGGTAGCCACGTGTATATGTAACGTTGATTTCACAGTTGTTCATATGCGCGGTTCCTTCAGCGATTCTTTGGATCTCAGATTCCATAAGATCGCGAATTTTAGGAGAAAACGTTCGCACGGTTCCTTTGAGCTCGGCTTGATCGGCAATAATGTTGAACGCATTGTCAGATACGAAAGAACCAATTGATAGCACAGCGGACTCAATCGGATCGACACGACGAGAGACAAGCTGTTGGAAGTTGTTTACAAGTTGGGAAGCAATCACGATTGCATCTTTTGTTTGGTGCGGAGAAGCACCATGACCACCAGCGCCCTGAACTGTAATTTCGATACGGTCTGCGGCTGCCATAATTGGACCGCTCACGTACTGAATCGTGTTCGGTTCCATCATTGACCATAAGTGAGTACCGAAAATAACATCGACACCGTCCAGGCAACCGTCTTCAATCATAGAAATAGCACCACCAGGAGCATATTCTTCAGCGTGTTGGTGAATGAAGACGTATGTACCGGCAAGTTCACCTTTTAGCTCATTGATTGCTTTAGCAAGGTGGAGCAATGTGGAAGTGTGGCCATCATGCCCGCATGCGTGCATGACACCAGGAACGGTTGATTTGTAAGGTACATCTTTTTGATCTTGGATCGGCAGTGCGTCAAAATCAGCTCGTAGTGCAACTGTTTTACCAGGTTTTCCACCTTTAATACGAGCAACGACACCGTTTCCACCAACGTTGCTCCTAAACTCCACCCCTAACTTCGTATAGAAATCTTGGATGTATTGTGCTGTATTGGTTTCATGAAATGACACTTCTGGATGCTGGTGCAAATAGCGACGAACGCTAACCATGTCATCAAAAGAGTTGTCGAGTAGTGTATAAAGTTTTTCGTTCATTAAAGACATCTCCTTTTTTGAATATGGTATCCAGTATATCAGTGTGTTTTCAAACTCGCAATTGTTTGACAACAAAAAAAGAGGCACATGGCCCCTCTGGAAATATCATTCGGAATCATGAGTTTGAAGTGAACTAAATAATGTAATATAAGGTGCACTTGAGAAGATATGAACGGAAGGACCAGCGACGATATCACTTTTTGTAGTATCATATGCAGCTGAAAAGGCAGGTGTGTTCTTATGCAAATCGAATGACTGGCTATCTTCCCACTCTGTTAAAATGATATACGTATCTGAATCGAGTGATCGTAGTAATCGAAAAGCGATAAAACCTGAAGTGTCCTTCATAGCTAAATGGTCTCTTTTGAAACGTTCTTCAAAAATGGGTTTCCCTTCGTCGGAAATGGATATGTTGTTTAGTGCAAAAAATCCATGTTCCTGGAGCTGTCCCATTTCCTCTATGACTTCATATCGCTGCGGTGTCTGGAAAACCGTTTTTCCTGCTGTTTCGTGTAGCAGCTGAGAAGACCCACTACCGTGCATTAGAATCATATTTTCTCCGGGGTATTTCTCTTTAACCTTCTCCATGAATTCTGGAGTGCCTCGTGTAATGTATAAATTTTTCATTATTGATACCCTCCTTGGCTAGTCTAAACAAATTAACCTCTTCTTTAGTTATTTCCCCGAATCCTGCTCCTAAAACAAACCATGTCAAAACAATGACGGAATGTGGCACAAATTTATGACAATGGGTGTATATTGCTATACATCCCAACAGTTTACGTCTATATTGAAAACGATAAGCTACTCGTGAAATGCATAATTCAGTTCGGTAAAAAGAGAATGGGGGAATTTGTTCATGACTATAGTAAATGATACGCTTCTTAGAGCTGCTCGTGGAGAACATATTGATCACACACCGGTTTGGTATATGCGACAGGCAGGAAGATCGCAGCCTGAATATCGGAAAATCAAGGAAAAGTACTCACTTGAAGAGATTACGCACCAACCTGAATTGTGTGCCTATGTTACAAAGTTACCTGTCGACCAATATGGTGTCGATGCTGCAATTTTATATAAAGATATTGTTACACCACTTCCGGGAATGGGCGTCGACGTTCAGATTAAAGCTGGAGTAGGACCTGTTATTTCGAATCCGATTAAATCAGTCGCGGATATCGAAAAACTGACAGCGATGCATCCGGAAGATGATATTCCATTTGTTCTTGAAACGATTCGAATACTAACAAAAGAACAATTGGATGTACCTCTCATCGGTTTTGCAGGAGCACCCTTCACACTTGCGAGTTACATGATTGAAGGCGGTCCATCTAGAAACTATGCACGCACAAAAGCACTTATGGTATCTGAGCCTCAAGCTTGGTTCGCACTTATGGACAAACTTGCGGACACAATGATTGCCTATGTCACTGCACAAGTCAAAGCAGGTGCGTCTGCGATTCAACTGTTCGATTCTTGGGTTGGTGCACTGAATGTATCCGACTACCGTATTTTCATCAAGCCTGTAATGGAACGTATTTTCACAGAACTACGCAAATTGAATGTTCCTTTAATCACGTTTGGAGTAGGTGCAAGTCACCTAGCAAACGAATGGCATGACCTTCCTGTTGATGTCGTAGGTTTAGATTGGAGACTCTCAATAGAAGAAGCGGGCCAACGTGGACTAACAAAGCCGCTACAAGGGAATCTTGACCCTACATTATTGTTGGCGGATTGGTCCGTCATTGAAGAACGTGCAAAAGTGATTATTGAACAAGGGGTTGCACACGGCAGCCACATCTTCAACTTAGGTCATGGAGTATTCCCAGAAATCGAACCTGCCAAGCTGAAGAAACTAACTGAACTGATTCACACATATAGTGCAGAACTACGCGCAAATAAAAACTAATCTTGAGGTGAATGACATGGGAAAACGCACAATGGGACTTTTAGTAATGGCTTACGGTACACCTTACAAGGAAGAGGATATCGAGCCGTATTACACACATATCCGCCGCGGGCGTAAACCTGCACCGGAGCAACTTGAAGATTTGAAAAATCGTTATGAAGCAATCGGTGGAATTTCTCCACTTGCTCACATCACAGAAGGTCAAGCACAAGCACTTTGTGATACGTTGAATCAAGCACAAGATGAGATTGAGTTCAAACTATATATTGGTCTAAAGCACATTACGCCATTCATTGAAGAAGCAGTGGCACAGATGGATAAAGACGGAATTAAAGAAACGGTAACTGTTGTCCTTGCTCCTCACTATTCAACATTCTCTGTGAAATCGTACAATACACGTGCGAAAGAAGAAGCGGACAAATACGGAATTTCCATCACATCCGTTGAAAGTTGGTACAAACAGCCGAAATTCCTAAAATATTGGGAAGAGAAAATTCGCGAAACCTTCGACAGCATGAGCGATGCAGAACGCGAAAAGTCAGTTCTTGTTGTATCTGCACACTCACTTCCACAAAAAATCCGTGAAGCTGGCGATCCATATCCCGATCAGCTGGAAGAAACGGCTAAACTCCTTGCAGAAGCTGCTGACGTGAAAGAATACGCTGTCGGCTGGCAAAGTGAAGGGCAAACAGGCGAACCTTGGCTTGGACCGGATGTACAGGACTTGACTCGTGAATTAAACGAGAAAAAAGGGTATACGTCATTTGTCTATACACCAGTAGGTTTTGTTTCAGATCACCTCGAAGTGCTATTCGACAATGACTACGAATGTAAAGTGGTTTGCGACGAAATCGGTGCAACATATCACCGACCAGCTATGCCGAATACTGATCCACTCTTTATCGGAGCAGTTGCGGACGCAGTAATTGAAAAAGTAAACAAGTAAGTTTTGAAAAGGACGTGTGAAGGCAATGGACGAACAGCGTAAAAAAGTTGTCATTGCGGGGGGCGGCATCACGGGTCTATCTGCGGCATTCTACATGCAGCAACAAATCCGGGAGCAGAATCTTCCCATCGATATTATTCTTGTCGAAGCAACCAACCGACTTGGTGGTAAGATCCAGACTGTCAGACGCAACGGCTATATTATAGAACGCGGTCCAGATTCCTTTTTGATACGAAAAAAAAGTATGGACCGTCTTGCGCAAGAGCTCGGCATCGCTGATCAGCTCGTGAAAAATGCAACGGGACAATCGTATGTATTACTGAACGATGAATTGCATCCGATTCCGGGTGGTTCGATTATGGGCGTTCCGACAGAAATCGGCCCTTTTCTCAAAAGTAACCTGTTTTCGTTAACGGGTAAACTGCGTGCAGCAGGGGATATTTTCTTACCCCGCTCCGATATTAAAGGTGATCAGTCATTAGGTGCCTTTTTCCGCCGTCGTTTCGGAAATGAAGTCGTGAATAACCTGATTGAACCGTTACTCTCTGGAGTCTATGCAGGTGACATTGACCACATGAGCATGGAGTCGACGTTCCCGCAATTTGTCAGTGTGGAAGAAAAACACAGGAGTCTCATCCTAGGCATGAAGAAAACGCAACCGAAGCCGGAACAGCTGCCAAACAAAGGACATGCTGCGAAGAAAGAGGGAGCATTCCATACGTTCCGAAATGGGCTCGAGACAATTGTTGAAGCCTTAGAAGAACAGTTACCTGAGGTGAATTTCATCAAGGGAGTTAGACTGGAGAAAATCGAACAAGAGGATGAGCGGACATTTGTCACGCTCAACGAAGGTTCTGTTATCGAAGCGGATGCAGTCGTCCTCACTACGGGACATGCAGTCGCTCGTCAATTATTCGAGCCGCATGGCATTATGCAGAAGCTAGGAGAGATTAAAACGTCATCCGTTGCAACGATAACTCTTGCATTCCCGGAAAGTGCTGTTGTCCAAGATAAGGAAGGAACAGGCTTCCTAGTATCACGCAGCGGCGACTATTCCATTACCGCCTGCACCTGGTTGAACCGTAAATGGCCGACAACGACACCTGATGGAAAAGTATTATTGCGCGCATTTGTTGGACGAATCGGTAAAGAAGCCATCGTTGATTTACCAGACGATGAAATTGAACAAATCGTTCTAGCGGATTTGCGGAAAATCTTCGAAATTAATGAAGACCCTGAGTTCTCCATCGTCACACGTTGGAAGGATGACCGCCCTCAATACCGGGTCGGTCACAAAAAACTCATCGCAGACGCCAAAGAACAATTACGCACCGCATTTCCAAATGTAGAACTAGCAGGAGCATCGTACGAAGGCGTCGGCTTACCAGATTGTATCGATCAAGGGAAAGCAGCCGCGGACCGTGTTGTGCAGCGATTGACTCGCTAAAATTGATTAAATTGAAAACCTCACACAGCCGACTTTCGGCATGCGTGAGGTCTTTTTTGTTTGCTGGTTAGATTAAAATAGAGGTTTTGATCGTTGTCAGACACTCAGCATAGTTTCTCGATCACTCATGGGGATTTCTTGATCAAACTTATGGATTACTCCGACACCTCGTGTAGTTTCTCCGACACATCTCGCAATTTCTCGATAACGGGACACAATTCACCGACTTTAAGGGATTAATTGGTAGCGCTTCGATTGTTTTGGTGGGGAGATAGAGGGAGTATCCTCATGTACTTATTATGACAATGGGAACAACTAAATTTAACAATGATACGTTGATTTCAGCGTAGGATGGCGACTCCGGAGGGATCAGCGAAGATTGAAGACCCTGGACTGAGCAAAGCGAAGGAAGCGGCTGAAATCAAGCCCCTCGGAAAGCGTCCATCCGAAGCAGAAATCAACACCGTCTAATCTTTACTACAACAACTCCTACTTTCCCACAAAAAAAAATGCCACAGAAGCCAGTGTATACTGACGTTCTGTAGCAGCCAATTAATCTAACCTATAACAGCAGCTCGTTATTCTGAGCACGATGGGCATTTTGTTTGATAGCACTCATGTTGTTCCTCAATCTGTTCACCGCAAGTAACACACTGTTTCGGAGGCAAATTCTTAAAAAATTCCACAACGTTTTCAATCATTTCTCATCCGCTCCATTCATTTTGTAGTAGTACTACCTTGTCCAGTGACGAGTGTTTTGCAACAGAGGCGACAAAAAAATTTGTGCTCTTCAGCTCCTTTGTACTAGCACTTTGACTTGTTACTCATAGTGTATTATAACAGATGACTATCTGTCAACAGTTTTTGGACAATTTAGAAAAATGGTTCAATCTTCACATGTGAAACTTAGTCTATTTATTCACGAACAGATGTAGACTACACTTGTCCTTCACAATAAGAGTTATGTTAGAATGGCACTATCAGCTTCATATAAAGGGGAGACTAGCATGCGTTTTGTAGATAACCAAGGCATTACGGATCCACGTATTAACTTAGCGATCGAGGAATATGTACTCAATACAATGGATACCGATGAAGATTCCTACCTTCTGTTCTATATCAATGAACCCTCCATCATTATCGGGAAGAACCAAAACACGATTGAAGAAATTGATACAGAGTACGTCGATGCAAATGGCATCCATGTTGTACGCAGACTTTCTGGTGGCGGCGCAGTGTACCATGACAAAGGGAACTTGAACTTCAGCTTCATCACAAAAGATGATGGACAATCTTTCCGTAACTTTAAAAAGTTCACGGAGCCTGTTGTGGAAGCACTTGCTAAAATGGGTGTGAAAGCAGAGTTACTTGGACGCAACGACTTACTCGTCGACGGTAAAAAAGTTTCAGGAAATGCACAGTTTGCAACCCAAGGCCGTATGTTCAGCCATGGAACGCTCATGTTTGACACGGAAATTGAAGAGGTCGTCAATGCATTACGTGTGAAGAAAGATAAGATCGAGTCAAAGGGGATTAAATCAATTCGCAGTCGCGTCACAAATATTTCTGAGCACATGGACAAGCCGATGACCATCGAACAATTCCGGATGGAAATCTTAAATTCGATCTTTGGCGGGGAAGAAAAAATTCAGTTCAAAGAATTAACTGAGGAAGACTGGAAGAACATTCACCAATTGTCCAAAGAACGATATGGCAACTGGGATTGGAACTATGGTCGCTCACCGAAGTGTAACGTGCAACACTCCCATCGCTTCCCGGTAGGTAGCATCGATGTTCGACTACAAGTTGAAAAAGGGACAATCCATGAAGTACACATTTTTGGTGACTTCTTCGGAATCGGCAGTGTCACAGAGATTGAAAATCGTCTCGTGAATTGTCAGTATGACCGCGAGTCGATTACAGCTGCAGTTAGCAACCTCGATATTCCGAAGTTACTCGGTGGCATTACACAAGATGAATTCGTGAATTTGATTTACTGACATTCAAACAGGTTCCTTCTGCCTAATCGGCGAGAGGAGCCTGTTTTTTACATGTGTGAGAAAGGCGAGTGGAGACGATTTACGGTATACTGAAACTACTTGTAAAGGGGGCGCGGATCTATGGAGAAACATCGTATTTTTATCGTGGAGGATGATCGTAAAATCGCGGAACTGCTTGCAGACACACTGCGGAAATACCAGTATGAAGTAGCCGTTGCGGAGGATTTCGATCAAATCGCGGATGAGTGTCTGTCGTTCGATCCGCATCTGATTTTACTCGACATCAATTTGCCTACATACGACGGCTATTATTGGTGCCGTCAGTTGAGGACTCAAACGACATGTCCGATTCTTTTTATTTCAGCACGTTCGGGTGATATGGACCAAGTGTTTGCGCTTGAAAATGGCGGTGACGATTTCATCACTAAACCATTCCATTATGATGTCGTATTAGCGAAAATCAGAAGCCATCTACGTCGTTCGTTTGGCGAATATGCTCCTGCGCAGTCGGAACGGATTGTGAAAACAGGGACGTTGACGCTATTTGCAGAGAGAATGGAACTCCAATCGGGAGACACCATTGTTCCTCTTCAGAAAAAGGAGTGCATTATTCTGGAGTTGTTGATGGAGGCAGCGCCAAAAGTGGTATCCCGTGAGACTTTACTCGAAGAACTCTGGGACGATCAGTCGTTTGTAGATGAAAACACATTGAATGTCAACATTGCTCGTGTTCGTAAAAAACTGGCGGATTTTGATATTCTTTCAACAATCGATACAGTTCGCGGAGCTGGTTATCGATTTGTACTAGCGACTGAAGAAGTATGAATAAGTACAAGTTATTTATAAAAGAACATGCCTCATTTTTATTGTTCCAGCTTGTAATGTTGCTATTTATCGTCCTCCTTTTTTGGCTTGATGGCGCGCGCGACTGGAGCACAGCCGTCTACGCAATATTGATGGGGATCATGTTGACGTTTGGCTACTTACTCGCGAAATTCATTACTCGGCGATCTTTTTATGAAGTGTTTGAGCGAGAACCAGGACGCATGGAAGATGCGTTAATCGGTCGACCACAAACGCCGGAACATCGGATGACGGCACAATATATGCGGAAATTGTATCGACTCTATCATAGTGATGTTCAAAAACTTGATGCTGCGCAGCAACGGCAATTGCATTTCATTAACCAATGGGTCCATCAAATGAAAACACCGATTTCAGTTCTGGGCTTGCTCTTGCAAGAAGAGGAAATCGACCGGAAAAGTTTCCATGAAGAGCTCGACAGATTACAGGATGGGCTAGATGCGGTGCTCGTCAATGCAAGGCTCGAGACATTTGAAGATGATATGAGAATTGAGCGGATTGTATTGGAGGACCTCGTTCGACAAGTGGTGACAGAGCATAAGCGGTTGTTCATTACAAATGGAGTGTTTCCTGAAATTCGTGTGGATACGGAATTTGTCGTCGCCACCGACCCGAAATGGATGAAAATCATACTTGGACAATTTATAACAAATTCAGTAAAGTATACGTTTGAAAAAGGGAAAAAAGTGTACGTGACCGCTGATAGAACGGATCAAGGCATCCAGTTGACCGTAAAGGATGAAGGAATTGGTATACCTGAAACGGATGTGAAGCGAGTGACTCGTGCGTTTTTCACTGGAGAAAACGGTCGTAAAACCGGAGAATCGACAGGGATGGGATTGTATATCGCATCTGAAGTATGTGGACGACTTGGACATGCGTTGACAATTGAGTCGAAAGTGGGCGAAGGGACAGCTGTGTCTGTGTTGTTCTCAAATGGAGAGGCGGTAGAAAACGATGGCACGGAAAATCGTCGAGTTATCGGAAGTGACGAAAATCTATGAAGGCAAAGTGATGCATCGGGCGTTGAATCGTCTCGATTTTGAAGCGGAAGAAGGCGAGTTCATCGCGATAATGGGGCCATCTGGAAGTGGTAAGACGACATTGCTCAATCTTATTTCAACAATTGACTTGCCAACGTATGGCAGGATTGCAGTGAATGGAATTGAACCCGAGACGCTTAATCAGAACGACCTCGCGTTATTCAGAAGGCGGCACTTAGGATTTGTCTTTCAGACGATTAATTTGCTACAAATGTTGACAGTTGAGGAAAACTTGGTACTCCCGCTAACGCTCGATCGCGTGCCAGTGCCGGAGATGAAACGCAGAATTGCAGCTCTTGCTGACAAACTGGCGTTAAATGAGATTTTATCCAGAAGGCCTGACGAATTATCCGGTGGGCAAGCGCAACGCACAGCAGTTGGACGTGCACTTATCCATGAGCCAGAACTCATTCTGGCGGACGAACCGACAGGGAATCTGGACTCGAAATCAGCGCGGGATGTATTGGAACTACTATCGAAAATCAATCAGACCGCAGGCACCACGATTATTATGGTGACACATGATCCACTTGCTGCAAGTTATTGTGATCGTGTGTTGTTCATCAAAGATGGTGAGTTTTTCAACGAATTGTACAAAGATGAACAGCGCCGTACATTTTTCCAACAGATTTTAAACGTGCTGTCGTTGCTCGGAGGGAACGTCAATGACCTTTCGTCAGTTCGCATACCGTAACGTCGTCCGGAATCGGCGCATTTATGCAGCCTTCTTCATGGCGAGTGCGTTTTCGGTCATGGTGTTCTTCCTGTACTCCATGCTGTTGTTCCATCCTGCGATGAACGAGGGCTTTGTCCAAGAGGTAGCGACGAGTGGCATGATTACTGCGGAATTTGTGTTGTTCATCTTCACACTATTTTTCTTGTTCTATTCGATGCGCGCGTTTTTACAAGCTCGGACGAAAGAGTTCGGCATTTTGCTATTGCTCGGGATGGCAAGGAGGCAGCTCCAACGACTCATCTTCCTTGAAACGATGTTGATAGGTGGTGTTGCAATCGTTGTCGGAACGTTTCTTGGATTTGTTTTCTCGAAATTTTTCTTGATGATTGTGAAAGAACTCATCCAAGTTCCGACGCTACCCCTTTATTTCACATGGCATCCTTTTGTGTTGACAGTAGGCAGTTTCGCGAGTGTATTCATCATTATTTCACTGCTTGCTCCGATGTTCATCCGCACGGGGGAAGTGTATGACTTGCTGCAAGGAGAAGCAGCGGAGCAAGATGCATATTCGTCGTCAAAATGGCGTGCATTCGCTGGAATCGCAATGCTTCTATTGACGTATGTCATGGCAGTCTACGCAACGCATACGTATGTTATCCGTGTCATTTTTATGTTACCGGCAGCGGCTGTAATTGGAACGTACTTATTCTTTAGCGACTCTTTACCGTATCTGATTCAGCTATTCCGAACAAGAAAACGCATTTATTGGCGGCCGTTTTGGCTATTGTCGCTCTCAGAGGGCGTTGTGAGATTGAAAGAAAATGCGCGCATGTTTTTCATCGTTACGATGGTATCGACTCTTGCGTTCATGTCTGTCGGATTGCTCGCATCCCTTACTTCTTTTGCCAATCAATACCGGGAAATAAACCCTCTAGGGCTCGTCTACAAGAGCTACCCAGGAAACGTGCTGGAACAGATTCATGTCCGGCAGCTCACGGACGAGTTGAATGAGAAGGAAATCGACTATAGTCTTGTTGAATTTCGGGTGCTTGAACAAAAGTCGTCCTTCACTGATATGAGCGTGTCGATTATTCGACTGTCGAGTATCAACGCACTCGGATACACGTTTGGCTTTCCGGCTGTTGACGTAAAGGATGGGAAAGCACTCTTTTTGCCACAGTCCGAATCATCCTACCAACAATTGAAAGATCGCACAGTCAACACTTCACTAGAAAAAAGTGGTCTTGATATGGAGATTGTTGGAGCATATCCGCATCAGCTATTTCCACCGAACGCAATTGGAGCCAATGCAATCATTTTGACGGATACAGACTTTGAACGGGTACTAATGGGTGAGGACGGTGCGGATTCATCGTTATTCCGTTATTACGCGTTCAATATAGCTGACTGGCAAGAGACGAAAGACGTTGGTCGTGCGCTACATGAAGACGAATTGCAGTCTATTTTACTTGGTGGCGAATCTGGAACGCTGTTTTCGTTCGGCAATCCAGGACTGAATTATTCTATCATCCGCACAACATTTTCTTTATTGCTGTTCATGGGATTAATGCTCGCAGCTGTATTATTCCTTGCAGCAGGAAGTTTCGTTTATTTCCGTTTGTATACAACCTTGGACCGTGACCGCAGACAGTTTGACGTGTTGCGCCGTATGGGCATTACAGATAAAGAGTTGAAGAAGATTGTGAATCGACAGCTGTTGCCACAGTTCTTCATCCCCTGGGGAGTGGCATTTGTGCATAGTGCGTTCGCATTTTTGGCGCTTCAAGTCATTTGGGATGCACTCGCAGAAATTTCAATTGTAAAAGAGCTGACTCTTGTATTGGGGGGATTTGCGGTCTTACAAATCTCTTATTTCTACCTGATTCGATGGAGGTACTTATCTCACATTCGGACACCGGAGTAATTTCCGGTGTCTTTTATATTACGAGAAATTAGTTTGAAGATAAAATATCTAAAAATAAAGGCTGTTGAATTATTTAAATTTTTCTTATATACTAATAGTTGATGGTAATGAATGACTATTCATTCAACTACGAAGGGTGGTACTACGATGAATTTAGTAGAAAGAGTCCGGGCAACCGCAAAATCACAGCCTGGAAAAACAGCTTATCACTTTACAGGTAAGGATACATCGTACGCAGAATTTGACCAATCAGTCGCACTATTCGCATCCGCTTTACAAGACTTAGGAGTAAACAAAGGTGATCATGTCGCTTTGTTACTCGGCAATACACCACATTTTCTTATATCGCTATATGCAACCATGCGATTAGGTGCAACTGCGATTCCAGTGAATCCAATCTATTCACCAGATGAAATCTCGTACATTCTGCAAGATAGCGATGCAAAAGTAGTCGTTGCGCTCGAACAACTACTTCCACTCGTTGAAGCAGCATCTGTTCAGCTTCCTGTCATTGAACACTATATTGTGTGTGAGACAACGGGGGAGACAAGTGAAAAAGTAGAGGCATTGTCCGAACAGGCGAAAGCAAAAACGCATTTGTTCACCCAAGTGCTCAGAAGTGGAAAGTCTGACATGGAGCCAGTTGCTGTCGATGAAAATGAAACCGCTATCATTTTGTATACTTCCGGTACGACTGGTCGTCCAAAAGGCGCTATGTTGACGCATCGAAACTTGTATTCAAATGCTAGTGACGTTGGAGAGTACCTCGGATTTTCTTCTGAAGACCGCGTCATCGCAACATTGCCAGTGTTCCATGTGTTCGCACTGACTGTTGTTGTCAACGCACCTCTCGTCAAAGGAGCGACGATTGTCCTGATGCCAAGATTCAGCCCGGTTGAAGTGTTCAAAGCTGTGAAAGAGCAGCAAGCGACAATCTTTGCGGGTGTGCCGACGATGTACAACTTCATGGTGCAATATCCGGAAGCAACACGAGAAGACTTTTCGTCGATTCGACTCGCAATTTCAGGCGGGGCGTCCCTACCAGTTGCACTCCTTGAAAACTTCGAAGAGAAGTTCCAAGTAAAAGTGTCGGAAGGATACGGTTTGTCGGAAGCGTCGCCAGTGACATGTTTTAATCCACTAGATCGTGAACGCGTTCCGGGTTCAATCGGAACGTCGATCTTGAATGTGAAGAACAAAGTAGTCGATGAGCTTGGAGATGAAGTGCCTGTTGGACAGGTCGGAGAACTCATCGTCCAAGGCGACAATGTCATGAAAGGCTACTATAAAATGCCCGAAGAATCAGCAGCTGCCCTTCGTGACGGCTGGTTGTACACAGGCGACCTCGCACGGAAAGACGAAAATGGCTACTTCTACATAGTCGATCGCAAGAAAGATCTGATCATTGTTGGAGGGTATAATGTCTATCCGCGAGAAGTGGAAGAAGTATTGTTCACGCATCGCGACCTCGTAGAAGCAGCAGTTCTCGGCGTACCGGATCCGAATTTCGGTGAAGAAGTCCTTGCTTATGTGGTCGCAAAAGATGGGGCAGATGTGACTGAAGAGCAGCTGATCGCATTTTGCGAGAAGCGTCTTGCGAAGTACAAAGTGCCCAAGCATATCGAATTTTTGGATGAACTACCGAAGAACACGACCGGTAAAATCTTGCGACGTTCTTTGAAGGATTTCGTGAAAGTTTGAGGGCTAGTGGGTTAAGTGCAGGGGGCGCGAATTTGCGTCCTCTTTTTTGTGTTCAGAAAGACTAGGGCTACCCGCCCGTTTCGACGAAGAACCCGCCCGTTCTCGAGGTGAACCCGCTCGTTTCGGCGAAGAACCCGCCCGTTCTCGAGGTGAACCCGCTCGTTTCGGCGAGAAACCCGCACGTTCATCGAGGTGAGCCCGCCCTATTACGCAGTCTAAGCGCTCCATTCCACAAGGCACCCGTTCAACTCTACCACCCCACCTCACCACACCTTGCAAATATATTAAAAATTCACACGTATGTCGAAAGTCTACAAGTTTTGGTCGATATATACGCTATATACTAAAAGTATAAAAAGGGGGTGCCTTATGAAAAAGTCGGTTAGAGGAAAATTGAATGCTGTGTTTGGAACCATTTTGGTCTTGATTCTCGTGCTTGGAAGTATTGGTGTGGTTAGTTCGTACAGGTTGAATGAGAACACAAAGGCCATGAATGAAGGGGTTCTGCCGAAGATTCAGTACAACAACGAACTTGAGCAAACGGTGCAACAGATGTTAAGTACTACGCAGCGACATCTCGTGTCGAAAGATCGTCCGTTTGAAGAGAAATATGAGGAAGAAATTGCATTAAACCAAGAACAATTGCAAGCGACAGAAACCGCTTATAAGAAAGCGCTACCATCAAACGAACAACAAGCATTCGACGCGGTTCAAGTTCAATTAGATATCTACGACAGTCAAATCAAGGAATTATTGCAAACAAGCAAAGCTGGTAATAAACAGGAAGCTATTCAGAACTCTTATGAAACTGGCGTAACCATCGATACCCTTAGAAGTGACTTACTCGCGCTTGAACAGGCACATAAAAATGAACTAACAGCAATCGAAGAAGAAGGACATGCCTTATACTTAAGTGTTCTCATCACAATGATTGTCGGTGCGATCCTAGGCATCGTCATTGCAGGATTTGGCATTCGCTACCTGCAAAGCAAAATACAAAAACCGATCACCATCATCACGAATCGGATGAATGCAATGGCGGAAGGCAAATTGACGCCGGAACCTCTTGAAGTAGGAGATCCAGACGAAATTGGACAATTAACACGAGATGCCAACACGCTATCCGACAACTTATATCGAATCATTGCAGAGCTACAGACAACAATTGCTACAATTGCTTCGACATCTAGTGAACTAACAGCAAGTGCAGATGAAACTGCGCAAGCTTCGACACAAATTACGGAAGAGATTGTCGGCATATCGGAAGGTTCATCCGAACAATTGGAATACACACACTCAACGACAACAATCGTTTCTGAAATTACTCAAGGTATGGATCAAACCGCAACGGCTATTCATACAGTGTCAGACCTTGCAATTTCCACAACGGAAGAAACGCAAAATGGCACAGCGGTCATGCAGCAAACCGTTCAAAAAATTGAGCAAATCCAAGCATCCACGGTTCATACAGCTAATGTGGTGCATGAACTCTCCAAGAGATCTGAGAAGATTGGGAGTATCGTTGAGCTCATTACAAAGATTGCGGGGCAGACGAATTTGCTAGCGTTGAATGCTTCAATCGAAGCGGCGCGTGCAGGAGAACATGGGAAAGGGTTCGCTGTTGTTGCGGGGGAAGTCGGAAATTTGGCGTCGGAGTCTGCGAAAGCGGCGAGTGAAATCAACCGTTTGATTGGAGAAATCCAAATGGAAGTGAAGAGTGTGCAACAGGCGACTACGGTGACGAAGTCGAATGTCGAAGAAGGCTTGTCAATGGCGAAACGTTCAGGCGAGCGTTTCCATGAGATTGCGAAGATGATTGGTGAGGTGTCGGCCCAGACGGAGGAAGTGTCTGCGATTAGTGAGGAGATCAATGCAAGTACGCATTCGATGAAATCGCTTGTCGGGCAGGTGGAGGAGTTGTCGGAGCGGTCCGAGGGCAGCGCGCAAAATATTGTGGCGGCGGCTGAGGAGCAGAATGCGACGATGGAGGAGATTTCGGCTAGTGCGCATGTGCTGAGTGATATGGCGGAGTCGCTGAAGGTAATGATTGATGTGTTTGAGTTGGAAACTGGGAAATAGGTTAGTAGAGGGTGTTGATTTGCACTTCAGACGGACGCTTTCCGCGGGCTTGATCTCAGCCGCTTCCTTCGCTTTGCTCAGTCCAGGGTCTTCGATCTTCGCTGATCCGCAGGAGTCGCCGTCTTACGTTTCAATCAACAGGTATTGTTGGACATAGGTTTCCTACTCAAACAGGTGGGGAGGAAAGAAAAGAAAACCTAAAACCCTCAAACCCAAAAAACCTCAGAAAAAGTTTTTAGATTAGGAGGGAAAGTCTTACGGGTGTCGAAATAGATGGCATTAGGGAGGAATGAAGATGACAGGTAAACAGATGGTTCGGCAAGAGGATTTATTTGAATTGAAGTCGGTGACGAATCCGGTGTTGTCTCCGGATGCTTCTGAAGCGGTGTTTATTGTGACGCAGATAGATAAGGAAGAGAATGCGTATCATGCGCATTTGCATCACCTTGATGTGGAGTCGGGAAGTTCAGCGCAATGGACGTATGGGAAAGAGCGTGTTTCTCAGCCTCAATGGTCGCCGGATGGAAGTCGAGTTGCGTTTTTATCGACACGTGATGAGAAGAACCAGCTGTTTGTTATGCAAGTTGCTGGAGGAGAAGCCCGCCGTTTGACTGACTATGAGACGGGTGTGAATAGCTTCTTGTGGGCGCCATGCGGAAAGGAAATTTGGCTAACAAGTACACTGGAAGACGGAAAAACGTTTACAGATAAAGAAGGGAAAGACGAAAAGAAACAACCTGAAGCGCTTCGCGTTACGACGATGAAATATAAGGCGGATGGG
The DNA here is from genome assembly GCF_059415065.1 of Sporosarcina sp. SAFN-010. Classification (NCBI taxonomy): domain Bacteria; kingdom Bacillati; phylum Bacillota; class Bacilli; order Caryophanales; family Caryophanaceae; genus Sporosarcina; species Sporosarcina sp. SAFN-010. The sequence goes on along the minus strand of NZ_JBPFDS010000001.1, from coordinate 378,160 downwards.
GCAGGGTTTGTGAAAGAAGACCGTCATTCGCAAATTGGTTGTTTAAATCTGGAAAGTGGAGAAATCACAGCATTCACAGAAGATCCTTTCCATCATTCCTTGCAAGCAGTGTCGCATTGCGGAAAGAAGCTCGTTGTCGGCGCGAATCGCGCTGAAAACAAAGATTTCGACTTCCGTCAACCGTTGGTGCTTGTTGATGTTGAAACGAAAGAAGAAACGGTTCTTGTCGATGAACAAGGTTATTTTGGTGGCGCAACGTTTTCAGAAGACGATCGCTATATTGCATATGGCGGATCGGATCGGACGTTTGAGAACGCGACTCACTCTGACCTGTACGTCTATGACTGTGAAAACAAGACGACGCTTAATCTGACGGAAGCACTCGATGCGCCTCTTGGGGATGCGGTAGTCGCGGATCATCAGCAAGGACCGAATCCACCTGAAGCGGTTTGGACGAAAGGCAATTACTTGTACTTCCAAGTCACGACGATGGGGGATGTCCGACTGTATTTCGCAGATTTGGAAGGTAGCTTGTATCCTGCTTCTTCTGAGTCGGAGCATGTCTACGATTATGATGTAGCGAAAAACGGACAGTTCGCACTCGCAGCTGTTAGTAATCCGGTAAACCCTGGCGAATTGTATCGTCTAGACATTTTAACGGGGGAACGAAAAGCATTGACATCGTTCAATGAAAACTATGTAGCGGACACACTATTAGTACAGCCAGAAACGATCCAATTAGAAGGCGCTGGAGGCTTTGACGTTCATGGTTGGCTGATGAAACCGGCTAACTATGAAGAGGGCAACACGTATCCGCTTGTCGTGAACATTCATGGTGGTCCGCACGCGATGTACGGCAATTCGTTCTTCCACGAAATGCAAGTATTGGCGTCAAAAGGATGGGGTGTTCTCTACATCAATCCACGTGGCAGTCACGGCTATAGCCAGGCATTCGTAGACGCAGTACGCGGCGATTATGGTGGCGGAGATTACCAAGATATTATGGATGCACTGGATGATGTTTTAAAAAATCATAGCTGGATTGACAAAGACCGGCTCGGCGTTACAGGCGGAAGCTATGGCGGATTCATGACGAACTGGATTGTCGGCCATACGGATCGCTTCAAAGCCGCTGTTACACAACGTTCCATTTCCAATTGGATCAGTTTCTTCGGAGTTTCAGACATTGGATATTACTTCAGTGACTGGCAGATTAAAGCGGATATGACGGATGTCGACACATTGTGGAAGCATTCGCCGCTGAAATACGCAGAAAATGTGAAAACACCTCTGCTCATTCTTCATTCAGAAAATGACTTACGCTGTCCGATTGAACAAGCCGAGCAGCTGTACATCACGTTGAAAAGCATGAAAAAGGAAACCGAATTCGTTCGGTTCCCCGAGTCTGACCATAACTTGTCCCGAACAGGAAAACCAAACTTGCGTATTACGCGCTTGAACGAGTTAACGGACTGGTTTGAAAAGAGCTTATGACATGAGGAAAACGCCTGTCCCGGGGGAAGGAACAGGCGTTTTTTGATGAGGTAGGAAGGGGTTAGCGTGTGCAGCATTCTCCTACATAAGGGGGATTTACTGAATCGTCGGCTGCATCGATTGCGATGCCTGCTCTAATTTTCTTAACAACTGCGTCTTCGATACAACAAACGCCTTTTAACACATCAGCTAGAGCTTTGTCGAACTCGATTTTTTCGCAAGGTGTCGTATTATTTTCGTTGAACTCGCGGAATTTTTCTACTTCTTCGAACAAAATTAGTGTGACTGCGAATTCTGTCAGCAAAGCAGAAACGATAGTGATCTCACCCAACGTGATACGAGGATTGTTGAGAGATTCTGCTGCTACTGATTGAAGTTGATTAAGCATTTTAGCGTGGTCCATGGTCATTCACCTCCTTTAAATGTGGTGCGTCCGGACATTTTAGTATATGCGGCTCGTTTTACAAGAGTTGGACAACCGTCCGTGGGACAATCTACTCAAAGTGTTGTGGATGTGTTTTTGATCGACATGTCGAGGAAGGAAGGTTTTACTAGTCCGTACATTAATAGTGTATGATGTGAATTCTGCACGAGTTGGACAAGCGTCCGAGGGAAATTGTCTTGTGGATGTGCTTTGAACTAGGCGTCGTTTAAGGTAGGATTTATTCGTCCGAACACTACTAGTATATGCAGCTTGTTTACTGACAATTGGACAACCGTCCGGGGCCAACTGTCTTGTCGAGTCAAAGTGCTGATGTGAGTACATTTCAAGCATGTTTCATCCGAACACTTCTACTATATTCTGATGCGGAAATGGTGAAGGGACAGACGTATGGGGACAAACTTCTTATGGGGACTAGGAATTTCAGCAAAACAAAAGCGATTGCAACTATTTAGGAAATATTGTAGGATGAACGTATTAGTAAAACTGTCCAGACTTTTCCAGATTCCCTGAAGGCTTGGATAGCTACATAGAGTCGTGAAGGGAATTCGAATGGAGGAGAACGAAGTGGGAGTCCACAATGTAATGGAAGATGTCGTTCGTGATACCTTGTTGTCATATAAAAATAATATGAATCTTGCCTGTGACTGCGAGCAGTGCTTGAATGACATTTCGGCACTCGCCCTCAATGAGTTGCCACCCCGGTACATCTCTAACTCAAAGTATAGTCCGTATGTCCGTGCTACTCATGAAGCGGATCATCAAGGAATCACCAATATTATAGCTATCATCGCTAAATCAGCAGCTCTTGTTTCTCAGAGTCCGCGCTGTGAGACGTTTGCGTTGAAACAAGGGCAGTAAAAAACACCGAAGCGCATGTGGCTTCGGTGTTTTTTTTCACTAATATAAAGCAAACAGTGTTGATATTCGCTCCAGATGGACGCTTTCCGCGGGGCGAGGTGGCAAGCCGCTTCAGTCGCTACGCTCCTTCCAGGGTCTTTCCATCTCGCTAATCCCGCAGGAGTCGCCATCTTCTGCTACTATCAACGGTGCTGTTTAATAGATTATGTCGTAACTAAAAACTTTTATTTCAACAATCCAAGTGACTCCTGCAACGTGCTATTGACATGTTTAATCAGTAACTCGTCACCTTTTTTACGGATGTCGGATCCGACAAAGTCCATCATCTCTCTCGCCATATCGGCGTCTTCTAATAGCGATAACGACTTATTCAAGTTCACTTCAAAAACGCCAGCGTTCGTTAAATGATGCTCAAGCGATTCCATTTGCGAACCGATTTTTGTGAGGTATCCTGTCACTGTCCCTAACGCTTTATCAATCGTGCTGATCAGCTTGTCTGCGTCCTCCTGCGTCGCTAGCGATGCGCCTCCAAGCCCAATGGCGTCTGTGTGGACATCAAACAAGCTAATCTTCATATGCTGCGAGGCGTTTCCACCTACTTGAAGTGTTAGCTCGCTATCTTCTCCAAGGATCTTCATCGTATTGAACTCGAGCTTGTCCGCTGTATCATTGATGGCGGCAAAAATCTGTTCGAGTTCCAATCCGCTTGCTACTCGGTCTGAATCCGTAAACGTTCCATTCGCGGACTGAACCGCCAATTCACGTGCCCGTTGCAACAAGCCGTTGACGTTGTTCATCCCTTCGTTGGAAGATTCGAGAACAGATAATCCGTCTTGCATATTGCGCTGGGCTTGCGAAATCCCACGGATCTGTGCACGCATCGTTTCAGAAATCGCAGAGCCAGCTGCATTATCGGCACTCGTTGCAATTTTTAATCCGCTTCCTAGATGACGTAATGACTTCTCAATCTGCTTGTCGTTCCGTACTCCGCGATTCGCTGCCATTTGAATTTGTTCGTTGCTATTTATACGCACGTGGCTCACCTCATTTATGTAAATAATGGCTTCTCACATTATATCGACCGAAAGTCATGAAATTGAATGCTAACTTGCCGATATAGAAAGAAGAACGGAGGCGGAGTGGATGATCACTATCAAACAAGCGGTTACAGCCTATCGCAAAATGAATGCCAAATCGCTACCGCCACTTACCGCGGTATGTCAAGCACTAACAGCAATCGACCAACAACTGGATGCTTCACTTCACCAACTCGAACAAAACGACAAACACTGGCGGGACGGACTCTTACAATCCCAACAATTGGTCTTCGAATTAATGGCAATGACCGACGCTACCTCTGTAGAAGGTGAGCGACTACTGACCCTCTATATCTATGCCAATCAAACCCTAGTGACTGCATCACTCAAAGCAGACGTGGATGCTATTTTGGAAGCCCAGGCGATTGTGAGGAGCCTGCATACTGATTGGCACCATGCAAAGAAGAAACAAGTGCATACAACGTATATATAAAAAGCTGCCCGCGGTGGCAGCTTTTTTGGATGGAGAGTGATGGTAGCGGTCGGGAGAATGGGCGGGTACGGAGAGGAAACGAGCGGGTACGGAGAAGAAACGATCGGGTGCGGAGAGGAAACGAGCAGGTACAGCACAGAAACGGGCGTGTTCAGCGAATCTCTTCCTCCCTCCCCACAAAAAATCACGAATCCACCATAAAGCAGATCCGTGTGTCCCTCCCTCTTATCTTCCTTTAAACTCCGGCTTCCTCTTTTCAGCAAACGCATTCAACGCTTCAATTCGATCCTCTGTCGGAATCGTAATTTCATACGCTTTTCGTTCAATCGTAAGTCCCGTCGCAAGATCCGCCTTCATTCCTTGTTTTATCGCAAATTTCGCTTGTTGCACTCCAATTGGCCCGTTTGCGAGAATTTTGTCGGCAAATGCCTGTGTCTTTTCTTTCAATACAGCATCTTCGACAGTACGTGTCACGAGTCCGCACAATGCGGCATCAGATGCGCTCAATCGCTGTGCGGTCAAAATGAGCTCAAGCGCTTTTGCTTCTCCTACGAGACGCGGCAAACGCTGGGTTCCTCCAGCACCTGGAATGATCGCAAGACCCGTTTCCGTCAGTCCCATAACAGCGGACATCGCAGCGAATCGGAAATCACAGGCGAGTGCGAGCTCCATCCCTCCACCAAACGCGAAGCCGTTAATCATCGCAATTGTAGGCTGAGGCAGCTGATCAATCATCGTGAAAACGTCTCCGATTTTGTTCAAATTGCGTTTCACGTCAACGTCCGTTAACGTCTTTCGTTCTTTTAAATCTGCCCCCACACTAAGCGCGCGATCCCCGGAACCTGTCAGTACAACAACACGTACTTCAGGGTCAATGCGAAGTTGCTCGACCGTTTCTCCAAGCTCGCGAATCATGTCGTAATTGAACGCATTCATCGAATCAGGTCGATTCAACGTCACCCAAGCGAGTCCATTTTTCTTTTCCAATAAAATTGTTTTCATCCCATACACCCCCAAAAATCATTGAATACTCTTAAAACATATCATTTCAAAGAAGTTGAATCCAGAAGAAGGATACTATTGTAAAATAGCGAACTTGCAATATAGTGCTTATTTGCTACAATATAGGAAAATGGACTAAGTTAGGTGGAATCCCAGTGGACGCAAGTGTATTTGTAGGCAGGCAGCCGATTTTAGATCGTAATGGAAACCTTTTCGGCTACGAACTTTTATATCGCAACAGTGAAGTGAACCGGTTTCCAAACGTCAATCCAGAAAAAGCGACAATCGGTGTATTAGTCAATACATTTCTCACGATCGGTGTCGATCGCGTTTCAGGAGCATACCCGTCCTTCATCAACTTTACCGGTGAGTTGTTGGCACAAGATCTGTACGACCATCTCAATCCAGCGAGAGTCATCATCGAAGTGTTGGAAGATGTCGAAATTACGCCGACACTTCTCACTAAACTACGGAAATTAAAAAACCAAGGCTTTCGAATCGCACTAGATGATTTTGTCCTGACGAAGCAATATGAAGTCGTGAAAGGATTGTATGAAATTATCGATTTCATCAAAGTCGATTTCATCCAATCAGATCGACAAGAACGCGAACGGATTCAACATTTCATACGTGTCTATCCGAATGTCCAATTGCTAGCTGAGAAAATTGAAACAGAAGTCGATTTTCAGGAAGCGAAAGATGCGGGGTACACGCTCTTTCAAGGGTATTTCTTCGCAACACCAGAAATAGTAAAGGGCGCTGAAGTGCCTGTGATTGATGAGCACAATTTCCGGATTATGGACCGACTGAATACCGAGTTGCCGAGTGTGCAGGAAGTGGCGGGACTCATTACGCAAGACATGTCACTCACTTACAAACTACTCCGCTTCATCAACACCTATGCGTTTGGCATCCCAAGAAAAATTACATCCATCCAACAAGCGATCGTCCTTATTGGACTGCAAGAAACAAAAAAATGGCTTTACATCATCACAATCCATCAAATGGGTGTCGGTCAAGGGAAAGGGAGAACGAAAGTACTTGTCGATTATTCCCTTGTACGCGCGAAATTGTGTGAGTTGCTAGCAAAACGAAATGGACACCAAAACTCGGACGAATTTTTCTTAGTAGGCATGTTTTCGATGTTGGACGCGATATTACATCGTGATTGGCACGAAATTGAACACGATATTCCCCTTTCGGATGAAGTAATGCAAACACTAATGGGGGAAACGACAATGATGACCCCTTTCCTTCAAATCGCGATTGCTGTCGAACGTCTCGACTTGCCGCGTATGAAAGTGCTATGCAAGGAACTTGACATCCCGTTAAACGATTTGTGTGTTTATTCCCAAGAAGCGATCCGCTGGGGACGTCAGCTTGACTAAAAAACTTTTACTTTTCATCACATTGCATTTCCCAATTCTAGCGCAATTCGTTAGAATGAGGAAAGGAGTTGATGAGAGTGAAAATTGCAGTTGTTACAGACAGTACGGCCTACTTACCCGAAGACTTGCGCAAGCGGCTACAGATCCATATCGTTCCGCTCGCAGTAACAATAGATGGACAAGATTATGACGAAGAAATCGATTTAACCTGTAAAGAATTTTACGAAAAAGTGCGTGGAGATGGACCTCTACCGAAAACTTCGCAACCGTCCGTCGGCCAATTTGCAGAGAAGTTCAACGAATTGAATGACGCAGGTGCAGAGGGAATCGTTTCTATTCACTTGTCGAGTGGCATCAGCGGTACATACACGGGCGCCGTCCAAGCGGGCGAACTGGCTGATACCTTGGACGTTCGTGTTTTCGATTCGGAAATTTCCTGTTACTTGCAAGGGTTCTATGCGATTCGCGCAGCGGAATTTGCACAAGCAGGTGCTTCGATGGATGATATCATGGGTGAACTCGTGGAAATGAAACAAACGATGCGTGCGTATTTCATGGTCGATGATTTGTCTCACTTGCAACGTGGTGGCAGACTATCCAGTGCACAAGCATTAATTGGCGGCCTACTACAAGTGAAACCTATTCTACATTTTGTCGATAAAGTCATTGTGCCTTTCGAGAAAATCCGGACACGAAAAAAAGCGATGAAGCGGATTGCAGACATGCTTGCAGAAGACGCAGCGAAAATGCCTCTTGAAGCCTCAATCATTCATGGAAATCAGCCCGAAGAGGCGGAACTATGGCTAGCAGAATTGAGTGAACGTCTCCCAGACGTCAAATTCACCATCAGCCATTTCGGTCCCGTTATCGGTACTCATCTCGGCGAAGGTGCCATGGGACTAGGTTGGGTCAAGCGAAAAACGAACAACTAAACAGTAGGGGGTGTGCGGATGAACAAACCATTCGATCCGGCCGTCAGAGACTTTCTGGACGGTCGCATTTGGTTGCGTCAGCATACGCCTTTTTCTATGGAAATCATTAATGAACATATTGAGAGCGGAATGATTGAAACGACTCCTGGAGTCACGATGAAAAAAGGATTGTTCGGGCAAATTAGCTGTAAATGTATTCGATGCGAAAACGAAGACGAAGACCCTCACCTATTCACCTCGTTCGATTGTCTGCAATGCGAAGGTCCATGTGCATATTGCCGTAACTGCCTGCAAATGGGAAGAGTCTCCGTTTGTACGGAGCTTATCGTCTGGAAAGGTCCACCTACCTCGTATCCGACAGAGCACGCACTTGCCTGGGAAGGTACATTGACGAAACACCAGAGACGAGCGTCAGAAGAGTTATATGAAAGTACCTTGAAAGCACGTCCACATCTCATTCACGCAGTTTGTGGGTCTGGTAAGACCGAAATATTGTTTGAACCGATACATAAGCTACTAGTAGCAGGCAAACGCATATGCATCGCAGCACCTCGCGTCGATGTCATATTAGAACTTGAACCACGACTACGCGCAGCATTTCCATCGACAAAACTGGAAGCGTTGTATGGAGGCGCTGATGTCAAAGCATTCGACGCCCAACTGATCCTAGCAACGACCCATCAGCTTTACCGATTCCGTCATGCATTCGACGCGATTGTTGTCGACGAAGCCGATGCTTTTCCATATACTGCAGTGAAAACTCTTCAGCACGCCGTCCGAAAAGCTGCAAAATCAGCTGCACCAATCCACTTCGTAACCGCAACACCATCAGACAATTTACTGACAGACATCAAGAAAACAGGGGCAGTCTCGACCATCTATCGTCGCTATCACGGTCATCCACTCCCTGGTCCACGATATGAACCACTCTGGAACTACTCCAAACAGCTATCCAAAGGGAAAATACCGAAAGCACTTGAAAACTGGATTAAACAACGGCTCAATCTGAACGAACCATTCCTAGTATTCTTTCATGAAATTGAACTAATGATGAAAGCGGAGCAAGCTATCCGGCATCTCGACGACCGAATCCGAGCCGTCCATTCCGCTCATCCTGACCGTAAACAGCACGTCCAAGACTTGCGTGTTGATAAGATACCAGGCTTGCTGACGACAACCATTCTGGAACGGGGGATTACGATTAAAAACATCCAAGTGGCAGTCGTCGGTGCAGAACAATCCATATTTAACACGGGTGCACTTGTTCAAATTGGCGGTCGCGTGGGTCGAAATGTGAACCATCCATCCGGCGATTTCGTGTTGTTTCATAATGGAATCAGTTACGCGATGGACCACGCCCGCAGGGAAATAAAACGGCTGAATGCAGGAGGGGATCAACCATGAACCTATGCTTACTGTGTATGAAACCAATCTCTGATGTCGCCTCTTGGCAATCATTCTTCGCTTTAGAAAAGAAAAAGACACTTTGTGACGATTGTTCAAAACGTTTCGTTCGTGCCGACATAAAGGAAGAAGGAGATGTATTAGATGCCGTTCATTCTCTGTACGAGTACGACGAAGCGATGCGGGATTGGCTTCATCAATACAAGTTCCTGCAAGATGTAGCACTTGCACAAGTGTTCTCAAACGAACTGCGACGTGCATTTTCAAGCACGGATACAATCGTTCCCATACCGATGCATCCAGAACGCGCGCGGAGCCGGACGTTTGCTCACGTGGAAACGTTATTGGGTGGTGCAAAACGACCCTATGTGCAGTTACTGACTAAGACCAATACAAGTGTCATGGGAGAAAAGTCCAGACATGAGCGATTGAACATGGAACAGTTATTTGAACTCGTACCAGGTGCAGCTGTACAGCCGATCACGTATCGATTGGTGGACGATATTTATACGACGGGAACGACGCTACGACAGGCGGCAAACGTCTTGAAACAAGCAGGCGCCGCAAGGGTAGAAGCGGTGACCCTTATTCGATCAATCCAGAAATGAGTACAGGAGGAACTACAAATGGCAGAACTAAGACATTGCCCATCATGTGGCGATTTTTTCAACTATACAGGTGTGCGTGAAGTGTGCGGGAAATGTGGGATGAATGAAGAACGCGTCTATGAAGAGGTGTACCGCTTCTTACGAAAGCGAGAAAATCGTGCAGCGACAATCGAACGCATTGTAGAAATGACAGAAGCGACTGAGGCAATGCTTCACAAATGGGTACGAAAAGGACGCTTACAGCCTGCAATGTTTCCGAATTTAGGCTATCCATGCGATACTTGTGGGAAGCTGACTTCTAAAGGGAAACTGTGTGACGAGTGTACAGCAGACCTAAAACAAGATTTAAAAAAGTTTGAAGCGGCTACAGAGTTCCGAGAAGCGATTCAACAGAAAGAACAAAGGACGTATCTTTCAGAACGTAAAAAGTGATCAAATGGCAGTTCCAGTGGTTATACAATGACTGATTGGGATTGCTATTAACTTTTCTGGCATTTTATATTAGCGACGCAAAAAAGCGTCCATTAGAATCCTTTGATTGAAGTGAAAGACGACGACTCCGGAGGGAACAGCGAAGATTGAAGACCCTGGACTAAGCGGAGCGAAGGAAGCTGCTGGAATCGAGCCCCTCGGAAAGTGTCCGTCTGCAACGTAATCCAAGAACGTCTAATATCCATCTAATGAATTAGTTTTGTAACCTTAAGAACGGGTACGTGTAAAGCGCTACCAATCCAGTAGGTAATGAGATGTGGATATCCGGAAAACTGTAATTTCGTACGAAAGACCCTTCAACTACTCGGAATTCAGCCGAAATAGTTACTAACAGCCAATAATTTTCGAAAGGAGCGAGAACAGACATGAAAATTACAAACAATAACATTCCTCCGGTGAACCCTTATCGGACGAACCAAGTGAAAAACGAACAAACAAAGAACGAAACTGCTGTTCAGAAAGATCGTCTAGAAATTTCAAAAGAGGCCAAGCAACTTTCCGAACCGAGCCCGATTACGTCACAACGTAACGAGAAAGTCAGCGCATTGAAAGCACAAATCCAAGCTGGCACGTATAAGGTCGACGCGGAACAGCTCGCTTCAGATCTGATCGGCTATTACCAACCGAAACAGTAAGCGGGCGCACTTCATTTGAGAAAGCAGGGGACCCTTACCATGAAAAATCAAACAATCGAATCGATTCTAGGTCAGCTCGACCAATTGGAGAAGCTTCATCGAAGCCTGCTGCGCATCGCAAACGAAAAAACAATACGTATTAAGAAAAACGACATCAGTGGACTCGATCAGCTACTCAAAGATGAGCAAGCTCATATCGCTGCAATCTTGCAGACAGACAAAGCCCGTGAAACAGCAGTCGTTGCTTTTTTCACCGAACAAGGACGTTCGGTACCGCTACAACCTACAATCACTGATGTACTCAGCATCATCCAAGAGCCTGAACAGACTCAGCTCAAGGAGGCGAAGGACCGTCTCCTGCACGCGATTCATGAATTGAAATGGCAGAACGACTTAAACCAGAAGCTTACTTACCAATCGCTTCAATTTGTGAATCTGTCGCTGGACATGGTCCGTCCACGGACCGAATCCGTGAACTACTCAAAAAACGAAATACAAGGCAAACAAACAGCTGAGAAAATCGCATCATTCGATTCACAAGCTTGAGGAGGAAATCATCATGGGCTCTACATTTATGGGATTAGAAACAAGCAAACGCGGCCTGCAAACCCACCAGTCCGCTCTTTATACGACGGGGCATAACATTAGCAACGCCAACACGCTAGGATACTCACGCCAGCGTGTCAATATGGAAGCAACAAGTGGATTCCCAGGTGTGGGTATGAATGCCGGGACAATGCCGGGCTTTTTAGGGACGGGGGTTCAAGCAGGTTCAATTCAGCGAATTCGAGATAGCTTTGTTGATCAGCAATTTCGTGGGGAATTTAACAAACTTGGATACTGGGACTCGCGTTCACAAGCGATTGGTCAAATTGAAGATGTAATGAATGAGCCGTCTGAATATGGTTTACAGAAATCACTCAGCCAATTTTGGAGTAGTTTAGAAGACTTAGCGGTGCACCCGGAAAACGGGGGAGCACGTAAAGTAGTCATCGAGCGCGGGAAAGCGGTGGCGGATGCGTTTAACTATATGAATAAGTCTTTAGAAGAATTGAAGACGAATGCGGGGCAAGAGCTTGATATCGCAGCAAAGGATATTAACTCGATTTTGAGTCAGATAGCAGGACTGAATGAGCAAATCAGCAGTATCGAACCAAACGGATACTTACCTAATGATTTGTATGATGCACGTGATGTGTTAATCGATCAGCTATCAGGCTATTTGCCAATCGAAGTGAGTTATTCAAAATCAGGTGGAAATGCTTCTGCAGTTGCAGAAGGATCCGTGACGATTAAGTTGAAGTCGAATGGCGGTCCTGAAGTAAACTTGGTAGCAGGGAAAGATGCTGCTACAATGAATGTTAACAAGACGGATGGAACGGACGGCAAGGTTTCTAGCATTGACTTTGCAACGAAAGATGGAGATGTTTCAGTCACTACAGATCAGATGCTAAATACAGGAAACATTAAATCACTAGTCAACACATATGGCGATCAGAACGGCAATGGACTATTACCTGATATGTTCACAAAACTAGACAAAATGGCAAACGCATTTAAGGATGCATTTAATACACAACATAGACTTGGAATGGGTCTTAATGATGCCGGCGGGAATGATTTCTTTGAGGGTACAGGTGCAGGTGGCATAAAAGTACGTCAAGAAATTATTGATGATCCTTCGTTGATTGCGGCATCAGATGCCGCAGGAGAAGAAGGAAATGGTAATAATGCCAAGCTACTCGGAAAAATACAATTTGACAAAAATGCTGATCTTGACGGTGCTACTATCCAAACCTACTTCCAAGGAATTATTGGACAACTTGGTGTTGACGGAGAACAAGCAGCAAAAATGAAGTTCAACTCAGAAACTCTCATGATTTCAGTGTCAAATCGTCGGGATTCAATCAGTGCCGTATCACTTGACGAAGAAATGACTAACATGATCCAATTCCAGCAAGCGTACAACGCTTCAGCGCGAATGGTGACGGTCGTCGATGAAACACTCGACAAAATCATTAATGGCATGGGTGTCGTTGGTAGATAATAAGGAGGAATCTTACAGATGCGTGTTACACAATCAATGCTTTCCAGCAATATGCTCCGTAACTTAACGACAAGCTATAGTAAAATGGGCAAACTAAATGAACAACTGACTACTGGGAAAAAAGTGAATCGTCCTTCCGATGATCCCGTAGTTGCCATGCGCGGGCTTGGTTACCGTATGCAAGTAGACAAGGTCGCACAATATCAGAGAAATATCGGTGAAGTGAACAACTGGCTCGATAGTACTGATGATGCGCTTGATAAGGTCGGACAAGCGTTGCATCGTACGAAAGAACTTGTCACGAATGCTGCTAACACAGGGACTATGACTGATGCGGACCGCGATAAGATCAAATCTGAGTTAGACCAACTTCGTCAACAGATTCAAGATACAGCGAATACAAAAGTTGGGGACAAATATATCTTCAGTGGTACTAAAACTGAAACACCCCTGTATACAAAAGGTACTGGATACGGTAATGACCCAGCATTTGAGCAAGATATCACCATCAATGTATTTGATGGTGTGGACTTAAACGTGAATTCGAAATCAGTTGCAATGTTTAAAGATATTGATGACATGTTCCAGCAGATTGAAGATGGGACGATAAGTTTTGATGAGGCCATTGGTGCTGTTGATGGTATGATGGATGATCTCTTGACGGAACGCGCTGATGTTGGGGCTCGCCAAAATAGAGCTGAACTGATGGACGATCGTCTTCAAACGCAAGAAGGAATTTCTAAGAAACAAATGTCATTGAACGAAGACATCGATTTCGAGAAGGTCATTACTGAAATGATTTCTCAGGAATCAGTCCATCGCGCAGCACTTTCGGTAGGTTCACGGATTATTCAACCGTCTCTCGTAGACTTTCTTAGATAAATAAGATATGCACGAGACGTGCCAGGTACTCTTGTGCCTGGTATTTGTTTTTTTATATGGAGGTGTTAATCGTGAATTTTCCGCAATTACAAATTCAAACAACGCCGGGGATTTTGACAATGAATACAGTTAAGGGAGTTCAAGAGATTGAACAGCCTAGAGCTATAATGGAACAGGAGCAACCGGCTGCGATATTGGAGATTTCAACCACACGTCCCCGATTATCAGTGGACACAACAGCAGTTCGTGAAGACATTGATATGAAGAGTGTGTTCAGACGGACAGAAGAGTATGCACAGTTAGGACGCCAATCGGCACTTGAAGGTGTGGGACGAAGGGCGTCTGAAGGACAGCAATTATTGAAGATTGAAAATGGTGGGAACGCTATTGCAGATCTTGCGAAACAAAATGGAAACCCAGCACCTGCACAATTAGGAATCCGATTTGTTGCAAACCGATCTAAAATTCAGATGTCAATTACACCGGGCACAACGACAATTAAGGCAACACCTCAAAAACCGATTTTAAATGTTCAAGTAAACAAACCTATCCACACCTATACTCCCGGTACAGTGAGTGGAACTATGGAGCAATATCCTTCCATCCAAATTGACTGGAAAGGTTGATAACTAAAGGAGTGTCTGAAATGATGATACAAACAAAGTTTCATGGGGAACTCAGTATTGATTCTATTCAGCAGTGGGAATTTCCCCACGGCCTGCCAGGACTCGAAGAAGAAAAACAATTTGTTTTATTACCTATCGAAGGCAATGATAGTTTTCAGGTCATGCAATCGATTACGAATACTCCTATTGCGTTGATTGTCTCCAATCCATATGCGCTTGTTGAAAACTATTCAATTTCAATAGATGAACCAACACTAGATTTATTGAACATTAAGAAGCAAGAAGAGGTAATGATCTTGACAGTTATGTCACTAAAACAACCATTCGAATCTTCAACAATGAACTTACAAGCACCACTTATTTTTAACAGTACTAACCAAAAAGCAAAACAGATGATATTGAACGATTCCCAATTTAGCTTACGTCAGCCAATAGGTAAACCAGCTGAAAAGGGGGCATATTAAGATGCTAGTTCTTTCCCGTAAACCAAATGAAACCATAAAAATAGGTGATCAAATTGAAGTACGAATTATTGAAGTAAAAGGAGATGCAATTCGTATTGGAATTGAAGCTCCCAAATCAGTAGAGATACTACGAGGAGAACTGGTGCAATCTATTTCAGAGAATAATGCCGAAGCTATTACAGTAGACTTGGATGTATTTAACCTATTGACCAATAGCACTGAGAGTTAAGACGGATCTTGCTTTTTTGCTGTATTACAGTTTAACGTTAATTACAGAAAAAACTTTTTAAAAACTTATCAAAATGACTAAACACTTGATAGACCTATCCGATATTATCTATGTAAGCAAGAGAAGGATGTTTCGGCCGGCACCCTGACTCAAGCAAACAATAAAATGATCAGGTTCACAAGGATGTGAACCTCAAAACTCAAGGAGGAAAACACAATGATTATTAATCACAACTTAGCAGCAATGAACACTCACCGTCAATTAGGAACGAACAACACAAACGCATCTAAAAACCTAGAGAAACTATCTTCAGGTCTTAAAATCAACCGTGCTGGAGACGACGCAGCTGGTCTTGCAATCTCTGAAAAAATGCGCGGTCAAATCCGTGGTTTGGATATGGCTTCTAAAAACGCACAAGATGGTATTTCTTTGATCCAAACAGCTGAAGGTGCTTTGAACGAAACACAAGCAATCCTTCAACGTATGCGTGAACTAGCTGTTCAATCTTCTAACGATACAAATACTACAAGTGACCGTAAAGAACTTCAAAAAGAAGTTGCAGAGCTTACAACTGAAATTACTCGTATTGCTACTGATACAGAGTTCAACACTCAAACACTTATGAGTGGTGGATTCACTGGGAAAACATTCCACATCGGAGCTAATGAAGGACAGTCAATCACACTAAACATTGGTAGTATGACAGCTAGCGGCCTCGGAGTGAGCGGCATTAATATTAGTGGACAAGCTTCAGCAGATAAAGCTATCACTACTATTCAAACTGCTATCGATAAAGTATCAGCTGAGCGTTCTAAACTTGGTGCAAACCAAAACCGTCTAGAGCACACAATCAACAACCTTGGAACTTCATCTGAGAACTTGACTGCAGCTGAATCACGTATCCGTGACGTTGATATGGCTAAAGAAATGATGTCGTTCACTAAGAACAATATCTTGACTCAAGCGGCTCAAGCGATGCTTTCACAAGCTAACCAGCAGCCACAAGGCGTACTTCAATTACTTCGTTAATAGTGTGAAAAGCGCAATCCTTAAATGGATTGCGCTTTTTTACTTGAACTTTTTATAATACTCGAGAAGGCTTATATGCTCCCAATTTTGGATATATGCACCGCCTTCTGTACAATTCATTAAATTATGTTCTCCATGATTTTCTGCATAATCTTCAAACCACATTCTATAAAGAGTTAAATTATTGGAAGTCATTACAGTTCCGTTACGATAATAATTCAGGACTTGATTTTTGCCAAACTGTTCAATAACATCCAAAGATGAATGAGTTCCAGAAGCGTGAGTTTTACCTCCAGTGAATGCCAAATCCTGTCCTACTAAGGCAATGGGTCCTCCACCCAAGTACACCATAATATCTAATAATATAGTGGCGACAGAGCCTCCAGTTTCCATGGTAGGATCATTGAATTGTTTCGCCATTAATTCAGCTTCTTCATATCCGCGTTGCCAAATTACTCTACGGGGGCCTTTATGAAGTAATATGGTATTAGTCGAGGCAGTACTTAGATAGAACAGTGTTGTATTTGGTAAATCAATTTGATCAAGTTGCTTTTCTGTCGCCTGTGCATCGATGATCGCATAAAAATCGGGAGTAATACCGTATGAGATTAAAGGTGATAATGAAGTTCCTACAGCACCTAAAATAAAATTCCCACTGTTTTGAATCGTTTTTAAAAGAGGTAATTGTTTATTAAGTGAAGGACCAGCTGAAATAAGTATCATTGGTTTTCCAAGATATTTTTCTTTCATATTGTGAATTCCATCATCATTTAGAGTGACATTCCGGTTAAAGTTCTCCTTCATGAAACCTATTTGAGTGGAAAGTGATTTATTCTGCAAAATAATTTTTCTCAAAATAGCAACTACTGAAGAAAAGTGTACAGGTATAATATTAAAGTATTGCTCAAGACTGCAAATGTTTGTTGAACTGATAGAGGTGAAAAGAGAGTTTCTTTGATATTCACTTAATTCGCTAAACTTTTTTAAAGACACATTTTTACACTTTTCAAGTGCACCTTTGAATAGAGATGTGGCAAACCAATCGTAATATTGGTCATTGAACTCAACAACAATTATCGATGTATTAGGCAACAGTTTTGATAAAGCTACAATGTGATAGCCCGCGCATAAACCAAAAACAATAACTTCTTCTTCGGGTTTTATAAGAATGAGAGTATTCTCTGCCCATTTTTGTGATGCGTGTAATGGATCGTATTTACTGTGGAAAACTAATGTTTGATTATTCAATTCTACTTTCACTGTAGGAACCGTTTTAGTGTTTAGGCAAGATATTTTCATAATACAGTCTCCAATCACTTCCGTTTAGTAAATATGATAATTTAATAATGATATTTAGGTTGAAAAAACTTGAAAAGTACCGATATAATAACTATTAACAAAGTTATTTAGATGCGGAGGAGAACCAATGGATCTCATATTTAACAACCAAACTTATAGTTACGATTATACACCAACTAATCTACAAATAATTGAAAGATCTAAAGAATTGCTAGAAGACAAATATTACTTTGAATACTTTGTCTTAGATAGAACCGAAAAGATTGAAAGTCCAAAAGAGTTGTTGTCAAGAAAGTTAAAAGATGAAATGGTAATAGAATTAATTGCGACAGAAGCAGTCAAGTTTGTGAGAAATCTTCTGGAATCTACGTATAGTTACATTGACAATGCAAATCCTAATATTGAGGATCTCGTAGAAAAATTCTATAGTCATCCATCACCAAATGCGTGGGCAGATCTTAGTAACTTATTTGAAGCAATAGATTGGATTCTTTCAATGGTCAATGTTGTCGAGAATAGTAAATTCCGTCCATCAAATTGGAGCGAAGTGGTAAAGGATATCTCTAATTTTGAAGGTGAGCTAAATAATTTAGAAGAAGCCTTGGAAAATACAGACTCAGTATTAATTGCGGATATATTGAAGTATGAGGCATTGCCTGTGTTTCAATCCATTAAAGAGCAAGTAGAACTAGCAATTAAAAACTATGGTGACGCTGATGATCTCAATTGAAAATCGTGAAGTACTTAGGCGGAAAAATAGAGAGTTATTAAAGTTGTTAGATAATGAGAAGAATAATGTATGTAATTCCAAAGGAACTGTTGAACAAGCAAAGTCAGGTGCTAAAACATTAAAAGTGCAATTCTTAGAAACAACAAAGTACATTCATAGCAAATACGACCCTGAGAAAGAAGCAGAACGCTTTATAAAAAATCTAGATATGTCAGTGGCAAAACATGTGTTATTTATTGGCTCAGGATTAGGATATCATATTAGTAAATTTAGTTCACAATATCCGGATATAACGTTTTCAATTTATGAGCCTGATTTAGCTGTTCTTAATATCTTTTTAGAGTGCTGTGATTTAAGTTCCTCTGAAATGAGAGGCTTACAACATATTTTTACTGGAACAGAGGCCACCGAAATAACTACTGATATGGAAAAAGTGTTACGTCTTTCTAATGGAAGTATAATTTTGGCTATCTTACCTGTATATGAACAGCAATACAGTATGCAAGTAAAAAATATTTCAGAAACAATCATTCACTCTTTGAAAAATAAAAAAATGTATTTAGCAGTAAATTTGATTAACCAAAAAAGATGGACGATCAATTCTATCAAAAACTTTCCACTTGTGACGATGACTCCGAATATCATGTGCGATTTTCCTATTAGAGATTTTCGTGATAAACCAGCAATCATTGTTGCAGCGGGACCATCTCTAACAGAAGAACTTGAAAACTTGAGAAAAATCCGTGAGAGTGAATCTGCATATATCTTTTCTGTTGGTTCTGCAATCAATTCACTAATTGAAGCAGGAATTTATCCACATGCTACTTGTGCATATGACCCATCAGCTGAACAATGGAAAGTATTACAGAAAGTGAAGGATAAAGAGATTAATAACATCCCTCTCATTTTCGGCAGTTCAATTGGTTTTGAAGCATTAGAAGATTATAGTGGTCCTAAAATTCACATGATTACTAGTCCGGATACAGTATCACCACAATTACTGGATACAACTAAATCGATTGATATTGTGTTAGATTCGCCTACGATAGCGGCAATTACTTTTCAGTTACTTAGCAAATTAGAATGTAATCCGATTATATTAGTCGGACAAAATTTAGCATATAAAGATAAAAATCGCTATGCTGCTGGCATTTCTTACGATTTCATAAATAATGAACTAAGCGAAAATGAAATAGAAGATTCTATAACTATAACAGACGTCCAGGGTAATTCTATTCAGACGAGTGAGAGTTTTAATATTATGAGAAAACAGTTAGAATATTTCATACAAAAAAGTCCGGAAATAGAAGTCATAAATACGACGAAATCAGGAGCCTTCATTGAAGGCACAACATTTACGAATTTAAGTACAATTATTGAAAAACGTCTCAATTCAAATGAAGTAAACACTGAGTGGTGGAATGAGAAAAATTCTTACAATACAAAATTCACACTCAAACGGTTAGAAATCCTGTCGGCTGAATCAAGAAGAATAACAAAACAACTCCTAAACATTAATTCTGAACTTGAAAAAATAGATAGGAACTTAAAGAGTAAGATCGCAACAAAGATGGAACAAAATTTTGTTGAATTCGATAAGCAGTTTTCTAAGCTGAAACGAAATCCTTTTTACGTCGGGTTTGTTGAACCTATGCTCATTGTTCAAAATACTCGCTTGTCTGAAGAGAGTGCAACTATTCGTTTTGAGACAGATGTATTAAAGAAAGCAGAAGTGATTATTAATATCTTTAGTCATTTTATTAAAGAAGTAGAACTACATAATGAATTTGTGAAACCTTATTTTGAAGAAATGAAAGAACGTCTACTAAACATAGATGAAGAGGGTGTCATTAATGAATGAACGTAAGAAAGTATTAGTAACAGGGGCCGATGGATTCATTGGCTCTCACCTAACAGAAGAACTTATACGAAGAGGCTACGAAGTAAGAGCTTTCGTTTACTATAATTCGTTCAATTCTTGGGGATGGCTCGATACTCTACCTACTGAGATTAAGAGTCATCTTGATGTATTTACAGGAGATATTCGGGATCCATATGGAGTCAAAGAGGCAATGAAAGGCTGTACTCATGTTCTCAATCTTGCTGCATTGATTGCGATTCCTTACTCATATCATTCTCCAAGTATGTATGTAGACACGAATATTACTGGAACATTGAACGTTGTACAAGCAGCAAGGGAGTTAGGTATTCAAAAAGTAGTTCATACTTCTACAAGTGAGGTCTATGGTACTGCCCAATATGTCCCGATAGATGAAAGTCATCCATTGCAAGGGCAATCTCCATACTCCGCAACAAAAATTGCAGCAGATCAATTGGCATTATCTTTTTATCGTTCCTTTGAGACTCCAGTGGCAATTATTCGACCATTCAATACGTATGGACCGCGCCAATCAGCAAGAGCCGTTATTCCTACTATAATCGGTCAGCTCGCCAATGGACAAAAGTCTATTCAACTTGGAGCGATTAGTCCGACGCGTGATTTTAATTACGTGAAGGATACAGTGGACGGGTTTATATCTGTTTTGGATCATGATCAGTCACTTGGAGAAGTCATTAACATAGGCTCTAACTATGAGGTCTCTATTGGTGAGACGGCACAAATGATTGCAAATATTATGAATGTCGATTTGGAAATTGTTACAGATGAACAAAGACTGCGTCCAGATAAAAGTGAAGTAGAGCGTTTGTGGGCAGATAATCAAAAAGCGAAGAAGCTTCTTGGATGGGAGCCTTCATATGGAGGAAAAGAAGGATTTAAACGTGGATTAACAGAAACAATCGATTGGTTCTCGAATCCACAGAACTTATCATCATACAAGACGGATGTGTATAACATATGAATGGTGAGTGGTTACACTTTGCTAAGAAAATAAAGAAGATGTATGGAAAAGATTTTGTTCCACTACATGAGCCCACCTTTGATAACTCGGAAATTCGTTACGTAACGGACTGCATAGAAACAGGATGGGTTTCTTCTGTAGGAAAGTATGTAGATCAGTTTGAAAGAGATCTAGCAGAGTATACAGGTGTGAAACGAGCAGTCGCGGTTGTTAACGGTACTGCAGCCCTTCAAATCGCACTCAAAATAGCTGGCGTTCAGACTAATGATGAAGTGTTTATGCCTGCACTAACTTTTATAGCAACTGCAAACGCTGCGACCTATCTCGGAGCCATTCCTCACTTTGTTGACGTAAGTACAGAAACGCTTGGTCTCGATCCTATTAAGTTGGACAAGCACATTCAAACAATTGGGGTGATGAAAGATAACCAGTTGGTGAATAAGTCAACAGGAAGAATTATTCGTGCAGTAGTACCAATGCATACATTCGGTCATCCAGTTGACCTAGACCCGTTACTAGATGTTTGTCAACGATACAACATAATATTAGTTGAAGATGCCGCTGAGTCTTTAGGATCCTATTACAAAGGGAAACATACGGGGGGATTTGGCCGAACTGCTGCACTTAGTTTTAATGGAAATAAAATCATTACGACTGGTGGTGGTGGAGCTATTCTAACAAATGATGACGCTTTAGCCGATTATGCTAAGCATATCACCACTACTGCAAAAGTGCCTCATTCCTGGGAATTTAACCATGACGAAATTGGATACAATTACCGGATGCCTAACATTAATGCAGCGCTCGGTTGTGCACAGTTGCAAAAGTTAAATGGGTTCTTAGCATCGAAACGTACTCTTACTCAAAAATATGAGAATTTATTAATGAATAACAAGGCTGCAAAACTATTTGTAGAAAATCATAATTCAAAGAGCAACTACTGGCTTCAGACTCTTCTGCTTGAGTCCGGTACTAATCGTGATACAGTATTGCAAATTCTGAACAATAATGGTGTAATGGCTAGGCCAATTTGGACTCCATTAAACGAGTTGGAGATTTATAAAAATTGCCCTCGAAGCACTTTAACCACGATGAATGAATTGAAAAATAGTGTGATAAATGTTCCTTCCAATCCAATGTAAAGGAGCTAACAGCAATGAAGAAACATAAAGTTTGTATAGTCACTGGAACCCGTGCTGAATATGGGCTCCTTTATTGGTTATTGAAAGAACTAGAGCAGGATTATGACTTCGACTTACAATTAGTAGTAACAGGTATGCACCTGTCTCCTGAGTTCGGGTCTACGTACAAACAGATTGAGCTTGATGGATTTGTAATAAATGAAAAAGTGGAGATATTATTATCTTCGGACCATTCTACTGGTATTGCTAAAGCAATTGGGCTTGGAACAATCAATTTTGCTCAGACATTTGACCGATTACAACCTGATTTAGTACTCATCTTAGGAGATCGTTTTGAGCTGTTAGCTGTAGCCCAAACCGCATTAGTAATGAACATTCCTATTGCACATATTCACGGTGGAGAACTCACATTTGGTGCATATGACGATTCCATAAGACATGCGATTACAAAAATGGCAACGTGGCATTTTGCTAGCACGGAATTACATAGAAATCGAATTATTCAGTTAGGTGAATCTCCAGAACGGGTAT
This sequence comes from Sporosarcina sp. SAFN-010, assembly GCF_059415065.1. Lineage (NCBI taxonomy): Bacteria > Bacillati > Bacillota > Bacilli > Caryophanales > Caryophanaceae > Sporosarcina > Sporosarcina sp. SAFN-010. The sequence continues at coordinate 355,532 of NZ_JBPFDS010000001.1, read as the reverse complement.
GGAATGTAGGGGCGCTTGGGATTGAAAATATAATGAAGCTACCGCTATTGACGCAAACGGATTTATATCAATCTTTAAAGATTGATAGTAAGCAACCTTTCTTTTTAATTACCTACCACCCAGAAACAAATGGAGCAACTAAAGGGATTATAAGTCTACTAGAAGCCCTAGAACATTATCCTAATGTGAATTTGATATTTACTAAGGCGAATGCTGACAATGGGGGTAGAACTATAAATACTAGAATTGAACAGTTCGTTTCAAACAATGACAATGCTTATTTGTTTGATTCCCTAGGTCAGTTAAACTACTTGAGTGCAGTAAAGAATGCGAGAGTAGTTATTGGAAACTCATCCAGTGGATTAATAGAAGTACCTTATTTAGAAACGCCTACTGTAGATTGTGGAAACCGACAGGCAGGTAGGCAGTGTCCCACCTCTGTTATTCATGCTAATTTGCAGGCAGATGACATATATAGTTCGATTGAAGAAGCACTTGCATTTAAAGGGCAGTATCAACGAATTTTTGGAGATGGTGTGGTAGCTTCAAAAATTGTTTCCTATCTAAAAAAAATCGATACTTTTACTATTCAAAAGGAGTTTTATGACCTATGAGTAATTCTACATACATTATTGCAGAAGCTGGAGTAAATCATAATGGATCCCTTGAACTTGCTAAAAAACTTGTCGATGTTGCCAAAATATCAGGAGTAGATGCAGTAAAATTTCAAACATACAAAACGGAGAATTTAGTTACACAATCCGCCCATCAAGCTTCTTATCAAGTAAAGAACTTGGGAGAAGAAACGACGCAGTTTGAAATGTTGAAAAAACTCGAGCTTTCATACCAGCAATTTAAAGAACTGAAAGAATATTGTAATCATAAAGATATTGAATTTTTGTCGACGCCTTTTGATTTTGAAAGTGTCGACTTTTTAGTTCATGATCTCCAACTTAAGACTATAAAAATACCATCAGGCGAACTAACGAATAGCCCATTTGTACACTATTTGGCTACAAAGCAAGTTCCTATTATTTTATCGACAGGCATGGCAACAATAGAAGAAATACATGAATCACTTTCATTTATCGCATTCGGGTTAGAGTTTCCAGGTGAGGATGTAGACTTAGAAAAGGTTGAGACTTTCTATAATACACATCGTGCAAAAGAAGTGTTAGAAGCATACGTAAAAGTTCTCCACTGCACAACAGAATATCCAGCTCCGTATAAAACGATAAACTTGCATGCTATGAAAGGATTAAGCGACGAGTTGAAATTACCTATTGGCTATTCAGATCACTCAGAAGGAATTACAGTTCCGATTGCAGCAGTCGCTTTAGGAGCGAGAGTCATTGAAAAACATTTTACGATTGACAAATCATTACCAGGACCAGACCATATGGCGTCATTGAATCCAATGGAACTAGGTAGTATGGTGAACGGGATTCGTGCTGTGGAACAATCATTAGGTAGTGTTATTAAAGAGCCTACTCAAATTGAAATTAAAAATCGGGAGGCTGCTAGAAAAAGTATTGTTGCAAAAGAACGTATTGTAAAAGGACAACCAATTGCTAGGGAAAGTCTAACATTTAAACGGCCTGGCAATGGAATGGACCCTTCAAGATTCTGGTCTTTGATAGGTAAAAGTGCCACCCGCAACTATGAAGAGGACGATTTGTTGAATGAATAAGCCGGTAATAATTATAGGGAACGGTGGACATGCCTCGGTTTTAGTAGAGATATTACAAGGTACCCATATTGAAATAATTGGATATACAGCTCCGGAGGAAGGCTCTGAATTCTACAACCTACCATACTTAGGAAATGATAATGTTATATTAGAATATCACGTGAACGAAGTTGAACTTGTACTAGGGATTGGTACGATAAATGTAACTAATCTAAGGAAAAAAAAATATGCGGCATTTAAATCAAAAGGATACACCTTTGCCACAATCATTCATCCCTCAGCCATAATATCTCCGACTGTTGCAATAGGAGAAGGTACACAAATAATGGCAGGTGCTATTATTCAAACTCAATCTGTACTGGGGGAAAATTTAATTATCAATACAGGCTCTCAAATTGATCATAATAGTGTAATTCAGCACCATTCGCATATTGCTCCTGGCGTAGTTCTTTCAGGAAGCGTTTCGGTTGGGGAAAACTGTCACATCGGTGCTGGTACTACGATTATACAAAATATAACAATTGGGAACCGTGTACTAATAGGTGCGGGATCTCTAGTTTTAAAAAATGTCGAAGATGATATAACTGCTTATGGTGTACCTGCACAGGAGGTGTAAGTGATGGGGAAATGGCAAGAGGTCTTGGTAGAGTCTTCTACATCAATTTTAGAAGTAATGAGATTGATAGACAAAACGACAATGCAGTTTGCAGCAGTTGTAGATAACGACTATATTCTTTTGGGGTCTGTTACAGATGGCGATATTAGAAGAGGTATTTTAAAAGGAGTCCCTTTAGATCGACCAATAGCAGAAGTTATGAATCGTACTCCTATATATCTTAGGACAGGGAAAAGTCATGTTTATTATAGAAGACAGATGGACCGATTAAAGGTAAAGCAACTCCCAATCATTTCAGAGGAATGTAAATTGGTTGAAATTTTATTTGCAGAAGAACCAGGGCAGCGCTTAAGCAAAGAAAATTTAGTCGTGTTGATGGCTGGTGGACTGGGTACTAGACTTCGTCCCCTAACAGAAAGTATACCGAAGCCAATGTTGAATGTTGGAAGTAAACCAATCCTAGAAACGATTATCGAAAGTTTTAGAAGTCATGGTTTTACGAAATTCATACTTTCCGTGAACTATAAAAAAGAAGTGATAAAGGATTATTTTCAAGATGGTTCGCACTTAGGTGTATCCATAGAATATATTGAAGAGACAAAAAGACTGGGAACGGCGGGAGCATTGTCATTGCTTCCAGAGTATCCTAAAGCTCCCTTTTTTGTAATGAATGGTGATTTGTTAACTACAATTAATTTTGAGCAACTTTTGAACTTTCATATGGAAACCAACTCTGTAGCGACAATGTGTGTACGAGAGTACGAGTATGAAATTCCGTATGGTGTTGTAGAAACCGAAAAAGATCAGTTGTTATCAATTCAAGAAAAGCCTATAAAAAGTTGTTTTGTGAATACAGGTGTTTATGCAATGAATCCTGAAATTTTGGATTATATACCCTCCAATACTTTTTTAGATATGCCGGATTTGTTTGAATCAGTTATGTCAAATAAAGAAAAAACATCTGCCTTCCCGTTGAGGGAGTACTGGCTAGACATTGGTCAAATGGCTGACTATGAAAAAGCGAATGGAGATTATCAACGCAATTTCGGGAAGGAAGAAATGAATGTTAACTGAAAAAAACTGCCTTGTAATCGGATATGGTTCAATTGGACGAAGACATGAGAATATACTGAATGACCTTGGTCATCGTGTATCAGTTGTCTCCCGTAGGGCAATAGAATATCCTCTCAGTTATGCAAGTATTGAAGAAGCTATCCGGTGTGAGAATCCAGAGTATATAATTGTAGCAAACGAAACGAGTGAACACGAAAAGACTTTAGCAAAGCTGGTTCATCTAGGTTATAAAGATAAAATTCTCGTAGAAAAACCACTATATGCAAATGTTAGTGATATTGAGGAATCTCCTGTTTCTACTTTTGTGGGGTATAATCTTCGGTTTCATCCAATCGTTCAAAGGCTAGTAGAAGAACTATCTCAAAAACAGGTCATATCTGTACAATCATATGTAGGTCAATACTTACCTACCTGGAGACCAGGTACCGATTATCGTGAATCCTACTCGGCGAGCAAAGCTAGAGGAGGGGGGGTTCTTCGTGATTTAAGTCATGAGCTAGACTATTTACAAATGTTGTTTGGAGAATGGAAAGAAATGAGTGCAAAAGGTGGGAATTATAGTAATCTCGAACTTGATTCTGATGACCATTTTACTCTCATGTATCGAACAGAAGGAGTTCCAACTATCACTGTGCATATGAATTACCTTGACCACATAACACAGCGTTTTATTGTCATTAACACGAATTCAACTACATATCGTGCTGATTTTATAAGTAATACACTCCAAATTAACGATGAAGTTATTCAGTTCATTGTTGGGCGAGATGATACGTATAAAAATCAACATTTGGCTGTGTTAAATGATGAGTTAGCAAGTCTCTGTACGTTTAATGAAGGATATAACCTCCTGAAAATGATAAAGGGAGCAGAATTAGCATCCAAAGAAAAGGTGTGGGTATCTAATGAATAGAATTTGTACAATTTGTGCTAGAGGTGGCTCCAAAGGTGTGGAGAATAAGAATATCAAATTACTTGCTGGCAAACCACTAATTGCTCATTCAATCCTTCAAGCTAAAGAGAGTGGATTATTTGATAGTATTGCTGTTAGTAGTGACAGTTCTGAGATTTTAGAGGTTGCAAAAATATATGGAGCCGATATCCTAGTGAACCGCCCAACGGAATTGGCAACAGATCAAGCTGCAAAACTACCTGTTATTCAACATTGTTTAACTGTAGCTGAAGAACAGCTGGGAAAACAATTCGATGTAATTGTCGACCTGGATGCTACATCCCCTCTTAGAAGTATTAAAGATATCCAAACTGCTATATCTACCTATGAACAAGACATAGAAGCAGATAACCTAATTACTGGGGCACCTTCAAGAAGAAGCCCATACTTTAATTTGGTAGAGGTAGATAGAGAAGGAAATGCTACGTTATCAAAAATGCTCGATACTCAAGTTATTCGAAGACAAGATGCACCAAAGTGTTATGATATGAATGCATCAATATACATATGGCGAAGAGAGACTCTTTTAAACTCATCAACTGTTTTCTTGAAGCGTACAGTACTGTACGAAATGCCAGAAGAAAGATCAATCGATATCGATTCGCCCCTCGATTTTGAGTTTGTCTCATTTTTGGCGGAGAGAAGAGGTTTACTATTATGAAACATTCATATATAGATAAATTCAGATTAGAAGACAAAACAGCGATTGTCACAGGTGGCGGTGGCATATTAGGTCAACATTTTTGTATAGGGCTTGCGAGCGCCGGGGCTGATGTAGCTGTTGTGGACATTGACTTAGAAGCCGCAGAGAAAACAATGACACTCATAAATGATGAATTTGGTACTAAAGCAAAAGCTTTCCAATGTGACGTAACATCTGAAGAATCGGTAGTGCAGATGGTTAAAGATGTAGTAAGCCACTTTGGTCAAATAAATATTTTACATAATAATGCAGCGGGGAAATCTAAGGATTTGGATGCGTTTTTTGCAAACTTTGAGGACTATGAATTAGATCAATGGAAAGAAATTATGAGCACAAATTTAGATGGAATGTTCCTTGTAGCAAAGCATGTTGGTAAAGTCTTTATTGAACAGGGAAATGGGGGGGCTATTATACAAACCGCATCGATATACGGCGTAATAGGGCCAGACCAACGTATATATGAAGGTTCCTATTATTTAGATAGACAAATTAATTCCCCAGCGATTTATTCTGCTTCAAAAGCGGGTGTGATTGGGCTTACTAAATATTTGGCTACCTACTGGGCAGGTAAGGGAATTCGGGTAAATGCAATAACACCTGGTGGAGTAGAGAGCGGTCAAAATGATACTTTCAAACGAAACTACAGCAACCGTATTCCAATGAATCGCATGGCTAAGCCAGAAGAAATGGTTGGGGCTCTTATTTACTTAGCTTCTGAAGCGTCGAGTTATGTCACGGGTCACAATATTATCGTGGATGGTGGCTTGAATGCTTGGTGAATTGAAAGAGTTGCATCAGAGGTGGCGGTGGTCGAGAAAAACGGATCGATTAGGACCAGATATGCTAGGTACTTACTTTCACTTTTTCTTGCCGTCACTGCAACGAAAAATTTGTAAAGAAAAGTTTTTGTTTTTTGGTGAGAATGCAGAGTTTAGAATAGGAGCATACGCCGTTCAATGTTCAAATATAAAAATAGGTAATAACGTAGTGATTCGTCCTAATTGTGTTCTTATGGCGTCACAAGATAGTGTAATTGATATTGAGAATGATGTACTCGTAGGTTCAGGTGTACATATTTATGTATCAAATCATAGATTTGACGATGTTTCACTTCCAATTTATCATCAAGGTCACTCCCCATCGAAGGCAGTGAAGATAAAGGAAGGCAGTTGGATAGGAGCTGGAGCAATTATTTTGCCTGGAGTTACAATTGGAAAAAACTCTGTAGTTGGAGCCGGAAGTATTGTTACTAAAAATGTAGAGGATTTTACAGTTGTGGCTGGAAATCCTGCTAAGTTGATAAAAAGAATTTGAATGTCAAACGCACTAATTCAAATACTTTATTGTTATTTTAAAAATATAAAGAATCACAGAATTTACAAGTTGTATTTCGGTACAAAAATTAATGATTCTGATTGCGGCTTAATGGCAAGTTAATTACTACCCGAGCGATTTTTAATGCGATATAATTCAAAACGAAAATTCGTTCGTTTACGCGTCCGATGTAGCATATTATTTAAAGGGTAGCATCCCTTAAAAATGGTATAAATGCTATTAAACAGATGTTCGAAGCAAAAAATCCTCTTAGAAACTTTTTAATCTGAGTTATTTCCTGAAATCGCATTTCTTATATTATTCAGGGAAGCAGTCAAAAGGTGGATAGGAGTCGGACGATTTTTTTACTTTTCCAGATAAGAGAATTTGTTTAGACTGCTTCAAGAGAATCCCTTGTTCGAATCTTCTTTCTGATTGAATTTCCGTTCTTCTGGGAATAGAAGTAAGAAAAACTTAAACCAACCACTTTTCTACTCTGGTTGGTTTCACTTATTCAAGAGGAGGACTACGTCATGAAACCACTAATAGGCATCACATCAGACTTAGACGAAAACGGAGAGACGTTCCTAAAAGCAGACTACAGCAGGGCAATTTTACGAGCAGGAGGATTACCCGTAGTACTTCCGGCGGGACTTGAAGATATCGATGAAATCTGCGACCGAATTGATGGCTTACTATTGACTGGTGGGGAAGACGTGAATCCGCTTCTATTTGGAGAAGAGCCCAAACACCAGCTTGGCAAAATTGCCCCTGAGCGCGATGACATGGAGATGGCACTTGCGAAGTGCGCGGTTGGTAAGGACATGCCAGTTCTCGGAATTTGCCGAGGTCACCAGATTTTGAATGTTGCTCTCGGAGGTACGATTTATCAGCACATTTATACCGACTTGGAAGGACCGCTCTTGCAACACAAGCAGCAAGCGGATCGTAATTATCCGACACATACTGTGGTGGTCGAGAAAGGAAGTCGACTATCCAATTATGTAGAGGGCAAAGAAGTGCTAGTAAATTCTCTACATCACCAAGCTGTACACGATGTTCCGAAGCCGTTAGTAGTAACTGGAAAAGCAAAAGATGGAATTATTGAAGCACTTGAAAGTACTGAGCACAAATTTGTAATGAGTGTACAATGGCATCCAGAGGCTCTCTCCAATCTGGGGGATAAAACTTCATTAAGATTGTTTGGAGGTTTAGTAGAGGCAAGTAGGAAACAATAGTCAACAAACAAAGAGGGACTGCCTAATTAAATGGCAGTCCCTCTCTTTTATCTCTTAAACTTTAAACCGATCAATCGCATGACTCAACTCTTCACTCAAGTTCGTCAATGTCTCTGCTGCATCCGTTACCGACTGGATGGCACGAAGTTGCTCTTCCGTTGATGCACTCACTTCTTCACAAGCAGCTGCTGTCTCTTGAGACGTTGCCGCCATCGTTTGAATCGTCATCGCTACATTATCTTTATGCTGTGAAACGGTTTGAATCTCAATGGAAATTGCATCAATGGAAGCTTGCATGTCAGCCATTAACGCAGACAGTTCACCAAACGTCGATTCGGTTTCTTGGACGACGACTCCTTGGTCACGGAACGTGGTAATCGTTTCTTCCATTTGTTCGGTCACTAGGTGCGATTCTTGCTGGAGCTGTTGGATGGTCGTTTGAACTTCTTCAGTTGCGCGTGCGGATTGTTCTGCGAGTTTCCTTACTTCCTCCGCTACCACTGCGAATCCTTTTCCGTGCTCACCTGCGCGTGCTGCCTCAATACTAGCGTTCAATGCAAGTAAATTCGTTTGGGATGAAATATCCGTAATTGTATCCATCACACCTCCAATCGCTTTCACTTTCTCAGCAAGCGTCGTGATCGCTGTGTTCATCGACTGCAGGTTCGCACCGGACGATTTAAATGTGTCTTGCAACTGTGCCATTTGTGTTTGTCCGTTGGCATTCATGTTGCCAGTCCGCTCCGCAATTTCGGTCATCGATACAGCCCGTTCTGAAATGTCGTTTATCTGACGACCGAGTTCATCCGACCGATCTGTGACCGTTTCAGCGTCTTGCGCAGACTTAGATGCGCCTTCCGCAATCTCATTCACCGCATACGCGACTTCCGCACTCGACGCACTAGTTTCTTCTGCCACAGCACTTAAACTTTCGGAGTTCGTCCGTACGTTATCGGCAGATTGATTGACGACAGAAATGATGCTGTGCATGTTTGTGAGCATCTGGTTGAAGTTATCGCTAAGCTGCCCGATTTCATCTTTCGATTGAATGTCCGATTGAACAGTCAAATCACCTTCAGCTACTGCATCCATGGAATGGCGTAAACGAGCAATCGGTTTCAACAATTTTCCGATGATGAAGTACAAACCGACACCAATAATCGCTAACGTGATGAGTGAAATAATGAGAATGGATACTTGCAATTGTTTGGCCATGCCCATTAAGTTGTCCTTTTCATACACCGTTCCAATTTTCCAACCATATTCGGGAAGTGTCTTAAAGACGTTGATATGTTCAATCCCTTTTTCGTCTTTATAAAGTAAGCTTCCTTGTTCTTTAGCAAACAAATCTTTCACGTAAGAAACGTCCATCAAGTTCTTTCCACCCTTTTGAGGATGGGAAATGGCAGTCCCTTCGCTATCATACAATACTGGAAATCCATCATAAGCAATTTTAGTGGCCTTCAATGCAGCGGTCATCGAAGAGAGTTGGATGTCTACACCTGCGACACCAGCAAGTGCTCCATTTTTCTGAATGGCTTTTGAAGCCGTAATTACGAATTCTCCTGTGGCTTCATCCACATATGGTTTGGACCATTGGACTTCATCGGGATTCGATGCTGCATTTTGGTACCATTCTCGTTCTGTCGGATCGAAACCTGTTAAGTCCACCACAGGAAAGATTCCTGTATATTTCGTGGGGAGGGCGTAATAAGAAGATGAGGCATCCGGATAAATTTCAAGAAATTCCTCCAACTCTTTTAGAAGTTCTTTTTCAGTAATTTCTCCGCCTTCAGGACCTGTAAAGTTTACGAGTTTATCTGAAATCGTGACGAGGTTAATCCCTTTGCCGTACTGGTCGAGAAACGTCTCCACAGAATAGCCCATCTGATCAGCTAAACCTTCGCTTGAATCAATTACTCGCTCTAAAGAACGTTTTTTGACTTGATCGTTCAGCATGTATGCCATTAGGGCCATCCCTGCTAAAAAGAGTACGATTGTTGCCAGAATAATTTTGGATTTCAGTGACTTTGCCATACTCATTACCTTCTCCCATTGTATTATATGTATATATACTAGTTATTTCGACATTTTTCATGGGAAGTTGAGTGGGAATTAATTGAAAATTCCTTCGTCTCAAGGGGGAGAGGATTTAATCAATGAAACAATCGATGGTAGGTAAATGGTTTAAAAGAGAAAAATACCTCATTCTCAAGAAAAAAGAGACTGCCTAATGCTATGGCAGCCCCTTGTTATGCTTATTTTACACGTTAAACCGAGCAATTGCCTGACTCAATTCTTCACTTAGGTTCGTCAATGTCTCTGCTGCATCCGTCACCGATTGAATGGCGCGTTGCTGTTCTTCCGTTGAGGCGCTCACTTCTTCACACGCGGCAGCGGTTTCTTGTGACGTTGCCGCCATAGTTTGAATAGTGGAAGCCACGTCGTCTTTGTGCTGTGAAACCGTCTGGATTTCAGATGAAATCGAATTGATCGATGTTTGCATATCCTCCATCAAAGTGGATAATTGTCCAAACGTCGTTTCCGTTTCCTTAACAACCGTACCTTGGTCGCGGAATGTCATAATCGTCTCTTCCATTTGCTCCGTCACGAGACGCGACTCGTCCTGCAGTTGCTGGACAGTCGTTTGGACATCTTTGGTCGCTTGTGCTGATTGCTCTGCAAGCTTGCGTACTTCTTCTGCCACAACTGCGAACCCTTTCCCATGCTCGCCTGCACGTGCCGCTTCAATACTTGCATTCAGTGCCAACAAATTCGTTTGCGATGAAATATCGGTAATTGTATCCATCACACCGCCGATTTCTTTCACTTTCACACTGAGTGTGGAAATCGCTTCATTCATAGACTCCAAATTTATACCGGATGTCTGGAATGTCTCTTGCAATTGAGCCATTTGAGTTTGTCCATTTGTGTTCATGGTTCCTGTGCGTTCAGCGATTTCTGTCATGGATTCGGCACGTTCTGTAATACCGTTAATTTGACGACCGAGTTCGTCCGAACGTTCTGTCACCGTTTCAGCATCTTCTGCAGATTTTGACGCACCTAGTGCAATTTCGTTCACAGCGTGCGCAACTTCCGAGCTCGATGCATTCGTTTCTTCAGCGACTGCACTCAAGCTTTCAGAGTTAGACCGTACATGTTCCGCAGATTGGTTCACAACTGAAATGATACCATGCATATTAGTGATCATCTGATTGAAGTTCGTGCTTAACTGGCCAATTTCGTCTTTTGTCTGAATATCGGATTGAACGGTGAGATCACCCTCCGCCACTTCATCCATGAGTGCGCGAAGTCGGGCAATTGGCTTAAGCATCCTTCCGATTAGGAAATACAGCACGACAGCAACAAACACTAAAACGATTGCAGAGATAATTAGAATGGAGGTTCTCATCTGTTTCGCCATCCCCATCAAGTTATCTTCTTTGTAAACTGTTCCGACCTTCCAACCGAATTCGGGTAGTGTGTTGAAAATACTAACCATATCTTTCCCGTTTTCCTTATAAGCAAGATCGCCTTGTTCATAATCATACATATCTTTCACATAGGACAGATTCATAAGGTTCTCACCGATTTTTGAGGGATGAGAAAGGGCAGTCCCTTCTTTATCAAAGAGAATCGGTTGTCCGTCATAAGGAATGTCTGTTTCATTCAGCATCTTAGAAATTGCAGTGAGTTCAAGATCGACGGCCGCAACTCCAGCTATCGTTCCGTTCGTTTCAACTGCGAGTGAAGCGGTGGTCATCAGATTGCCGGTTGCTTCGTCCGAGTAAGGTGGGCTCCATTGGATAATTCCAGGAGCCACCACAGCGCTCTGATACCATGGACGTTCAGTCGGGTCGAAAGAAGTCATATCTTTTTTAGGGAATTGAACGGTGTGTTTGGTCGGCGTCCAAAAATATACGGCAACCGCATCGTCATAAACCCCTAAGAAATTCTCCAGCTCTTTCTGTAGCAGGGCTTCAGCAGAAGTGTTGTCGGTACCCTGTGCGAATCCGTTAATCTCCTCTGACTTCCCAAGTATTTCTAATCCTTTGCTATATTGCGTCAAGAAGTTTTCTACAGCATATGACATTTGATCAGTCGTCCCTTCACTGGAACTGATAACCCTTTCAACGGACCGGATTTTGATCATACCATTCAGCATGTAAGCCATCAGTAAAATTCCGACTAAAAATAGTAAGAGTGTTACTGAGATGATTTTGGTTTTAAGAGACTTTGTCATGGTTTTCCTTCTTTCTTCTATATATGTTTACTAAACCTATTTCGGTAGATTGAACTAAAAGTTTAGAGATAATTTAATTATCTTGAAATAGTAATCAAAAAAAGAGCCGATGATTGTTTTCTATCCCATTAAGAAGTCCAACTTTCATTCCAAAATCCTGTAAACTTCTCTCAATCTTTGCCGATATAACAATTAGTATAGTGTGACTTTTGAGGAGGACGGAGAAATGGTCAGTCAAATAGGGGGAAGTCCAGACCGCCAACATGCGGCAGGGCCGACGGATGCAACGTCATCCGGAATTGTGACAAAAGTTGAAGCCATTAACGACCAAGCACAACAGCAAGCATATAGAGAACAGGATTTACCCATCAAGAAAGCCAAAGAATTAACGGCGGGATTGAATAAGTTCCTAGAAAGCGTAGATACGCAGTTGAGGTTTAAGATGCACGACGAATTGCACGAATACTATGTGACGATTGTAGATTCCAAAACCGACGAAGTAATCCGGGAAATCCCATCCAAAAAACTGATGGACATGCACGCAGAAATGAAGAAATTCCTAGGACTGCTCATCGACCGTAAAATTTAAGGAGTGATTGGATATGAGAATTGGTGGACTAGCCAGTGGAATCGATACTGAAACGATTATTAAGGACTTAATGAAAGCTCAACGTATACCGTTGGATAAAGTAACACAGAAGAAGCAGTATTTTGAATGGCAATTGAATGATTACCGTAGTGCAAATCGAGATTTGAAAGATTTTAGTACGAATCTATTTAATAATGTGTTTTTGGAGAAAAATTATAATCAGAAGAATGTTAGTATTTCAGCACCTGATGATATTTCAATTAATGCAAAAGGGAATACAGAGAATTTTTCTGGGACGATAAGGGTGGAGCAACTTGCGACGAATGCAACCTTTGAAGGAGGGAATGTTGGAAATAAAACTTTTACATTAAGTGAAGATTCTACTATTTCCATTGAAGCTCCGGGTGGAAGAGGTGCAGTAGAAGTAAGTTTGACTAAAGGCGATACAACGAAAGATATTATTAAGAAAATAAATGAACAATCAGATGTACGAGCTTTTCTTGATGAAGAAACAGGTAATATTGGATTTTCGGCTAAAAATAGTGGTGAAGGAACTATTAAGATATTAGATGGCTCAACAGGAATTAAACTAGCAACAGAACTTGGAATTGTGGGAGTTTCTAAGAAAGAAAATGAAGGTAAAAATGCTATTTTTAATTACAATGGAATGACTGTTATAAGATCCTCTAATTCATTCGAATTGGATGGAATGGAAATCACACTAAAAGCTGCTAACAATAAAGAAATCACATTCACTGCGACGACCGACACTGATAAAGTCTTTGAAACAGTTAAAGGTTTCGTCGACAGTTACAACAAACTTATCGAAGATTTGAATAAAAAAATCCGTGAACCAAAATATCGCAACTTCCAACCACTATCTGCAGAAGAAAAAGCAGATATGAAAGAAAAGGAAATTGAGCTATGGGAAGAAAAGGCGAAAAGTGGAACACTCCGTAACGATCCGGAACTCTCAAATCTTTTATCCACAATGAGAACTGCACTTACAGGCACTGTTGAAATAGATGGAAAAAAGCTCAACTTAAGCTCTTTGGGAATCACTACTTCGAGTAACTATCTCGATCATGGTAAATTAGAAATTAATGAAACTAAGTTGAAAGAAGCAATTTCTAAGGATCCTGGAGAAGTAAAAATGTTATTTTCAAATGATAGTGTCGGTAAAGAGCAAGGTTTAGCTCGTAGACTGCGTGATGCTGTCGATGCAACGCAAAAATCAATTCAGAACAGTGCCGGCAAAGTAGGCGACAGTAATAAGGCATTTAGTCTTGGGCGTACGCTTGACAGCATGAACAAGCAAATCGAGCGCTTTGAAGACCGTATGCAAATGGTTGAATCCCGCTACTGGAAACAGTTTACCGCCATGGAAAATGCAATCCAACGTGCGAACGCACAATCGGCTAGTTTAATGAGCGCACTTGGTGGCGGTGCTTAATTGATACACGTAATACAAAAGGAGAGTCTTTAAAATGGTTATGCATAATCCGTACGCTACGTACCAAAATAATTCTGTCACAACGTCGACGCCTGGTGAATTGACTTTGATGCTGTATAACGGTTGTTTGAAGTTCATTGAACAGGCGAAACGTGCCGCGGACTTGGGTCAGATTGAACAGAAGAATACGGCTGTGCAGAAAGCGCAAGCGATTATCTCTGAACTGATGATTACATTGGATGCTTCGTTCCCTGTTGCGAAGGACATGCTCGTGTTGTACGAATTCGCAAACAGCCGCCTTGTTGATGGCAACATTAAGAATGATTCCAAAATGTTTGAGGAAGCTTCGGAAATCATTACCGAGTTCCGCGATACGTGGAAGCAAGTCATTCAATTGAACCGCCAAAAGCAATACGGAAACGTGAGTGAGATATGATTCGAGCGGAGCTTATTCAATGGAAAGAGGCAACGGATCGGTTGCTTGCACTTCCCATCGTAAATGATGACGACCAACGCGACGCGATGATTGCTTCCGTCGAAAAGATTTTAGATGAACGGGAGCAATTGCAGCCTCGCATCCAGCCACCTTTTTCTGTTGAAGAAGAAACATTTGGGAAAGAGTTGGTTGCTCAGGAGCCAAAAGTCGCTGTGAAGTTGGAAAGTTATCTAACTGCCATTCGTAAAGTTCTCTCCGCGTCTCAAACGAAAAAAGATGGTGTGCGGAGTTATGTCAATCCTTATAGCAAAGTTGCCCGTGATGGCACGTTTTACGATACGAAACAATAAGAACGCAGACCGACGAATTAATATTTCGTCGGTTTTTATGTGTCTTTAAGTCTATTACTAGTAGTTCTTAAATGAGGTATAATAGTAATAAGGAATTGGAAAAACCATCAAATTTAGGAGTGATGCTATGACGATCGAGCAGTTGAAACATGCTGACTGGCTTAGGAAAAATCACATTCTGTACATTGGTTTTGCGATTGGTGGGGGACTTGGGCTCATCGCACAGTTTATTTTACAATCTAATATACAAACAATTCTTTCCGTAGCCATCCCGTTACTAATTGGATCTGCGTTTTATGTTGCATTTCGATTTACGAAAACTAAATGGCTGACACTAAGTTTGCCGTACATATTATTAGCATCCACATTTGCTGTATCACTTGGAGTTATTTTATTGTCAGAGGCTAATTTGGGCTCTATTGGTATTATCTTTTTCTTATTAGTATTTGGCGGAATCCATGGACGCGTACTTATTATGTCAGTCGCTTATGTATTAAGTTTAGGAGCACTTGTCCTGAATAATATGGTGTTTGTGACCCCCGAATTAGTTGAGGGAAGTGGTGCGAATTTAATCTTATTGCACTTTTTGAGTGGATTGATTTTAATGCTTGTCGTCCGTCAAAATGCGAAGAACTTCTCGGAGATTGAACGTTTTACTGAACAAACGGAAGCGCTTAGAAGAGAAGAAGAGGAACTTGCTAAACGGTTGGATTTAACAGTTGAGAAAATCACAAGTAACTTAAGTAAACTTCGCAATTCGTCCGAAACTTCATTAGGCTCTCAACGTGAAATGCTGACAGCCATTCATGAAGTAAGTGGAGCTAGCCAACATCAAGCAGATCACATTTCAGATATTGCTGAACGCTCTGAACAGACGTATGAAGCGGTTGAGGAAATTTCTAAAGGTCTTTCGTTGCTTGTCCAAAAAGCAAATGACGCAGGAGAACGAGCAGGAGAAGGAAGTACCGAGATTGCCGGATTGAAGAGTGGGATTGATGCATTTGCGGATTTCTTTGATGAGCTAAATAGTACGTTTTTGGTGTTATCCGAAAAGATTGCGGAAACAAATGCGTTTGCAGGTTCCATTAAAGAGATTACGGATCAGACTAATTTGCTTGCGTTGAATGCTTCCATTGAAGCAGCGAGAGCGGGTGATCATGGGAAAGGTTTCGCTGTAGTTGCGGATGAAATCCGTAAGCTTGCGGGAATGACGGATCAAACATTATCTAAAATCGATACGAACCTCTCTGAAGTGAATACGTTCAATGAACTCGCAGTATCCAAGCTAGCTACTGGGAAAGAACAGATTTTTAAGCAAACGGAAGTAGTGGATTCTTCGAACACAACATTTACTGCATTGCATGAAGGGATGCGCGACTTGCAGAAAGAAATGCAATCGTTTATCCAGGCATTCAAAGAAATCACAGTGAACACTGATAATGTCAGGGGGCGGACGATGGAATTCGCTTCGGTTATCGAAGAAAGCACTGCCGCCATTGAAGAGCTGGATGCGACACTTACACATCTTGTTGACGAACAAAGTGAAATCGACTCATATTTACAAGAAACGTATAATGAAGCAGTTAGCCTACGTGGTTAACAATGGCTCGCTCATCTGTTGCTGGGTGGGCGTTTTTTATACATGAGACCAAGTTCCGAATCATATTGTTAACGACGCCAACATTTAGAGAAAGAGGTTTCGTATCGCGTCTGTTTGGTAATAGTAGAGGACGGAGCACCTAATCAGGTATTCGGTGAAATGAAGGACGCGGAACTGGTAACTATTTGATATACTGAGGGGACTAGAGAAGTGGATGGAGTGTGAAGATATGCACTATAAACGTGACGAAGCTTTTAGATTTCCCTTTAATGAACCTATCCCCGCAGAATTCAGTATTTATCTCAAAAACAGTGATCGTCCTGGAACCGGAACGGGTGACTCTAAGTTGCTGGATATTAGTCCAGGCGGAACCCGTATGGAAACGTCTTATAATATTCCAGTAAAGAGAGAAGAAGTAGCTATTCGATTGCGCTTCAACCTTTATCAACAACCAATTGAAACAGACGGAGTCATTATCTGGAAGGAAGCGGTTGGAAACGGTTGGATGTACGGCATAGACTTTGACGAGAACGAGTCAGTAGCTCAAACAATCGTCAATGATCTAAAGCTTCGCAGACAAGCTGAGCGTTAATCAGCTAGAAAAGCACTTCGGCAATATCCGACAAAATTCTTTTTAAATTTCACAATGAAAAGAAGGGTTTTGTCCGTCAATGTAGAAGATAGAGTTAGTGTCAAATTAAAGGAGGAGTTTATATGTTAGACTTCAACATTCGTGGCGAAAACGTCGAGGTTACTCCAGCAATTCGAGAGTACGTTGAAAAGAAAGTCAGTAAACTTGAAAGGTACTTCACTGAGGGTGTGAAAGCAACATCTCACGTGAACTTGAAAGTATACAGCGATAAGCAAACTAAAGTTGAAATTACAATTCCAATGAAAAATTTGACACTCAGAGCAGAAGAACGTCATAACGATTTATACGCAGCGATCGATTTAATCGTCGATAAGCTTGAGCGTCAAATCCGTAAATATAAAACACGTGTGAATCGCAAGTTCCGTGAGCGCGAAGGCGTTGGCGCATTCTTGCAGGCAACAATGGAAAACGAATCGAAAGAGCAAGATTATGCTGATGACGAAAACGAGTTCAACGTAGTTCGTACAAAGCAACTCGATTTGAAGCCAATGGATCAAGAAGAAGCCATCCTTCAAATGAACATGCTCGGACATGATTTCTTCATCTTCACTGATGGTGAGTCTGATTCTACAAACATCGTCTACAAACGTCGTGACGGCAAGTACGGCTTGATCGAAACTGGAGCTAATTTATAATTGGAAACCGCCCGTAACTTAGGGCGGTTTTTTTGTGGGCAATTTTGTGTTCTGCAAACAAACAAGCACAATCCGCTCGATCCCGCGACAAACTACCTTTTTCAATGTGTATCAAAGCTCGCGACCAATCTATCTTACCTCAATTTAAAACCAATCCTAATTGGTGTGCTCCGCTAAGCTGCGCATTCAAAGATGATAATAGAAAGGATAGGCTTACCTCTCCATACCCACTCGTTTTTAGCGTCAATTTCTCCAGCACGTCACCTAGACGCTTAAGCGAAACTGCATGTGATCAAGCAAGTAGCGAATCTGCTCAAGCGAGGTGAAAAGTAATCAAGCAAGTAGCAGATCCGCTCAAGCGACCCAAAAAGTGATCAAGCAAGTAACAAATCCGCTCCAGCACGCCAAAAAAGTGATCAAGCCATCACCAGATCCGCTCAAGCAACCCCCATTCCTCCACCCATAATCCAAAAGTCGGAAATTTCGTTGCATTGCATTTGCGCCTGCCCATTCACAATGTTAAAATGAAGGGTGAACTTTGTGAGGATGTGACCAAATTATGCTAAGCGTATTGAATAAAATGTTTGATCCGAATAAACGTGATTTGAAACGACTAGACAAGATTGCTGATCAGACCGAAGCACTTGC
This sequence comes from Sporosarcina sp. SAFN-010, assembly GCF_059415065.1. Lineage (NCBI taxonomy): Bacteria > Bacillati > Bacillota > Bacilli > Caryophanales > Caryophanaceae > Sporosarcina > Sporosarcina sp. SAFN-010. Next base: position 337,339 of record NZ_JBPFDS010000001.1, on the reverse strand, counting down.
TACACAAATGGAGCAGCTATCGGATTCTGATCTCACTGCAAAAACAGTGGAATTTCAGGAGCGTGTAGCTAAAGGTGAAACTCTCGACGAGATCCAGCCTGAAGCGTTTGCGGTTGTCCGTGAAGCTGCGCGCCGTGTTCTCGGCTTGTATCCATTCCGTGTTCAAATCGTGGGTGCAGCAGCACTACACGAAGGCAACATCGCGGAGATGAAAACCGGTGAAGGTAAGACATTAACGTCGACCCTTGCGGTGTACTTGAATGCCCTAGACGGAAAAGGCGTACACGTCGTGACAGTCAACGAATATCTGGCTTCCCGTGACGCTCAGGAAATGGGACAGTTGTATGAGTTCCTTGGATTGACTGTTGGCTTGAACTTGAACAGTTTAGGTAAAGATGAAAAGCGTGAAGCGTATCTTGCTGACGTGACGTATACGACGAACAATGAGCTCGGCTTTGACTATTTGCGCGATAACATGGTGTTGTACAGTGAGCACAAAGTACAGCGTCCACTTCATTATGCAGTCATTGACGAAGTTGACTCAATCTTGATTGACGAAGCACGAACTCCGCTCATCATTTCGGGGCAAGCTGCGAAATCAGCAGAATTGTACCGTTTGGCGAACCGTTTCGTGACGACGTTGGAAAAAGAGGAAGACTTCGCATTTGATGAAACTACTAAAGGCGTAACAATGACGGAGACTGGTATTGAGAAAGCGGAGCAAGCATTCGGAATTGATAACTTGTTCGACTTGCAACACGTGACTCTCAACCACACGATTAATCAGTCGTTAAAAGCGCATGTAAGTATGCATGTTGACGTAGACTACGTTGTACAGGAAGGCGAAGTTGTCATCGTCGATTCATTTACAGGTCGACTTATGAAAGGTCGTCGCTACAGTGATGGTCTTCATCAAGCGATTGAAGCAAAAGAAGGCTTGGAAGTTCAAAATGAGTCAATGACGCTTGCGACGATTACATTCCAGAACTATTTCCGGATGTATGATAAGTTGTCAGGAATGACGGGTACTGCGAAGACGGAAGAAGAGGAATTCCGCAACATTTACAACATGAACGTTGTGGCGATCCCGACGAACCGTCCGATTGCTCGTGATGACCGTCCTGATTTGATTTTCTCTTCTACTGAAGGAAAGTACAAAGCAGTTGCGGATGACATTAAAGAGCGTCACAAAAACGGCCAGCCAGTTCTTGTTGGTACGGTTGCGATTGAAACGTCTGAGATCATTTCGAGCTTCTTGAAGAAGTACGGCGTGCCTCATAACGTCTTGAACGCAAAAAACCACGGTCGAGAAGCTGAAATTATCGAACAAGCAGGTCAGCCGGGTGCGGTTACGATCGCAACGAACATGGCAGGTCGTGGTACTGACATTAAGCTTGGCCAAGGCGTACAAGAAGTTGGCGGACTCGCTGTTGTTGGTACAGAGCGTCACGAATCTCGTCGTATTGATAACCAGTTACGTGGACGTTCTGGTCGTCAAGGGGACGCGGGGATTACCCAGTTTTACTTGTCTCTTGAAGATGAACTGATGCGCCGTTTCGGTTCAGAGCAAATGAAAGGCATGATGACGAAACTCGGTATGGATGATGAAACACCAATTCAATCGAAAATGGTCTCACGCTCTGTTGAATCTGCTCAGAAACGCGTAGAAGGTAATAACTTCGACTCCCGTAAGCGATTGCTTCAATATGATGATGTATTGCGTCAACAGCGTGAAATCATCTATAAAGAACGTAATGACGTACTCGAATCAGACAACGTACGCCCAGTTCTAGAAGCGATGATTGAACGTGTCATCGAAAATGCGGTAGCGATTCATACGACTGAAGAGAAACAAGAAGACTGGGCACTTAAAGCTCTTGTTGATTACTTAGGCGCAAACTTCCTACCTGAAGACCATTTAAAGGTTTCAGATTTAGAAGGGAAATCGGCACAGGAACTCACTGATTTCATCAAAACAGAAGTTATGAAACGTTACGATGAAAAAGAAGAGGAAATGTCTGAAGAGAAAATGCGCGAGTTTGAAAAAGTTGTCCTACTTCGTGCAATTGATACGAAATGGATGGACCATATCGATGCGATGGAACAGCTCCGTCACGGGATCCACTTGCGTGCGTATGGACAAAACGATCCTCTTCGTGAGTATCAATCTGAAGGATTCGGCATGTTTGAAGAAATGGTCAATGCCATTGAAACAGATGCTTCGAAGTACGTCATGAAAGCGGAAATTCGCAATAACCTGGAGCGTGAAGAAGTCGCGAAAGGGCAAGCGGTGAATCCGAAAGAGGACGGCGAGAAACCAGCGAAAAAACCGGTTCGTCGCTCCGTCAATATCGGTCGTAATGACCCATGTCCATGTGGCAGTGGGAAGAAATATAAGAATTGTCACGGTCAAGAGTAATTTGGTCGTGAACCTGAATTTTTGGAGGAACAATATATGATGGAATTATCAGATGTACGCAATGAGCTCGACAAAACAGCTAAGAAATTAGTGGACTTTAGGGGGTCTCTTTGACTTAGAAAACAAAGAGGCACGTATGCAGGAACTCGATGAAATGATGATGGACCCTACGTTTTGGGATAACCAAGATGCAGCGCAAGTGGTCATTTCTGAATCGAACGCACTCAAAGACAGCGTCGGTGAGTTCCATGCGATGAATGAAGAGCAAGAGAACCTTGAAATGACAGTTGAACTGTTAAAAGAAGAGCCTGATGTAGAACTTCAAGAAGAACTCGGAAGCGAGTTGAAAACATTCTTGAAGCGTATGGAAGACTTCGACTTGCAGATGCTTTTAAGTGAAGAATATGATAGCAGCAATGCCGTCCTTGAAATTCACTCAGGTGCTGGTGGTACGGAATCCCAAGACTGGGCTTCGATGATTTTACGGATGTATACACGATGGGCAGAGCAGCATGGATACAAAGTGGAAACACTGGACTACCAAGCAGGCGACGAAGCGGGTGTGAAATCTGTAACACTTTCCATTAAAGGTCACAATGCGTATGGCTACTTGAAAGCTGAAAAAGGCGTTCACCGTCTTGTTCGCATTTCACCGTTCGACTCGTCAGGCCGTCGTCACACGTCATTCTCTTCTGTTGAAGTGATGCCTGAATTCTCAGGTGACGTAGACATCGATTTGAAGATGGAAGACGTAAAAATCGATACGTACCGCTCTAGTGGTGCGGGTGGACAGCACGTTAACACGACAGATTCAGCTGTTCGTATGACTCACCTTCCAACAGGTGCAATCGTAACGTGTCAGACAGAACGTTCACAGATCAAAAACCGTGAACGTGCGATCAACTTGTTGAAAGCCAAAATTTATCAGATCCGTGTCGAAGAAGAAGAAGCACGCCTTCTCGAAATTCGCGGAGACCAAAAAGAAATCGGATGGGGCAGTCAGATCCGCTCTTACGTGTTCCACCCGTATTCCATGGTCAAAGATCATCGTACCAATGAAGAAACGGGTAACGTCGGTGCTGTCATGGATGGAGAAATCGATTCGTTCATTAATGCCTTCTTGCGTTCACGTATTTCTTAAAACTGAATCATTTGGATAGCGAGGCTGCCCTGGAACGTCGCCAAAACGGCATTCCGGGTCAGCCCCTTTTTTCACTGTTATTTGATTGAAAATTCGGTAGACTTATACATAGAATATTCCATTGTTGGAGGTGAGAACTTGTTCTTTAAAAAGAAAGAAAAACCGATTCGAGTACTTTATAACGTTTTAGTCTATTCAAGCGATTCGACGGATGAAGACACGTTACAAGCGTGGACGGACCAGTTAATGGACGCCGCTGAGAATGTCGGGACGGCTGAATGGATCATTGCAGAGAAATACGACAACAGGGAACTTGAGATTCTTAAGGAACGGTTTCCTGCAGTAGATCAGCAACAACCCTTTTTCCAAATCAATGAAATTGATTACACGGAGATTCGAAATGAAGAGGCAAAAATGGAAAGCACTCAGAAATGGCGGAAGTTTTTCAACCTAATCCCGTTAGTCGATTATCTGGAAATCGAAGACCGGATTGTTTCAGATGCATCGAGAGCGCTCTTATGTACAAATGATTTGGATGAAGCCGAACTTTTTTTAGTCAAACAGGCGAAGATCGATAATTGAGTATGAATAAATAACTGCCAATTGGTCAGCCTAAAGAGGTAGATGGCTTTTGGAAGAGGCAGTCGCAGGGGACATATGGATGAATGTTGAAAAATCATCATGTGAATAGCTGTCGAAAACAGTTTTATGCTCATTTCAAAACGAATACTTTATCAAAACAGGTTTGATTTCTGTGGAAAAGAGAATACTAAATAGAAGGAGACCGCTTTAAGTAAGGTATTCGTCCTGATTTTGTCACACGGTATAGAGCGGGATTGGTCTTTTTTTGCTATACTAGAAAAGCACGTAATTCATTTATCTTAAGGAGGAAATTTCATGAAAATGAAAAACAAATTCTTAGCAACAATCTTCGGAGCAGCGCTTGTATTAGGTGCTTGTGGCGGCGGCGGAGATGACAAAGCTGGAGACAAAGATTCAGCTGCTGGCGGCGTAGACGCGGACAAAGTATACCAAGCGAACTGTGCAACTTGTCACGGTGGGAAATTGGAAGGTATGAACGGTCCTGCACTAGCAAACATCGGTGGAGAGCTTTCTGAAGACGAAATCCACGACATCATCGAAAACGGTAAATCCGGCGGAATGCCTGGAGGTCTCATTAAAGGTGAAGAGCTTGACGCAGTTGCTAAATGGCTTGCTGACAAGAAATAAGCTGCTGTAACACAAATGACCTACTATCCACATAACGAACAGAGGTATGCTTCGGCTACCTCTGTTTTTTTGTTGTTTGTACATACCAAAATACATTTCCACTCTTCGACATAAACTCACTCAGACTACCAAAAACGAGTTCCACATTACAGAATTGTTGAAAAGCTGTGAACGTTTTAGGGAAAATGAAATATTCCTGTAATATTGTGTAGGTTTATATCTGTTATACTTAAAAAGCTGAAGAAAAGTTTTGAATCAGGTGGTTACAAAAAATGATTAAAATGAAAAACGTGTACAAAAAGTATTCCAACGGTGTCGTTGCCGCAAACGGTATTAATATCGACATTAATAACGGTGAATTTGTTTACGTCGTGGGTCCAAGTGGTGCAGGTAAATCGACATTCATCAAAATGATGTATCGTGAGGAATCTCCGACAAGCGGACAAATTTTCATCGACGGAACAGACCTTAGTTCGTTAAAAAACAAAGAAATCCCATACTTGCGAAGACAGATAGGGGTCGTGTTTCAGGACTTCAAATTGCTTCCAAGACTGAATGTTTATGAGAATGTGGCATTTGCGCTTGAGGTAATTGAAGAAACACCAACAGAAATACGTAAAAAGGTAACAGATGTTTTAGCGCTGGTCGGATTGTCCCAAAAAGCGAGAATGTTTCCTAACGAGTTATCAGGCGGAGAACAGCAGCGAGTGTCGATTGCACGTTCGATTGTGAATGAACCTAAATTGGTCATTGCAGATGAACCAACAGGAAACCTTGATCCGGATACGTCGTTAGGCATCATGAACATCTTTGAAAAAATCAACAACCGTGGGACGACCATTATTATGGCGACACACAACAAAGACATTGTGAACAGTATCCGCCATCGCGTTTTGTTAGTAGAAGGCGGAATGATTACAAGAGATGAATACGAAGGAGAATACAGTTATGAAGGGTAGAACGCTAAGCCGACACTTCCGGGAGAGTTTCAAAAGCCTCGGACGAAATGGCTGGATGACGTTCGCCTCCATCAGCGCCGTTGCGGTTACTCTCCTACTTGTAGGTAGTTTCATTGTCATGATGATGAACTTGAACAAGATGGCAGATAACATCGAGAACGACGTAGAGATTAAAGTGGTTGCGGACCCCGGAGCAAGTAGTGAGGCCGTGAAAGAATTACAGAATAAAGTAAAAGAGATTGATGGTGTCGCAAGCGTCAAATATGCGACCAGAGAAGATGAACTTGATAAGATTATCAAGTCCTATGGTAAAGAACTTTCACTCTACAAACAAAGCAATCCGTTGGGAGATGCTCTGTATGTGAAAGCGGCAAATCCACACGATACGGCTGCAATTGCAAAAAAGATCGATACATACGAGTACACAGCAGATGTTGTCTATGGAGCAGGAAAAGTCGAGAAATTGTTTGATGTCGTAGAAATCAGTCGGAACGTTGGTCTGATTTTAATACTGGCGCTACTATTTACGGCAATGTTCCTCATCTCCAACACAATTCGTTTGACGATTATTGCACGTGGTCGAGAAATTGAAATTATGAAACTTGTAGGGGCGACCAATAATTTTGTTCGCATACCGTTTATATTAGAAGGCGTTTGGCTAGGAATCTTCGGATCCATTCTTCCGATGGCTGCCATCGCTATTGCGTATCAACAAATCTATGCCTACTGGCAACCTAAATTGGTCAATGAAATGTTCCAATTGCTAGATCCAATACCCTTCATTATTCAGGTAGATGGTCTGTTGTTGTTCATGGGAGTGTTTATCGGCGTGTGGGGCAGTTTGATGTCCGTACGTAAATTCTTGAAAGTCTAAATAGCCGATCGAATTGAAAGGGGAACTGGGACTGTGAGAAAGAATAAGGGAATGCTACTATCTACAATGGGTGTGTTGTTGCTCTCAACTACATTATCCGGAACAGTTGCATCAGCGAGCTCGTTAAAGGATATGCAAGATGAACAAAAGGTGCTTCAACAAAAACAACAAGAGTTGAATAAAGGCATCCAAAACAAATCCAACGAGATTAATAAAAAGCAAACAAAGAAACAATCGTTTTTGGAGCAAATTACAAAGTTGAATGGTGAAATCGAAACCAACAACGAAAAAATTCGTGACGTAAAAGAAAAAATCACTCAAACGACTAAAGAAATCACTGAACTTCGTGCTTCTATCAAGACGTTGGAAAAGCGGATTAAAGAGCGCGATGAGGTGTTAAGAGAAAGAGTTCGTACGATGCAGGTCAAAGGCGGAGACGTCAGCTATCTGGACGTACTTCTTGGCGCGAACAGTTTTTCAGATTTCATCGACCGTTTCTCAGCGGTATCTACTTTGATGGATGCTGACCGTAAAATCATGCAACAGCAAGAAGATGACATGAACCAGCTTGAAGAAGAAAAGCAAATGGTCGAGACTAAACTTGCGCAACAAGAAGAACGTAAAGAAAAACTAACAGATTTGAAGAAAAAGCTTGAAGGTCAAAAAGTTGAGAAGGACAAGCTTGTTGATCAGTTAGAAACTGAACAAGCGAAACTCTCTACTGAAAAAGCAGACTTAGAGAGCGAATATGACGAAACACACGAACTTTCCGCAGATCTTGTGAATCAAATTAGTGCTGAACAAAGTCGTTTGGCAGAAGTTGCTCGTCAAGCAGAAATCAAGCGTAAAAGTGAAGCAGAAGCTGCAGCGAAGCGCCGTGCACAACAAGCAGCGAATTCATCAAGTTCTTCGTCATCAAATAACCATGATTATAACCAACCATCTGCACCTCCTGTTTCAAGTGGCACATGGACTCGTCCAGCAAGTGGTCCACTTACATCATCATTCGGTTGGAGAATGCACCCGATCTTCCATACACAAAAGCAGCACCGTGGACAAGATATCGGAATTCCAGTTGGTACAACAGTCGTTTCTGCTGCTGAAGGTGTAGTGTCCCATGCAGGACCGATGGGTGGATTCGGTAATGCGATTATGGTTACACACTCCATAAATGGGCAAATCTTTACATCCGTTTATGCACACTTGTCCAATATTGGTGTGAGTACAGGACAGCACGTTGGAAAAGGACAATTCATCGGGAAATCAGGGAATACCGGAAATTCAACAGGGCCACACTTGCACTTTGAAATTCACGTAGGTAACTTCTCTGCATCCGGTCCAAGTGCCGTGAATCCGTTACGTTATGTATCATTCTAAGAAACACTTCTATAAGTTCTATTTCCGGTTTTTCCTTAAAACAAACATTTTGGAATAAGGGAGCACCGAATACATGGAAAGGCTCGCATACGTGCGGGCCTTTTTCTTTTGTAAACATAAGTGGATTTTGTGGTTTTGATGGGCACTTTACGATACCATGAGAGGTATACTGGACTAAAGGAGATTCCAATGCCTGTCACCGACTATTTTCTACTATGGAAGGTCACTGTACCTTCTTCCTGGATTGCAGCCATCTTTGGATTTATTCTCGCATGGCTTGCTGTTAAAATGAAATTTGGTAAACCAGTCGCGGACATTGTTGTGGATGCGATCTTTACCACTATTATTGTATGGAAACTGTCCGTGATTGTAACGGACTTTGAAACGGTACGTCGTGCACCCATGGCCATCCTTTATTTTAATGGAGGCATGTTTGGATTCCTTGCTGGGATTCTGATTGCGGCTTTGTTCATTCTTTTTTCACGCAAGCCCAAGCCGCCAAAAGTTAGCCAAGGAATCATGCTAGGGATTATCAGTGCACAAGCAGGCTATCAAGTGATGATGGCGCTGTTGAATGATGGAACGCTTGTAACAAAGGTGACTACAATCATCTTGTTCGCAGTGATTGCAGCGCTAGCCTTTATTCATGCAGAAGATGAAAGCGTACCCGTTATCTATACTGCAGGATTGTTCGTAGCTGCCCACGCGTTCATCGCTGCACTGCAGCCTGCTGGGTTTACGGGTATTCCATTCGCTGCAACAGTTGTCTCGAGCATCTTAGTAGTAATAATTGCGTGGCGTTTTACACAAGTTAAGGTAACAGATGGAGGGATACGATGAATAAAAAGTGGATTGGATACGCAATCGCAATTCTTTTAATCGGTTCGATGATTGTCGTAATGGTGAAGTCAAATTTAGATAAACCCGAAGTCATCGATACGGCTTCAACTAAAACGATGTCCAAAAGCACAGCTGGACTTGAACAAGGAGATACACCGCCAGACTTTGAACTCGAGACATTAGCTGGAGATAAAGTTCGTCTTTCCGAGTTGAAAGGTAAGAAAGTCATTCTGAACTTCTGGGCAACGTGGTGCCCACCATGTAAAGCAGAGATGCCCCATATGGAAAACTACTATAAAAACCTGAAGCCTGAAGACAATGTAGAACTGATTTCAGTCAACTTGACGACTGCAGAAAACCGCGGGGTCAAAGCGGTCGAAGAGTTTGTGGATGCCTATGAGCTAACGTTTCCAATCTTGCTCGACACAGAAGAACTCGGCATGACAGACTACAAAGTGTTCTCGATTCCAACGACATACATCCTCGGAACCGACGGCACCATCGATAACCAAATCGTAGGCCCCATGGACGAAGAAATGATGGAACAGCTAGTGAAGGATGTTGAGTAAACGGTCTTGAACTTTTTCTTTTTTCATTTACCTTTTTTATTTAGAGGAACTAAATTATCCTACGAGATACTGTTGAGTGAAGCGTAAGACGGCGACTCCTAGGGGATCAGCGAAGATTGAAGACCCTGGACTGAGCGGAGCGAAGGAAGCGGCTGAAATCGAGCCCCCTGGAAAGCGTCCGTCTGAAGCGTAATTCAACCCCGTCTACACCGAAAATTATTTCTCGGTTCATGCTTGTCGTAACCTTCTCCCTTCTTTCATATAGTGGAAAGAGGAGGGGATGGTGACGATGCGCAGGAGCCGTTTTTTTGCGTTTGTTATTTTAGCCGCAGTTGCGGTTTGTCTAGTACTGGTGTTGGATGGCTGTGGAAAAAGTGATGAAAAGACCCACAACTCAAGTGGGAAATTTGGAGTCCTCGACGAAGCATACGAGGTCATCACAGGTAACGCCGTGTATAAACTGAAAGACGATGAGTTAATCGAAGGCGCCTTACGAGGCATGGCGGACGTGATCGGTGATCCGTATTCAACGTATCTGACAAAAGAAGAAGCGGCGTCTCACAAAGAATCGCTCGCTGGAGAACGGGTAGGTATTGGAGCTGAGATTACCCGTACCAATGGCAAGTTTGTAATTGTATCACCTGTCAAAGGATCGCCTTCAGAAAAAGCCGGATTGCTTCCTTATGACGAACTCGTGCAAATTGATGGGGAGCGAGTGGATGGACTGACACTTAAAGAAGTCGTCAAAAAAATACGAGGGAAACAAGGGACAGCTGTGAAAATGGTTGTCTATCGCCCAGAATCCGGGAAGCATGTAGAATTCACGATTGAACGAGATGTGATTCCTGTTCACACGGTATCATCGGAAATTTTGGAAGAACGCGGCAAGAAAATTGGCTACATAGGGTTGACGATGTTTGGGGAAGACAGTGCGAAAGAGTGGCAAGCGGCGACAGAGTTACTCGTTAAGGAAGGTGCAGAAGCACTACTCATTGATGTTCGTGGAAATCCTGGAGGTTACTTACATGCGGTTGGAAATATTGCAGGGAGTATGCTTCCGGAAGATACAGTGTTTGCGTATATGGAAGACGTGAAGGGCCAATTGACACCACTTGTAACTGAGCCAGCTAAAGAGTTGGAGTATAATCCGAAGTTGCAGAGCATTCCAGTAGTCTTGTTGCAGGACAAAGGAAGTGCTTCTGCGAGTGAAGTATTGAGTGGTGCACTCCAGGATCTTGACCGAGGATTCATTGTAGGGACAACAAGCTTCGGAAAAGGGACAGTACAAGAAACGATGAAATTATCGAATGGCGGCGAAGTGAAGTTGTCTACACATAAGTGGTTAACACCTAAAGAGCGATGGATCCACTCGGAAGGGATCGCTTCGGATTTAGAGGTGAAGCAGAACAGCTTGTTTTCTGAGCATTTGAGAGTAATTGCAGACGTCTACAAAGAACAGCAATTCAACGAAGATATCGCATATGCGCAGCGATTACTCAAGGCGCTCGGGCATGATCCGGGTCGAGTGGATGGCTTCTTTGATGAAACGACGGGTCAGACAGTAGCGGACTTCATGAAAGCTGAAAAGGTGGAGTCGACGGGGGAAATGGACGGCAAATTCTTCCAAACATTGAAGACGAGTGCTGAGGCATATCGCAACGATCGTGCGAACGATGAACAGCTGTCGATGGCAGTCGGTTATTTGCATCACAAACTGTCTGAAAAATGATCGATTCGCCCTACTCATAAATAACAGTCTGTCGCGACTATCCATTCCATTCCAATCTTTGTTACAATAGAAGAAAACAGCGGGATTGGATTGGAGTGTGATAGAACGTGTCAGAGAATTGGTTGTTCGATGTCTTACAAGCAGTGGCAGTATTCTTCTTGAATCCACTATTTCTGCTAATTCTCCTCGTTGCGGTTGCGCTCGGGTATATGAGAGTGAAGCGGGAGCGAAAAGACTTCAACATTAGGAAGTTGCCGGGGCTCACGGAATTGAGACGGCTCGTTGCGGACTCATGGCTGCATGCACTCATTTTGTCCGTCCTGCTAAGCGGAATCGGATTTGTGGTGGATGCAGGATGGATCGTGATGTTTTCTGCGATCATGCTTGTCGTTTTAGTGAGTTTTTATTACCAATGGGGATCTCCGATTTACACAACTGCGATTGCGTTTTTCGGATTGTACGCATGGCAAGAAATTGGCGGTGCGTTTACGTATCATGGATGGTCGCTACAGGACGTGGATCTGTTTGGACAATTGTCCGTAACGATACCGGTCATTGCAGGGCTCTTCCTCATTGCAGAAGGAGTGCTCATTCGGACGTCTTCAGTGCGCTATGCGTCGCCACATCTTGAGAAGACGAGCAGAGGACTTCGTGCAGCGGTCTTCAAAGTGAAGAAGATTTGGTTATTACCCGTGATCTTACTTGTGCCGGGTGACATGATTTCAGCATATGTACCATATTGGCCACAGTTTACACTCGGTGCAGCATCGTTCAGTTTCGTTCCAGTGCCAGTGTTGATTGGCTTTAGCCAAATTGCACGCAAGCATTTTCCGGATCAAATCTTTCCGAAGCTCGGGGTGTCGGTTATTTGGACAGGGGTCGCTGTTGCGGCGCTCGGTTTAGGTGCACTCTATGAGCCTATGATTGGATGGGGAGCACTGGTTCTAGGTGTTCTCATACGAACGGTGTTAACCATTAGCGTTGCTGTACAAGAACGTAATGGCGGTTATGCAGCATCGCCGAGTGCGAAAGGTGTTGTCATTGCGGGAGTTCTTCCTGGATCACCTGCAGAAAAGCTAGGGTTGCAACCGGGTGAAGTGATTCGTGCTGTGAACGGGATACAAGTTGCGAACGATAAGGAATTGTATGATGCGATTCAAGTGAACGCAGCGCATTGCCGCTTACAAGTTGCAGATCGGAACGGAGAAGTTCGTCTCATGCAGCAAGTGCTATACCGGCATGATCATTACCAACTCGGACTGTTGCTCGTTCGATGAGGGATAGAAAGGAGGCGGTGTGAAGTGGAGAGTCTAGCGACTAAATTAGTGATGGCGTTGTTCATCCCAGGAATTCTAGTCGTGTTTTTCACGCGGGTTACGTTCCATCAACTGGTCGGATTGGTGCTGACGATTGCGCTAATCGCCGCCTCCGTCTATGCAGGATATACGCATAACTGGTTGCTGTACGCGGCAGATGCGTTGTCGTTGACGGTTGGATTTTGGATTGCGAATCGAATGGTCGCAAATTCTCATCGTCAGTCCAATGAAAATCTGCATGAATAACGAAAAAGCCTTGCACATGGTGTAAGGCTTTTTCATTTCTTCTATTCTACAAGTATGAGAAACGGATTTTTTGGGTATGATAGGTTCAAAGGGGTTACATGAACAGACTGTAGACTGCGAGTACACCGATTGTCCCGAGGACTACAGTCATCAGTCCGAAACCAAAGATCGCAATGAGAAATGCGGTCGCAGCCCCGATCAACCCGAAAAGAAAGTTGCCTTCTTGTACATAGAACACTGCTGGGAAAATGAGTGCACCGAGCACAGCAAATGGGATGTTACTTAAAATTCCTGTCACGAGTGGCGGTAACTTTCTCCCATCGAGGACCGTGAGTGGAATCATACGTGGAATGTACGTCACAAGCGCCATTCCGAACAGCATCCACCAATAAGTTGGACCCATCAGCTCTCCTCCTTTTCAACAGCTGGAATTGGGGCTCGTCCGTACTTAGCATAGACCAGTTCGATTATGATCGATGATAGTAATGTAGACGCAAGAATTGCCCACCCTGTGGATAATAATTCGGTATAATAAAAGAAGCAATGTAGGAGTGCAGCAAGACTGGCGAGTAAAACGACTTTCCGGTTGCCTTTCATCGAAGGGACAAGTAATGCGATAAAGAGGGCATAGAGCGCAATGGACATGGCGGCTTGAAGAAATAGCGGTAAATTGGCGCCAATGACATGCCCTAAAGCGGTGAAAACCACCCAGCTTCCATAAGCAATGGTGATGACACCAAACGCATTGCCGCTTGATACTTTGTCTTGTTTACTCGTCGCGATGACGGAAAAGGTTTCATCTGTCACCCCGAATGCGTATGCAGCTTTAATGGCTTTTGGTGCAGGTTGCATCTTTTCATTCAGCGAAGCCGTCATAAGGAAGTGACGGATGTTGACGATGAATGTATTCATGACAATTAATAATGGATCGACGCCAGCGGTTATCAAGCTGAGCGATATGTATTGCGCTGCGCCTGCAAAGACGAAAATGCTCATCGCGGTCGCCTCGAACAGTGAAAGACCGGTCGTTTTGGCGAGTAACCCAAATGTAAGCGCGACTGGGAAATACCCGATGGCAATGCTGAGACCGGCGCGAAGTCCGTTGTTAAATTCACTGCGTTCCATTTCACATCCCAGCTTTCTTATGAATTTCAATACTAGTGATTATACTACAACTACTAAAGACAACAAGACTGAATTTTTGAATGGTTTTAAAAAAGGGAGAAAAGGTAGGGGTGACTCAAAATGCAAGAGTGGTTAAGTGTGGATAAAGTTACTGAACTTGCACAACATTATAAGGCATTCGGTCCGTTCATAGGCTTCTTGTTGCCGTTCATCGAGTCGTTTCTGCCTTTTTTACCGTTATTTGTGTTTGTTATCGCAAATATAACTGCGTACGGATTGTGGTTAGGGTTCATTCTATCCTGGGGTGGAACAGTCGTCGGCTCCTATGTCGTATTTTTAATCGTCCGGAAATATGGTCAAAGTCGCATGTTAAACTTCCTAACCAAGCATAAAAAAGTGAAAAAGCTCATTTTGTGGGTGGAGAGCAATGGATTTGGTCCGTTGTTCTTGTTCATCTGTTTCCCATTTACGCCATCTGCTCTCGTGAATCTCGTTGCGGGGCTGTCGAATATGAAGAAGACGTATTACTTAATGATTTTGATAGCAGGGAAGTTTGTCATGGTCTTCATGATCAGTTTTGTCGGCTACGATCTGAAAGCGTTGTTTACACAACCGATTCGCTCCGCCATTGTCGGTGTGGTGATATTGCTAATGTGGTTAGCAGGCAAATATTTCGAGCGACGTTTGAATAAAAAAGTGGAACGCCATGCGAGAGAATGGAATGGACAAAAACATTGGGACAAGTAAGTAGTACCAGTTGATAAGGATGTGCGCTTCGCCTTTGCGAAGCGTTTTTATTTTGATTAAAAGCAAATAGAATTTTGGGTACGTGCTTGGAATTTGGGTGGGGGCTCGTAAAAGTGTGAAAGTGATCCTAACTGGTGGAAAGTGCTCATAAAAGAGGAAATGTGATCATAACAAGTGGAAAGTGCTCATAAAAGTGAGAAAGTGATCATAACTCGTGGAAAGTGCTCATAAACCTGTGAAAGTGATCATAACTCGTGGAAAGTGCTCATAAACCTGTGAAAGTGATCATAACTCATGGAAAGTGCTCATAAAAGTGAGAAAGTGATCATAACTCCTGAAAAGTGCTCATAAAACTTAGAAACTGATCATAAATCTCAATGAACGCTCATAAAATGCTGCACAATTTTTCATCGAACAACCTTCAAATTGTACCATTTTCAAAACTACGAACATTCATTCGTAAAAACACCTCTCAAACTTTGATTCTTCTTGCGAAAACAATTACAATGAGGAGACTAGTAGGACAGAGAGGGGCTATCTGATGACGCTGCGATTTATAACGGGACGTTCCGGGACTGGGAAAACGTACACTATTGAGCATGAAATTGTGGAAGCACTTCAACAAGATCCTCTTGGCGCACCGATTGTGTTAATCGTGCCGGACCAAATGTCGTATTCGTTGGAGCATAGTTTAGCAGCTCAATTCGGATTGAACGGAATGGTGCGTACACAAGTGCTGACATTTAAGCGATTGGCTTGGCGAGTGCTTCAAGAAACAGGAGGCATCACACGACGCGAAGTGGACGGATTCGGATACCGGATGCTCATTCGCAGTGTGCTGGAAGAAAATCGAGAGGACTTCAAGTTGTTCCGACAGGCAGCTGATAAGCGCGGATTTACGGAGCAAGTAGAAGGGGTGTTAAAAGAGTTCAGCCGATACTGCTTGGACCACACGACACTGGCACAGCTCCATGCCGAGTTAACTGTAGCTTCTGCACCGCGTTCACTGGTAGACAAAGCAGGAGACTTATCGCTCCTATTGGAGAAAGTGGAAGAGCGTCTTGGCACTTCCTATGTCGATAGTGAAGGACATTTATCGATGCTTTCCGGGCAAGTTCAATTCTCTTCATATATCAAAGAAGCGGACATTTACATAGACGGTTTTGAGCTACTGACAAACCGTGAGCACGAGATAATTAGGGAGTTATTGAAATACGCAAAACGAGTGACAGTGGCGCTCCCAACAGACGACGAAGGGGAAGCAACTGCTGACCATGAGTTGTTTTTCAGTCCAATGCGAACAAAACAAATCATTACGGATCTAGCACGTGATGTATCAGTGGAAGTAGAGCCCGAGTTGAGATTGACGAAAACTCACCGATTCCGGAATTCTGATTTGTTACATTTGGAAGCCCAATTCGATAAGTATCCAGCGACACCAAAAGCGAGTAGTGGAGATGTCAAAATTTTAGAAGCGACCGATCGCCGTGCTGAATTGCATGCAGTAGCGCGTTCGATTCGCACTCTTGTCAGGTCGGGAAAACGGTATAACGAGATCGCTATATTGTATCGGCAACCGGAAGTGTACGATGAATTGATGGAGACGATTTTTCCGCAATACGACATTCCGGTGTTCATTAGTCAGAAAAAGCCGATGCTACACCATCCCCTCATTGAATTCACACGATCGGTACTAGAAGCGGTTACTGGAAATTGGTCATATGAAGCCATTTTTCGCGCAGTGAAGACGGACTTGTTTTTCCCACATGGAGAAGACCGTCAACTATGGCGAGAACGTGCGGATCGCTTGGAGAACTATGTGTTAGCGCATGGAATCCATGGACACCGGTGGTTTGACGATGTTCGGTGGCGGGTGAAAAAGTATCTTGGTCTCGAATTGCATACTGAAGTTCAAACGGATGAAGAACTTGCAATGCAGCAAGAGTTGCATAGTGTACGTGACTTGGTTCGCGGACCACTTGAGACGTTCGGAAAGCAGTTGAAAACTGCAAAAGACGGTAGGCAAGCTGCGGAAGCGTTGTTTGCGTTCATGGAAGAACTCCATGTGTACGATAAAATCATCGACCTTCGCGCAGAAGAAGAACGCGCAGGACGATTGCTCGGCGCATCAGAGCATGAACAGGCATGGAACGGATGGATCAATATCCTCGATCAGTTTGTGCTTATGTTCGGAGATGTCAAAATGGCACCGAAAGACGCGGTACGAGTGCTTGATGAAGGATTCGATACGCTCGAATTTTCAAGGATTCCGCCATCACTTGACCAAGTGACGGTGATGACAATCGACCTTGCGACTTTTTTAAGTATAGATGAAATATTTGTTATTGGGACAAACGATGGTGTGTTGCCACAACGAATTGACAATGAAGGGCTCATATCGGATGCCGATAGACAGTGGTTTGAAACGGTCGGATTTGAACTTGCCCCTTCTGCTAAATCACGTTTAATGGATGAAACGTACAAAGCGTACCGTGCGTTTACTGCAGCCTCAGAAGGATTGACGATATCCTATCCGATAGCAGACGAAGCAGGAAAAGCGCTCATACCTTCACTATATATTCCTAGAATCGGTCAACTACTTGATGGAATAACTACGGAAATCGTCGTTGCCGATCCATTAGATTTACTGGAAGGTGCAGATGAATTCTCGTACATTAGCCATCCGAGAGCTGTGTTGCCGTATGCGTCCGCTCAACTTCGTCTAGCGGAAACTGGAGGATCCTTACCACCATTATGGCAGGCGGTTGTTGCGTATTATGAGGACGATCCACTCTGGGCTTCGATACTTAGTAGTATTCAAGGAAAGCGGAAGCATGGGACAGATACCGAGCGATTGACGCCAGATTTAACTTCAGGCTTATATGGTGAAACGATGTCGTCGAGTGTCTCGCGTGTCGAATCGTATTACAGTTGTCCGTTTCAACATTATGCGACATACGGTCTCGGGTTACGTGAACGATCTGAATTCACATTGGAAGCACCTGCAATCGGGGATTTATTCCACGCAGCCCTAAAATGGGTATCGGATGACATCATGCGGACCGGAGCAACATGGGCAGGGTTATCGAAAGAGGATTGCTTCCGATTGGCGCGCGAGGCGGTAGACGGTATTGCACCGTATTTCTTCCATCGAATTTTGTTGTCGACGAGCCGTCATGTTTACATTAAACGCAAATTGACACGCATTATCCAACGGACGCTGTTTGCGCTGCGCAGCCAAGCGACGGCTTCTAGTTTTGAGCCGATTGCAGTTGAAGTTGGATTTGGACAAGGTGAGCAAATGCCACCACTGTCAATTCCTTTAAAACAGGGTGGACACATGAACTTGCGCGGACGAATTGACCGTGTCGATGCATCGAAAGTGAATGAAAAAACGTACATTCGCATTGTGGACTACAAATCTTCTGCCAAAGCGCTAGATTTGACGGAAGTGTATTATGGATTGTCGCTGCAAATGCTGACGTATCTAGACGTTGCACTTGAGCATGCAGACGAATGGCTACACGTGCAGGCAGATCCTGCCGGCATGTTGTATGTCCACGTTCACAATCCAATGGTGCGCAGCATTCAGGAGTTGACGGAAGAAGCGGTTGAAGAAGAGATGCTGAAGTCGTTTTCTATGAAAGGTTATGTGCTTGAGGATTTATCTGTCGTCAAAGAAATGGACAGTGACATTGAACAATCGTCCAAAATCATTCCTGCTCGTGTGAAGAAAGATGGTTCGTTCTATGCGACTTCTAAAGTGCTGGCCCCCGATGATATGCAACTACTGCGTGGAGCCGTTCGTTCTCGCCACCGTCAAGCGGGTGACGCTATGCTTGCAGGTGATGCACGGGTATATCCGTATCGATTGAAAGAGCGGATGCCATGTAACTACTGTCCGTATCAAGGGGTCTGTCAGTTCGACACAACGGACCCGGAAGCAAAGTACCGAAATTATGCGGAACTCTCAGCAAATGAATCTCTTGAGAAAATGAGGAAGGAGGTTGAAGGCGATGCACATACCACCGAAACCGAGTGACGTGACGTTTACAGACGACCAATGGAAAGCAATTTACGCTTCAGGGCACGACATCCTCGTCTCGGCAGCAGCAGGATCAGGGAAAACGAAAGTGTTGATCACACGTCTAATTCAAAAGGTTTTAGATGATAAAAACCCGATTAACGTGGATGAATTGCTCGTCGTGACATTCACGAATGCGGCGGCTGCTGAAATGCGCCATCGTATGGGGACTGCGCTGGAAGAGGCGATCGTCTTGCATCCTGAATCCCCGCATTTGCGAAAACAGCTCAGTTTATTGAACAAAGCTCAAATTTCTTCGATGCACTCATTTTGTCTGAATGTCGTTCGGCAATATGCGTATCTGCTAGATATTGACCCAGGATTTAGAATTGCGGATCCGACAGAAGCGGCGTTACTGCGCGACGATACGATTGCAGATGTGTTGGAAGATGCCTATAGCGCAGAAGATCCTGAAGCGGTTTATCGATTGGCGGACAGTTTCACGTCTGATCGAAATGACCAGTCGTTGGAATTATTAATAGATCGGCTGTACGACTATTCCCGTGTGCATCCGGATCCTGAATCGTGGTTGCTGCAAATTCCGCAACAATATGAAATTGGCGATGTAATCACGATCGATGGCTTGGAATTTATCGGACCTTTGAAATCTGCCATTCAGCAAAAGCTTGAAGAAGCGGCTGCACTCGCAACAGATATGCACCGTATTGCAGATTTACCTGACGGGCCAACGCCACTTATAAAAACGGCAGAAGCGGACTTGGTTTGGATCAACGAAGCCATTCGTTCAATTTCAACAAGTACTTGGGACCAAACTCATGCGTTATTCCAACAGCTAGTCTGGGTGAAGGCGGGAGCAGTGAAAAAAGATTCATGTGATGAAGAACTTGCAAAGCGCGCGAAATCATTAAGAGATTCCGTGAAAAAGCTTGTCACCGGGATCAAGGATGCCTATTTCGTCCGAACGCCTGCGCGTTTGCTTACGGAAATCCGTTTAATGGCACCGATGATGCATACGCTCATTGAGCTGGTCATAGAATTTGGTCATCGCTATCGCACAGTCAAATCGGAGAAAGGAATTGTCGACTTTTCCGATCTTGAGCATTTCGCGCTGGATATCTTAACTAATCGTGAAGGTGACGTTCTTGTCCCATCTGATATTGCCATGGACTATCGGTCGAAATTCAAAGAAGTACTAGTCGATGAATACCAAGATACGAATTTATTGCAAGAAGCGATTGTCCAGTTCGTGAAAAGTGGAACGGAATCAGACGGTAACTTGTTCATGGTAGGGGATGTAAAGCAATCCATCTATCGTTTCCGTCTTGCAGAGCCGGGGTTGTTCTTAGGGAAATACGGTCGTTTTACTGAAGAAACCATAGATAAAGGTTTGAAAATCGATTTGAACGCGAATTTCCGGAGTCGTAAGGAAGTGTTGGATGCGACGAACTTCATCTTCTCACAAATTATGGGAGAGCGTGTGGGAGAAATAGAATACGATGAGGCTGCCGCGTTGAAGTACGGTGCGCGTTATCCTGAGATGGAAACGGCTGCGCATTTGACTGTCCTTTATTCTGAAGAGGAAGAGTTTGAAGATGAAACGGCGGAGGACTTGGAAAATCTGAAGAGTTCTCAGGCGGAAGCACGTTATATGGTTAAGAAAATTAAACAGTGGATGTTGGACGGACATGAAGTGTGCGATGCATTCAGTGGGGAGAAACGTCCGATCCGATACAGTGACATTGTAGTTCTCTTGCGTTCGATGACGTGGTCCGCTGAAATTGCAGAGGAATTCAAGCGCGCGGAAATGCCTGTTTATGTTGAACTATCCCGTGGCTATTTCGATGCACTTGAAGTGACGATTATGCTGAATACATTACGTGTGATCGACAATCCGTATCAAGACATTCCCCTCGCTTCTGTGCTACGTGCGCCGTTCATCGGTATGACGGAAAATGAGTTAGCAGAAGTGCGTCTCGCTGCGAAGAATGTACCGTTTTATGAAGCGTTGAAGACGTTCATCGCAACTAAAGGATCTGGAATGGCGCCTGAAACACAGCAAAAACTGCAACGTTTCATGCTAGCCTTTGAAGAGTGGCGGAATCTAGCTCGTCGTGGATCGTTATCCGAGCTTATTTGGCAAGTGTATAGGGATACGAACTACTATGAAATGGTCGGAAGTATGTCGAATGGTAAACAACGGCAAGCGAATTTGCGTGCGCTGCATGACCGAGCAATCGAATATGAGAAGACTTCATTCCGTGGTCTATTCCGCTTTTTGCGATTTGTCGATAGGATGCAACGGCGTGGAGATGATCTAGGAGCTGCACGGTATTTGAGTGAAAAGGAAGACGTTGTGCGCATTATGACGATTCACTCGTCAAAAGGGCTGGAGTTTCCGAATGTGTTTGTTGCAGGTGTAGGCAGACAGTTTAACAAAATGGATTTCAATGAGCCCTATTTGTTTGACCAGCACTTCGGTTTAGCGGTTAAAGCGATAGATCCGGATAAACGGATTATGTATACGTCATTGCCATTTCTCGCGATGAAAGAACAGAAAGAGTTGGAGATGCGTTCTGAAGAAATGCGTATTCTGTATGTGGCGATGACTCGTGCAAAAGAACAGTTGGAACTGGTTGCGACGGTGAAGGATATCGAAAAGTCGATAACGAAATGGCAAGATGCACAACTCGTGGATCCGGGAGATCGATTACCGGATTACATGCGCTCCCGTGCAAATGGGTACTTAGATTGGATTGGTCCAGCGGTAGCGCGTCATGCGGATTTCATGAAGTTCGGTACGACGCAAGGTGCACTGGTGAAAGAACACCCTTCTAAGTGGGCTATCAATGCATTGCCGGTATCTTACTTCAGCGAGTCTTTGTCTGAGTCGGAATTCATGGAGGATATATCCGAAACGGAAGAATTGCCGATTCCTGTTGTAGATGAATCTATTCTTGCAGAAGTGACGAAGCGCTTTGACTATCAGTATCCATACGATGCATCTGTCAAAAAGCGATCGAAAGTCTCGGTGACGGAATTGAAACGGATTGCACAACTGGAAGCAGAATCCACTTTCAATGATCCATTTGCAAGTCGAAATGGGGAAGTGAGCAAAGCGTACTTGCACGCACGACCTGCGTTTTTACAACAGCGATCAATCAGCGCAGCTGAAGTCGGAACGGCGATGCACACTGTGATGCAACATATCGACTTAGCGAAGACGAAAGATCTGGCAAGTGTAGATGTCTTGTTAGAGGATTTGTTGCAGCGTCAGTTGTTGACGGCAGCTGAAGTGAATTCCCTTGATAGGGCTGCCATTGTACAATTTACAAACTCACCGGTTTCTGAGCGGATGCAACAGGCAACACGTGTGTTGAAAGAATTGCCTTTCACGTTTGCGGTTGAAGGAGAAGACGGAGATTCGCAGATTTTACAAGGAATCGCGGACTGTTTGTTTGAAGAGCCGGATGGATGGGTGTTATTGGATTACAAAACGGATCGATTGAAAGGCCGTTTTGCATCACGGGAAGCGATCGATGATGAGATGCGTTCGCGTTATCACGTGCAACTGAGCTTATACAAAACCGCGATTGAAGCGATTACACATGTGACGATAAAAGAAATGCTGTTGTACTTGTTTGATGAAGGTCGAGCATTGACAGTTCAGGAGGAGACAGTTTGACTAAACTACCAACCGGAGAAACCGGACGTATTGAGTCGTTAGATATGCTAAGAGGATTTTCATTGCTCGGTATTTTTATTGCCAACATGCTCGTATTTCATTCACCGTACATGTACATGGATCCATATAGTTGGTTTGAAAGCAACGGTGAAGGTTTTCCGTTTATGTGGCTAGATATTTTCATAGAAGCTAGTTTTTATCCGATATTTGCAATGCTTTTCGGGTATGGACTGAGTATGCAGTATGAAAAGTCGTTGCTGCAAAAGTCGCCATTTGGACCGGTAGCGGTTCGTCGCATGGTGATACTGCTTTTGTTTGGTCTGATTCATGCGTTTTTCATCTGGTCTGGGGATATTTTATTCACATATGCCATGATGGGCTTTCTTATGATAGCGCTCGTCCGAATTCCTCCGAAGTGGTTGTTTTTCGGAGCACTGGCACTCTACATCGTGCCGAACGGTCTAATAACAGGCCTGACGTACGTAGTAGAACGCTTGGAAGTAGGTGGCACATTTTCGGAGTTTGCGGATATTCAGCAAATTCAGGAGTCCATTGAAGTGTATGGACACGGAAGCTATTTGGCGGCACTCGCATTTCGTGCAAAAGAATGGTTGTTTATAAGTGGTGCAAATCTATTCTTGACACCGTTTATGATTTTACCACTTATGATGATCGGGGCGGCATTTGCGAAATGGAGACTTTTTGAACGAGCGAAAGAGCTGAAAGGACGACTACTTGTAGTTGGAGGTAGCCTCCTCATTATTGGGTTAATACTAAAGGCATTACCGTTTTTGATAGCCCCAGGCTTTTCAATGCAACTTGTTCAAACTTATTTTGGCGGTCCACTCGTTGCTTTAGGATATGGAGCACTAGTGTTGCTGCTATGCACAACGCCATGGTTTTCGAAAGTGTTCCGTCCAGTTGCAAAGGCCGGTCGTATGTCACTCACGACGTATATCAGTCAATCCGTCATTGCGACACTCATTTTTTATAATTATGGGTTCGGGATGTACGGCAAAGTGGGTATTATCACGGGAACTCTCATCGCGATCGGAATCTTTGTTGTTCAGGCGTTACTAGCTGACTTGTGGCTATCCCGTTACAAAATGGGGCCAATTGAATGGATTTGGCGTGTTGGCACATATGGTACATTTTTATCGAATAAAAAGGAGAAACGACAAGACTTGTCGTAACAGTACGTAATGCAAACCAATGATGGAAGGGATGGGCTAGTCAATGAAATTACTTTCGTTCAAGTATGATGGGAAAACGTTATTCGGACCTAAAGTGAAAAAGGAAGAAGCGGTGTGGGATGTACAGAAAATTGCAGAGGCAGTCGGGGAGCAGAACTTTCCTGCTTCAATCGCAGAAGGCGTTGCATCTGGAATGGATTTTGTAGAAAAAATCCGTAACTTGTGCGAAAAAGCCCACTCTCATGAAGACATGGATACCTTTAAGTACTCGTTCGAAGCAATTGAATGGTTATCTCCAATTCCACGAACACCTAAAAATGTACTAGGTGTTGGTAAAAACTACGCTGATCACGCATCCGAAATGGGGGGCGAAGGTGTACCCGCCAAGATGATGATTTTCACAAAATCTCCGACTGCGATTGCAGGGGATGAGCAGACATTGCCAATCCATGAAGCCCTGACAAGTCAGCTGGATTATGAAGGCGAACTTGCGGTGGTCATAGGAAAAGGCGGTCGTAACATTCCAAAACAGCTCGCATACGACACGATTTTCGGATATACCATCGCGAACGATCTGACTGCGCGTGATTTACAGGCAGAGCGCAAACAGTTCTTCCTCGGAAAAACGTTGGATGGCAGTTGCCCGCTCGGACCGTATATCGTTACGAAAGATGAGATTCCAAATCCACATAACTTGTCGATTGTCACTAAAGTGAATGATGAAGTTCGCCAAAATGGGAATACCAAATCTATGATTATTCCAATCGATGAAATTATTGAGGAACTGTCTAAGTTTGTCACACTGGAACCCGGAGATGTCATCTTAACAGGGACTCCAGCAGGTGTTGGAAAAGCGATGAATCCTCCAACTTACTTGAAGGCGGGCGATACTGTGAAAATATCTGTTGAAGGAATCGGAACACTCGTCAACTACTTCGAGTAAAGGTCCCTCTATTTTCCCTAGCTTATGATGTATGGTAAGATAAGGGATGCACATATGAAACTTAAACGAGGTGACTAACTTGGATTTTTTATCGAACTCGACACATTTACACATTTTTTCGTGGGTAGTCGGCATTATCATGTTCTTGATTGCAGCGACACAACCCCTCGACTCTAAAGGCCGTAAAATTACGAAGATGGTGCTACGTGTATTTTACATTCTGATTATTATTACTGGAGTTGCGTTGTTCATCCGATACATGAACATGAATGCTGCCTTATACGGCGTGAAATTTGTATTCGGTATCGTAACAATCGGTATGATGGAAATGGTATTGGCACGTCAATCTAAAAGCAAACCCACACAACTATTTTGGATTTTGTTCGTAGTTTCCTTACTAATTACAATGTTCCTTGGCTTCAAATTGCCAATCGGACTTGACTTCTTCGCTTAATTATTTTGTAATGAACCACTAAGGAGGGTGTTTGAATGGTAGGCTGGACGCTATTGCTAGGTGTTTTCGGCATCATGCTGCTATTCGCACTCTCTGTAGTTGTAACATCGCGGAGAATGCAAACGAATGATGATCATGATGAGTTGGAATGAAAACAAGTAACCCGCTGATTTAATCATCAGCGGGTTTTGCTTTGCAGTTTTCACAAGTTTGCCTTATTTCTGTTACATGGTTTTAGTTTTCTTCAGAAACCATGGCGATGGCTGGTGCGGTTTGGTAGTATGAAGTGATGAGTTATGATCGGAAAGCGTGAGTTATGAGCATAATTTGAGAGTTATGATCGGAAAGCGTGAGTTATGAGCATAATTTGAGTTTTATGAGCACATTAAAGAATTTATGAGCAAATTTCATGGGTGAATTGTAGAAGGAGGCTTTTTGGGTGAACGTCAAACGACTACTTAGTGTAATGGTGATGGTTTTTTTACTGGTAACGACAGCACTTCCAAGCTTAGCTTCAGCTGAGACTGAACGGTCCTTGAAAGACGAAAGTATATATGATTTACTAGTTGACCGTTTTAATAACGGGGATGGACGAAATGATATAGATACAGATGCACAGGACTTGTACGCATTCAACGGTGGCGATTTCTCAGGGATTTCCCTCCGTTTACAACATATTTTAGATATGGGCTTCACAGCTGTTTCCATCGGGCCTGTTTTCCAGACAGCAACCTATGATGGCAAAGAAGTGCTCGATTACACAAAATTCGAGAAACATTTTGGTACAGAAGAAGATTTTAAGTCGATGCTCGATGAACTGCACGACAAGGATGTCCGTGTTATTGCTGATTTCCCGTTAGCTGGAGTTAGCAAAGATCATGTATGGGCAAGCAAACTCCCGTTTACACAAGGTGAAGGAAATACCATTGATTGGAAACCAGACGATGTCGATGTGCAACGTAATCTGGAAGAGACCATGGTCAACTTTGTGAAAACCTATGAGTTGGACGGGATTCGGTTGACGAAAACTGAAGGCTATTCGAAAGATGTGCTCGATCAATTTATAGCTTCGTTGAAAGAAGCATCACCTGATTTGTATGTATTGTCTGAAGAAGAAACTGACGCTGCTGTTGACTCCCAGCCAAACAATTCGTCCATGGAGGCCCTACGTGAATCGTTTGTTAGAGTGGATCCTAATTCATCTCAAATGAGCCAATTCGAAACAAGTGAACCGAATGATTTGATCCAGTTTGATCAGTTAACAGGTCCACGTTTCACTTACGACATCGTGGAGCAGCGAATGTTTCCACCGACACGTTGGAAAACAGCCGTAACTGCGCTATTTACGTTACCAGGAATTCCGGTCATGCCTTATGGTACCGAGATTGCGGTAAACGGAAAAGATGCGCCTGAGAGTCACCCGCTATTCAACTTTAAGACCGATATGGAACTGAAAGAGCTTATTGGAAATTTAAATGCATTAAGAAACCAATCGAAGACGCTTCGTAACGGTAATTTCAAAATGCTGCACAATAAAGATGGATACATGGTGTACAAAATTTACGATGAAGACGAATCGTGGATTGTCGCCATCAACAACACATCTGAAACACAAAGTTATGCATTAGATCCAGATGAGATTGGCAGTAAGAAGCGTCTACGTGGATTACTGGATAGTGACCAAATTGTGGAAACCGAAGATGACAAATATCACGTCGTTTTGGACCGTGAAATGGCAGAAATCTATTTGGTGAAAGAAGACAAAGGATTCAATATCCCTTATCTGATTGCATCGATTATGGTATATGTCCTATTCTTAAGCTTCCTATGGGCAGTTTGGAGAAAAGGTAGAAAAGCACGACAAGAACGGAAAGCGGAAGCCAAGAAGTAAGGCTGAAAGAGAGCGCATAGGTGCTCTCTTTTTGTTTGGAGAAAAACAGTAATGCGACACGAGAAAAAACACGCAAAAAAAGCAGCTCAGACGTCAATGGATATGAACGACGGAGTTGCTTATACTTAACTTACTGTTTGTTTAAGAAAAATACGGCGAGAGTTCCTGGTCCTGCATGAGAGCCAATGACAGAGCCGATCATGTGGACTTGAATTTCTTTAGGATGGAACTTTTCCTCGATCAAGTCCCGTAACTCAAGAGCCCCTTCTTCGTCATCGCCATGACTAATCGCAATCACTTGTTCGGAAACATGATCCCCGCGTTCTTCCATGAGCTCTAGAATACGCCGGAACACTTTTTTTCTTCCGCGATGCTTTTCAATCGGCACCAATCGACCGCTCTCTACGTGAAGTAGCGGTTTGATGTTCAACAGTCCGCCGAAAAATGCGCTTGCTTTCGAGACACGACCGCCTTTAGCGAGGTAATCGAGATCTTCTACTGTGAACAAATGCTCCATGTTACTTGCCATTTTACGAATTTTGCGCTCGATGGTCCGGACATCTTCTCCTGCATCTCGTAAACGAACAGCTTCCTGAACGACTAATCCACAGCCAAGGGAAGCGCAGCGTGTATCGACAACGATTAAGTTCATGCGCGGATTGCCTTCTTTCACCTGATCCCGCATCATGACAGATGTCTGATATGTACCCGACAATTCGGAAGAGAATGAGATGTAAATTCCATCTTCTCCAGTCTCGGCAAATTCTTTCCAGAGAGCAAGCACTCGATCTGGAGAGACTTGAGATGTTTTCGGTTGTTTGCCAGCTCGAATGGCTTGGAATACTTCTTTTGCGTCAATATCCACGATATCTTGATATTCTTTTCCATCAAGTAACACTGTCAAAGGAAGCAATGTGACATCATTTTCATCTAAATACGATTTTTGCAAGTCACAACCACTATCTACGAAAATTTTCATGAGAATCCTCCAATCTCTTTATGAAGATTTTAAATTAAGTCGTTCTTGTAACATTATGGCAATACCGTCTTCGTTATTCGTCAAAGTTACTTCATTCGCAATCGATTTCAGCTGATCAATCCCGTTGCCCATTGCAACACCGATACCCGCGTAATCGAGCATTTCCAAATCGTTGTCTTCATCCCCAAATGCAATAATTCGTTCTTGTGGTATACCAATCCACTCGGAAACTTTAGAAATTCCAACCGCTTTGTTTAGCCCATGACGAATGACTTCAACAATTTCCCAAGGAGCTCCCCAGCGTCTATGCTCAATGACTTCTGCATGAACTTCTTCCAAGTGCTTACGAATCGGATCGGCCATGCCTTCGCCACCTTGAATGAGAAGACTCGTCGGGTTCACTTGTAGATATTGGCGAATATCACCTTCTTGAATTTTTGAACTCCCGGTACTGAAGATATCGAGCAATTTCTCATCGTGGTAATGTAAATAGACGTCATCCATGACTTCCGCGACAATGTTTTTTAAGTTAAAGTCTTGCATGGCATCGATAACTTCTTTAGCGACAGATAAATCAATAGTTTCATGGACGGTTTTCCAAGTACGATCAGTTGGGTGATGTACGAACGCTCCATTAAAGTTAACAATCGGTGTTTTTAGTCCTAGCTGACGGTAATAGACTTCACTGGAGCGATAGGGGCGTCCAGTTGCAATCATGATTTGATGCCCTTCTGATTCCGCCTGTTTGAGTGTAGCTAGCGTTTTCTCAGAGATTACTTTTTTATCATTTAATAACGTTCCGTCTAAATCGAGTGCAATTAAATGTGGTTTCATGGCAAAACGCCTCCTTCCTTATTCAAGTGTAGCCTTTTGGAAGTGTACAAGTCAAAAAAGTAATTACCCATGCGCAACTTTTGTTTTTCTAGAAAAATATTGGTATGCTCAACAAAACTGTAAACGAGGTGTCAAGGATGATTATCAAAGAAGAACAATGGGGAACAGTCCCTCTATTGCATATTGTAGATGAGCAGCAGGAATCATCTGAAATGCCTGTCGTCATCTTTTTCCACGGCTTTACGAGTGCGAAAGAACATAACTTGCATTACGCTTTCAATCTGGCGAAGAAGGGAATCCGTGTATTATTGCCTGAAGCGCATCTTCATGGTGTTCGCTCCGAAGCACTCGACGAAGTTCAACTCAGTTTGCGATTCTGGGAGATCATACTGACTTCCATAGAAGAAGCAGGATTTTTACACCAACAATTGAAAGAAAAAGGGTTGTTGAATTCTGATCAAATCGCATTTTCAGGAACGTCCATGGGGGGTATTACGACTCTTGGTTGCTTATCAGCGTATCCATGGATCAAAAGCGCAGCGGTTATGATGGGTACTCCTGGATATGTAAAACTCGCAAAAGGTCAAATGAAGCAATTTGAGAATAAAGGATTCAAGCTTCCGATGAAAGACGAAGATGTCCACAAGCTACTGAGTACGCTCGCTGAGTTTGATTTGACTCAACATCCAGAACGTTTGAATGGCCGTCCTGTCTTTTTCTGGCACGGCATGAACGATACAATGGTACCGTTTGAACCGACACGCCATTTCTACAATGCTGTAAAAGTGAAATACAATGAGCATCCAGAAGACTTTGAGTTCATGGTGGACGAGCATGCAGGTCACGCAGTTTCAAGGCCAGGCATGTTGCGTGCAGTGGACTTTCTTGCAGACCATTTGAACGATTGAGTTCGTTTTGCTATGATGAGTACAACGAATTGAAATAGAAAGGGGAATTCCAATGGCTGATGAAATGAAAGAAAGCATGATGGGCGCACTTGAAAATGTTATTGACCCTGAGCTAGGTGTAGATATCGTAAATCTTGGACTCGTCTATGACGCAGAATTACTTGAAGGTGGCATCGGTAAAGTCACGATGACACTTACATCAATCGGTTGTCCGATGGGACCACAAATTGTTGCCAATGTGAAGCAAGAACTGATGGAGCTTCCAGAAGTGAAAGAAGTCGAAGTCGACATCGTCTGGAATCCACCTTGGTCACGTGAAAACATGTCACGCTATGCAAAAATGGCACTAGGCGTGCGATAAATAAGCAGAATTAGATCCGACTTGTGAGTTTTTCACTGGTCGGATTTTTTGTCGTTTTAATATAATCTTCGCGGGAAATACTAGTTAATGAGACCTAAGCATCTGACTTTACACACGATGAAAAGCGAGGTATACTATTATTAGTCAAAGATAGTCAAAGTCAAACTAACTAAAAATTATAATGAGGTGATGGTTCATGAGAATGGACGGCGTACAAGAAGATCAGCGTTCCCCATTAGAACAATTTGGACGCAACCTAGTTGAAGATGTGAAAAACGGAAAAATGGATCCTGTTATTGGCCGAGATGAAGAAATTCGAAATGTGATCCGAATTTTATCGAGAAAAACGAAAAACAATCCAGTATTGATCGGAGAACCTGGTGTTGGTAAGACAGCCATCGTTGAAGGACTTGCTCAACGTATTGTGAAAGGTGACGTGCCAGAAGGACTGAAAGACCGTCAAATTCACGAACTCGATATGAGTTCTTTAATTGCAGGCGCAAAATATCGTGGTGAATTTGAAGAGCGCCTAAAAGCGGTGTTAAAACAAGTAAAAGATAGTAACGGTGAAATTATTCTGTTCATCGACGAAATCCATACAATTGTCGGCGCAGGGAAGACGGAAGGCGCGATGGATGCTGGTAACATGTTGAAACCGATGCTTGCGCGGGGCGAATTATACTGTATCGGTGCCACAACGTTGGACGAATATCGGATGTATATCGAAAAAGATCCAGCTCTAGAGAGACGTTTCCAGCAAGTGATGGTGCGCGAACCATCTGTGGAAGATACGATTTCGATTTTACGTGGTTTGAAAGAACGATTTGAATTGCACCATGGTGTACGCATCCATGACCGGGCCCTTGTTGCATCCGCAACGTTGTCTGATCGTTATTTGACAGAGCGCTTCATGCCGGACAAGGCGATTGACCTGATGGATGAAGCGAGTGCCATGATTCGTACAGAAATTGACTCGATGCCGCAAGAGCTGGACCAAGTGACACGTCGTATTTTGCAGCTTGAAATTGAAGAACAGGCGTTGACGAAAGAAAAGGACCCCATTAGTCAAAATCGACTCGCAGCATTGCGTGATGAACTTAAAGAGCTGAAAGATTCTTCGTCAGGTATGCGCGAGCAATGGGATAACGAAAAGAAAAAACTACAAGAAGTGCAAGACGTGCGCGAGAAGTTAGATCGCTTTCGTCGTGAATTGGAAGACGCAGAAAACAAATTCGATTTGAACAAAGCCGCAGAATTACGTCACGGTAAAATCCCTATGCTGGAACAACAACTGCATGAATTAGAAGAGCAGTTTAAAGGTGGAGCAGAAAACCGTTTGATTCGCGAAGAAGTAACTGAAGATGAAATCGCGATGATCGTGGCGCGATGGACAGGTATCCCAGTGACGAAGCTGATGGAAGGTGAACGTGAGAAGTTGTTACGATTGGCTGATACGTTGAAAGAGCGTGTCATTGGTCAAGACAATGCCGTTCAACTTGTGACGGAAGCGGTCTGGCGTGCTCGTTCAGGCATTAAAGACCCTGATAAACCAATTGGATCGTTCCTATTCCTTGGTCCGACGGGTGTCGGTAAAACAGAGCTTGCGAAAACACTTGCAGGTACATTATTCGACTCTGTGGATCATTTCATCCGTATCGACATGTCAGAGTATATGGAGAAACACAGCGTGTCCCGACTTGTTGGGGCGCCTCCAGGATATATCGGTTACGAAGAGGGGGGACAATTGACGGAAGCGGTCCGTCGCAATCCGTACTCAGTTGTCTTGTTGGATGAAATCGAGAAGGCTCATCCGGATGTCTCGAATATTTTATTGCAAATCTTAGATGATGGTCGCATTACGGATAGCCAAGGTCGTCTCGTGAGCTTTAGGAATACTGTGGTCATCATGACGTCCAACATTGGTTCGCAGTACTTAATGAGCGGTCAGTTCGAGTCTGATGAACACGCTGCAGAAGACTTGGTGATGGCGGAATTGCGCAATCACTTTAAGCCAGAGTTGCTGAATCGGATGGATGACATTATCATTTTCCATTCACTATCGGGCAATGCATTTGTTGAAATCGCACGGAAGATGTTGGACGATTTAATACGTAGATTGGAAGGTCAGGATATCCCGTTGACGTATGAGGAACCTGTCCTCGATTGGGTCGTTGAAGAAGGGACAGATGCCGATTTCGGAGCGCGTCCATTGAAACGGTTCATCCAACGGTATGTGGAAACAGCAGTTGCGAAGGAAGTCATCAAAGGCGATCTAGCGGAAGATCAACGCTTGCATCTTCGGATGGAAGACGGGTCGTTGGTTGTGGATATACTATAAAAAATTGGGGCCACTTTTCGTGTTGTGCGAAAAGTGGCTTTTTTTTGCGAGAATGAATGCCGGCATGGGGAGCAGTTCTTGATCAGAACTCTGTAGTTGTCCGACACTAAGAGAGTTATCTTTCACTCTAAAGTAAGCTTCTCCATCACCGCTGACAATTTCTCCGACACATGGAGAAGTTTCTCGATAACGGGACACAATTCAACGACGTTAAGGGATTAATTGGTTGCAATGAGCTTGTTTAGGGGTGGGATATGCCATGGAATATCGGAATCGGAAAAATAAACAGAGAAATCGGCAATAGGAGAGGGAGTATCGGAAGTATCGAGGGAAGAATCGGCAAAATGGAGAGCACAATCGGCAATACCAATGAATTAATCGGCATCGAGACACAATTCAACGATATGAAGGGATTAATTGGGGGCGCATCACTTGTTTAAGGAGATGTGACGCTATACCACACCTCTCCATTCAGAATATGCGATTTTCTCCACAAAAAAACAGCAAAAGGGAACAAACCCTTTCGCTGCGATATGGATCAATGCTCTGCAACTGGCTCGTCCGGAATAATCGATGTAATTGCGAATACCATCACAGACAAAACGAGTGAGACAATGATTCCAGTTGTAAATTCAAACGTTGGTACGTTCGCAATGGAACCTGCTACATAGTTGAGCATAGAAACCAATAGGAATGACCAAACAAATGTCATGATGAACTTCATAGAAATCACCTCTAGAATACTTTTTCACCTTTCATCATATCATAGCGACGCTCGTTTCGAAACTTAATTTACATCCTCAATAAAAGAGTTTGACGGTTTCGTGTCTCCATTGTTGAAAAATATCACGATATCCACTATGATTGATACCAGGTACTAACAATAGATAACAAGGAACGGGGTATGAGCAATGGGTGTAGGACTTCTAAGTATTGGCAAGTATGTCCCTGAACACGTGCTGACAAACGCAGATCTTGAAAAAAGAATGGATACATCAGACGAATGGATTCGTACACGCACAGGAATTGAAGAACGCCGTATTGCTGATAATAGTACAGATACATCAGATATGGCTTACGCAGCTGCAAAAGAAGCGATAGAAAAAGCAGGCATCCAACCTGAACAAATCGGAATGATTTTAGTGGCAACTGTAACACCGGATCGGCCATTTCCATCTGTAGCAACGATGCTTCAAGCTCGTCTTGGGGCAAAGAATGCTGCTGCAATGGATGTTTCTGCAGCTTGTGCAGGATTCATGTACGGCGTTGTCACTGCCAAGCATTTCGTAGAAGCTGGGACACACGATTATGTCCTTGTGGTAGGTGTTGAAAAACTATCCAAGATTACAGATTGGAAAGATCGCAATACAGCTGTCTTATTCGGAGACGGTGCTGGCGCGGGAATCGTTGGAAATGTAAGTGGGGATCGTGGTATTCTTGCATTCGAATTGGGTGCAGATGGCACAGGTGGTGAGCATCTTTATCAGGACCGTTACTTGCATATGAACGGACGAGAAGTGTTTAAGTTTGCAGTTCGACAAATGGGAGAGTCCGCAGTAAATGTCATCGAAAAAGCCGGGCTGACAAAAGAGGATGTGGACTTCCTCATTCCACACCAAGCGAATATCCGAATCATGGAAGCATCTCGTGAACGTCTAGGACTTCCACCCGAAAAGATGTCCAAATCCGTACACAAATATGGCAACACATCCGCAGCATCGATTCCGATTTCGTTACATGACGATATCGAAGAGGGTCGTGTGAAAGACGACGACATTCTCGTACTTGTTGGTTTCGGCGGCGGCCTCACTTGGGGCGGTATCTGCATGCGCTGGGGCAAGTAAGTTTACAAGACAATTATGACACTAACCCATACAGATGGAAGCAACTATGCTATCTATGAGACGAAGGAGAGTTCAAATAATGGAAAAACGACGCGTAGTCATTACCGGAATCGGGGCCGTTTCCCCGGTAGGAAATACGGCGGAGGAATCATGGCAGTCCGTTCTTGACCGCAAGTCAGGTATCGGACCGTTGACGAGACTCGATACTGAGTTATTCCCGGTGAAAGTAGCAGCGGAAGTAAAAGATTTCGACATCGAAGAGTACTTGCCAAAAAAAGAAGCTCGTAAAATGGACCGTTTCACTCACTATGCAATGGCGGCTTCCATCATGGCAATGAAAGATGCTGGCCTTGCAGAATTGGATGAAGCAACGGGGCTACGCACAGGCGTCTGGATCGGTTCTGGAATCGGTGGAATGGAAACACACGAAAAGCAGTTCCTTACATTCCAGGAAAAAGGCTATCGACGTGTCAGCCCGTTCTTCGTTCCCATGATGATTCCTGACATGGCTTCTGGTCAAGTATCGATTCACTTTGGTGCCAAAGGTATTAACTCTTGTACCGTGACAGCATGTGCTTCAGGTACAAACTCGATTGGAGATGCATTCGAAGTCATTCTTCGAGGCGATGCAGATGTCATGATCACAGGGGGAGCAGAGGCCCCAATCACAACAATGTCTGTCGCAGGATTCTGTGCAAATACAGCATTATCACTTAATCCAGATCCAAACACAGCTTCACGTCCGTTCGATAAAGAGCGCGATGGTTTTGTCATTGGTGAAGGTGCAGGAATTCTCATCTTGGAAGAATATGAGCACGCAGTAAAACGCGGAGCTAAAATCTATGCAGAAGTAATTGGCTATGGATCTACAGGTGACGCACACCACATTACAGCTCCTGCTCCTGAAGGTGAAGGTGCAGTGCGTGCAATGCAACAAGCGATTCAGCAAGCAGGAATTACACCTGATGAAATCGGCTACATTAACGCACACGGAACAAGTACTGCTTATAACGACTTGTTTGAAACGATGGCAGCGAAAACCGTATTTGGCGAACATGCGTACAAACTCGCTATTAGTTCAACAAAGTCGATGACAGGGCATTTGCTTGGAGCTGCAGGTGGACTAGAAGCAATCTTTACTGCAAAAGCGTTGCAAGAAGGCATCTTGCCTCCAACAACCAATTTTGAAAACCCAGATCCAGAGTGTGACCTCGACTACATTACAGACGGACCTCGTAAAGCGGACGTCACGTATGCAATGAGCAACTCACTTGGATTCGGTGGTCATAACGCATCACTTATTTTCAAGAAAATCTAATTCATTCCACTCAAAAAGAGCTATTCGGATAATCCGAAGTAGCTCTTTTTTTCATGCGTAGTGTGTCAGTCTTAAAAAGTGGATAGCTTTCATATAGTAGGACAAAACTAAAAAAGGATCGATGTCATGACGCGACTGTTCTTATTCCTACTTAGCTATGGACTCATTGTCACCACATGTACAACAATGATCACGTACTTGAACTACACATCGATGGGCTTCGATATGCGGACTGTTGGGCTTTTTATCCTGAAATCCGCGGACTTTGCGCTATTTATAGGGGCAATTATTTTACTATTGCTTACCGTTTACGTCCGAGTCCCATCGCGGCTTCCATTTTCGTAAGTGTATCTGATGCAATTGCGTTCGCTTTAACGGCGCCTTCATCCAGAATCGTATCCAATTTGTCTGACTCCATCAATTCATGATAAGTCTTTTGAATGGGCGCTAGGTGATTAATGACGCTTTCGGCAACACCCGCTTTAAAAGCACCATACCCCTGACCATCATACTTAGCAACTAAGTTCTCTACAGAAACACCCGTCAGTGCAGATTCGATGATCAATAAATTCGAGACACCTGGCTTATTCTCGACGTCAAAACGGACAACTCCTTCAGAATCTGTCACGGCACTTTTAATTTTCTTCTCGATTTGTTTCGGCGTATCCATTAAGAAAATCGTTGCTTTCTGATTCGGATCCGATTTACTCATCTTTTTCAACGGATCTTGCAGCGACTTAATGCGCGCGCCGACTTTTGGTATGCGCACTTCTGGCATCGTCAGCACATCTGCATAACGGCGATTGAATCGTTCCGCTAAGTCACGTGTTAATTCTAAATGCTGTTTCTGGTCTTCTCCAACGGGGACAACGTCTGTGTTGTAAAGGAGAATATCAGCTGCCATTAGTGGTGGATAAGTTAGCAAGCCAGCAGAAACTCCATCTTGCCCATCCGACTTATCTTTGAACTGTGTCATGCGCTCGAGCTCGCCGATGGATGACGTACATTGCATAATCCATCCTGCTTGTGCATGAGCAGGGACCTCCGATTGGATGAAGAGTACAGACTCCTCAGGATCTATCCCACTTGCAATATAGGTTGCAGCTAGCGAACGGATCGCTTGTTTCAACTCATCAGGATCTTGTTGAACGGTAATCGCATGCTGATCAACGATACAGAAAATGCAATCTGCCTCATGCTGAAGCTCGATGAATTGTCTGAATGCCCCAATGTAATTTCCTAACGTAATAATACCTGTCGGTTGAACACCTGAAAAAATAGTTGTCATTGTTGTTTCCTCCTTAAATTTAAACACAAAAAAACACCGACACATCCCTATAAAAATAGGGACGGTCGATGTGTAGGAACCGCGGTGCCACCCGAATTGCCCGAAGGCCACTCAAACCCCTTAACGCGGGGGAACGCAGTGGAATAGTAGTGGTGTTCTACACATTCAACCGAGCTCGGGAGCCCATTCCTTTTAACCGCTTCACCTGTTCACACCACCCACAGGCTCTCTTAAGAAGCTTCATTAAAAGTACTTGTTCCGTCTAAGCCGTTCTTATAATTGGAGTAATTATAATATGCTCACACATGGAATGCAAGTACAATCGGTTTCAAAATGGATTCTTCGGGAATACTCAAAATAATCAACGAAACTTCTTCAAAATTGGAACCTTTTGACGTTTGAAACGTACTAGTAGACAAGAACACATTTTCACTTCGGTTTTGTAATTGATAATACGATTTGAAAAAATTTGATGTTTAATTTCTTTCTGATATGGGAATAACAGTAGAGATTACATAAATACGGTGTTGAGAAGTGACGATTATTGCGGAATTGTTACAAACTTGAAGAGTGCCAGAAATAATTTTTTAAAAGTGTATTCATTGAGAACAAATGTGTGTATAATAGTCAATATGAACATTAATTTAAAATAATTCTAATGTAAAAAAGGTAGTCACCATTATATGAAGCCGATTGAAAGGGAGTGTCAGCAAATGGGCGTTACATTATTTACATCACCAAGCTGTACATCATGTCGAAAAGCGAAAGCATGGTTGGAGGAACATGAAATTCCTTACGAGGAGCGTAATATTTTCTCTGAACCTCTAAATATTGATGAAATCAAACAAATTCTTCGAATGACTGAAGATGGAACAGATGAAATCATCTCTACTCGCTCTAAGATCTTCCAAAAACTAAATGTTGACGTTGAGAGCTTGCCACTTCAACGATTATATGAACTGATCCAAGAACATCCTGGTCTATTAAGAAGACCAATCATTCTAGATGAAAAACGTCTTCAAGTAGGGTATAATGAAGATGAAATACGCCGCTTCTTACCAAGAAAGGTTAGAGCCTATCAGTTACTAGAAGCACGTCGCATGGTTAACTAACGAATACTTATAAATAAGCTGATAGGGGATGTCATGGTGAATGCCGTAAACCTATCAGCTTTTTCCATTCTCCTAGTTTCCGTGCACGGTGCAGTGGATAGATTCTACTTAGTAAATTAGCGTAGGGAATGGCTTTTTTTCACTAAAAAAAATTTGTCTGCAACCTTCGAGGCAAAACCCTTTCGTTACTGAAGAATTGAACATATAGTAGAAGAAGCATCGCGGGAACGAAAAAGAAGTTGGACGGTACGTCTACTTCAGGGGAAAGGAGAGAGAAATCATGGAAATCGAGAGAATCAATGAGAATACGGTCAAATTTTACTTGTCCTACATGGATATCGAAGAGCGGGGCTTTACTCGTGAGGAAGTGTGGTATAACCGCGATAAGAGTGAGGAATTGTTTTGGGATATGATGGAAGAAA
Organism: Sporosarcina sp. SAFN-010; assembly: GCF_059415065.1. Classification (NCBI taxonomy): domain Bacteria; kingdom Bacillati; phylum Bacillota; class Bacilli; order Caryophanales; family Caryophanaceae; genus Sporosarcina; species Sporosarcina sp. SAFN-010. The sequence continues at coordinate 299,155 of NZ_JBPFDS010000001.1, read as the reverse complement.
TCGATTCGGAGTCTGATATTGAGTTTGAAATAGAAGGTCCTTTATGGATTCAAGTCCATGCAATGAGTGGTGGAATTGAAGTTCTCGTTACGCGAGCTCAGTTACCAGAAGAAGGGGAATCGACGGAATATCCTTATGGCATTGACGATCCTCGTAAACTCTTCCAGCCTGAACTTGAAGGAACGGATGACTCTTCTGAGTCGACAAATGAGCCTATTTCAGATAACAAAAAGACGACAGCACGAGAGTTGTTCGTGTTCAAAGAGTTTGATGATTTAATCCCTTTGGCTTCTCAACTTTCTAATTTTGATGAAACAACTTCATTGTATTCATTCGAAGGCAAGTATTACTTGTATATTGACTATAGTTCTTCAGATAAAGAAGTTTCAGATAAAATCGATGTGGAAAGTGTAATCCTTGAGTATGGAACACCTACCAACTTGACAATCCATCGCTTGAGAGAGTATGGAACAGAAGTAATGGGTTCAAATGTGTTCCAAACCATCGAATCTTATTTCTAAATGATTCACAGCCACCTTTCGAGGTGGTTTTTTTATGTCCAAAAACAAACTTAATGTTGTGCAACGACTAAACTGAGCGTTTCTTCGTAATTTATTGTAAGGATAAACCGGTGATGAGGTTAAATTTGCTATTTCACATTTAAATTCGTAAACTATTCAGTGAAAGGAGTGTTTTATATACTAACTGCAAATTTAAACGATGGAACGCCCGTTGTTCTCGACGATACTGTTAAACGAGAGCACCTGAGAACGTGGCGAACCGAGCAACAATTCCGTTGTCCCCAATGTGGTGATCGAGTTTTATTGAAAGTTGGCTCCATACGAATTCCTCATTTTGCTCATGAAGTGGACTCACCATGTACAGGCAGCTTTTCCGAAGGTGAGTCAATTCCACATCTTCAAGGAAAACAGCTCCTGCACTCGTTCTTTCAGCGCTTAGAAAAAACTTCTGTTTTAGAACCACTTATACCCGAAATTGCACAGCGTCCTGACCTCCTTGTGCAACATGAGGGAAGTGCAATCCCGATTGAATTCCAATGTAGCCGCTTGCCGGAAGAAGTTAAATCCAGTCGCACAGAAGGGTACCGAACCTTAGGAATGGAGCCTATTTGGATATTACAAACTCCTGAAAAATATAAAGGGCGCCCTGAAGGAATGGGACTGTTCAGTTTTTCAGCCTTCCATCAATTGTTCTTTACAACGAGCGTATCCCCAGAACATACACTGCTCACATTATCCCCAGAGACAAAGCAATTCCATTATTTTAGTCATCTTCTCCCCATTGACGGAAATCGTTTCATCGCAATCCATCGGAAGTTACCGGCTCATTTACAAACCTTTCCGTTCGCACGTCCGAAACTCCCTGATCAGCATTTGCTCCTTCACTACTACAAGTCTTACAAAATACACCGAACGACGTACTTACAGCGTTCCATTTTTTTGAATCGACGTGGCGTCCAGGATCCTTTTTTACGTCATTGTTATGAACTGAAATTACGTCCGGCAGAACTCCCTCTGTGGATAGGTGTCCCAGTGAAAGGGAATCGTGCATTCGCTGTTCATGATTGCGAATGGCAGCTTGGCTTAATTTACTTGCTTAGACGTTTCGAGCTTTCTCCAACCGGTGTTCCAGTCCAGCGATTGCGCCGATTTGTACATGCCTATACGGGTCGCAGCACGCAACAAATTGAAGCCTGTATGGATTATTTACAGTTCCTTCAAAGAATTGACTGGGAAAAGAAGGAGACCATCCCGAATGAGCGAATAGAGAAAGAGATTGTTCACATACTTCTAGAGCGATTCCTTGCAATGCAGATAGAAAATTGAGAAAATGGAAAAAGATTCGATTCTCGAATTATCGGGATCAAGGAGGAATTACATTGGCAGAGAAATTACTTACGCGTGATGAAGTCAAAGTTGAAGAAACATGGAACTTAGAAAACATTTTTGAAAGCGATGCGGCATGGACTGCAGAGTATGAGGAAATTGAAAAACTTTCAACACAAGCAGAATCATACCAAGGAACTTTGAATGATGGACCTGAAGCCCTTTTGAACGCACTTACTTATCGTGACGAACTCTCACAACGGTTAGGGATGCTATACACATATTCACATTTAAAGACCGATCAAGATACAACAAATAGCACATACCAGGCGATGGATAGCCGTGCCAAGTCACTGGCTGTAAAAGTTTCCACGAAGCTCTCGTTTTTCTTACCAGAGTTGCTTTCCATAGAGGAAGCAAAGCTCGATCAAATGGTAGAACAAAATGAAGGACTCTCCCTATACAAGCAAGAAGTGAAAGAATTGAACAGCATGCGTCCTCACGTGCTTCCTGCAGAGCAAGAATCACTGATTGCACAAATGTCTGAAGTTGCCCAAGGTTCATCCAAAACTTTCAGCATGTTGAATAACGCAGACTTGACGTTTCCGACTGTGAAAAATGAAAAAGGGGAAGAAGTTGAGCTATCTCAAGGTCGCTTCATCAACTTCCTAGAAAGCCCGGATCGTTCTGTTCGTGAAGAAGCATTCAAAGCGATGTATGCGACATATGGTTCGTTCAAAAACACATTTGCATCTACTCTATCAGGAAATGTGAAGACGAATAACGTTAATGCTGCTATCCGTAATTATGAATCCGCTCGTGATGCTGCGTTGTCAAACAACCATATTCCGGAGCAAGTGTATGAGAACCTTGTGAACACAATCTCGGATAACGTTGGGTTGTTGCACCGCTATATCGCGCTTCGGAAGAAAGTATTTGAATTGGACGATCTTCACATGTGGGATCTTTACGCACCACTCGTGAAAGATTTAGATATGAAAATTACGTATGAGGATGCAGCAAAAACAATGCTAGAAAGCTTTGAGCCGATGGGTGAAGAGTACCGTTCAATCATCAAAAAAGGACTCGAAAGCCGTTGGGTAGATGTCCGTGAGAACAAAGGAAAACGATCTGGTGCTTATTCTTCAGGTTCATATGGCACAAACCCATACATTTTAATGAACTGGCAGGACAATGTAAATAACATGTTCACGCTTGCTCATGAATTTGGTCACAGTGCTCACAGTTACTACTCGCGTTCAAACCAACCATACATCTATAGCGGCTATTCAATCTTTGTAGCTGAAGTGGCTTCAACTGTAAATGAGGCGTTGCTCAACGATTACTTGTTGAAGACTACAGATGATGATCAGAAACGCATTTACTTGTTGAATCATTGGTTGGATGGATTCCGTGGAACTGTATTCCGTCAGACGATGTTTGCTGAGTTTGAGCATAGGATTTATCAGTTGGATCAGCAGGGTGAGGCATTGACGGCTGAGAAGCTTACGGAAGAGTATTATGCTTTGAATGAAAAGTATTTTGGTGGCGCAATGACAGTCGATGAGGAAATTGGGTTAGAGTGGTCACGGATTCCTCACTTCTACATGAATTATTACGTGTACCAATATGCAACTGGATACAGTGCTGCGGTTGCGTTGAGCCATCAGATCCTAACTGAAGGCGAGCCTGCTGTAGAGCGCTATGTGACAAACTTCTTGAAAGCTGGATCGTCGGATTATCCAATTGAAGTGTTGAAGAAAGCAGGAGTCGATATGACAACGACTGCGCCAATTGAAGAAGCATGCCGAGTATTCGAAGAGCGTTTGAATGAGTTAGAACAATTGCTCGCGAAACAATAAGTGTGAAATTTAGTATACCGAAATAGTGTTTAAACAGACATTCATGTGCAGTTTGCATGAATGTCTGTTTTTATGTCTGGAAAAAAGTCCTTTAAGTAAGCGTTTTCAAAGAGATCATATGTGACAAATCCATGAAATCGCTTGTGAATTGTTGATGTAACAATTATTTTGTGATAGATTTAACTTGTGAATGAAACTCACAAACCAAACATACACCCCTTTTGTTTGAACGTGAACATTTTTCCCATTCCCTTTATATGAACACCGCTTCCCCCCAGGAGCGGTGTTCTTTTTATTTTTGGAGGAATATCGAAGGTTGCATGATGGTGAGTGTGTGGTTGGAGAGTGGGAAGTGATCATAAACTAGGGGATGTGCTCATAAAGTGTGGGAAGTGATCATAAACCATGGAAAGTGCTCATAACCCAGGGAAAGTGCTCATAAAGCGTGGGGAGTGATCATAAAGCAGGGAAAGTGCTCATAAAGCGTGGAGAGTGATCATAAAGCAGGGAAAGTGCTCATAAAGCGTGGAAAGTGATCATAAGCCATGGAAAATGCTCATAAAGCGCGAAAAGTGATCATAAGCCATGGAAAATGCTCATAAAGCGTGAAAAATGATCATAAACCAGGAAATGTGCTCATAAATCACGAAAAGTGATCATAAACCCCCCCAAAAAAAGCTCAAAACCTAGACACAGCCACCCAATCCTCTCCATTGCAACCACCCAAATCTCACCTCAGAACAAAAAACAGATGGAGAAAAACTCTCCATCTGTTTGCTATATCAATTATTTTAGCGTTTGCGCCATAAGACTCTATCATCAATGAAAATGCGTTCTACTTCTTGTTTCAGTAAAAGTTTCTTGAGTTCACGTTCGCTCTCTTTTTCAGGGACACCGTAAATGGCTGCAATTTCAGCGGTTGCAAGCATTTCGAACCGGCTGAATAACTCTTCCAATGAAGGTGCGCGGTCCCGTATGATAGGAGATCCCGTGAGCTCTTCTAAAATTTGTTCATAGATTTCATAGCTGTATGAACCGTCCACCATGAGGCCTTCGTCTTCAATGTTTTCGTTGAAAAATACGAAGGTAGGGGATTTCACAACTTCCATCTCTTTTGCTAAATGTAAATCGACTTGCAAGGATTGCAGTACGTTTCTGGAGAAGAAATCGCTTATGAATTCCTGTTTGTCCAATTTCAGTTTCTCGGCAATTTCAACGAGTACTGCAAATGATTTGACGTTACGTGATTTTAGAAATGAATACTCGAATAATTTTGTGAGAAATCTAAAGCCCGCACGTTTTCCTTGGAACTCCGCTGCCTTGATCGCAATGCTTGGGAACGCAGGATGTGCTTTTTCAAATCCGCTCATCTCTTCACATTCGTCGTCTACTAAAGGAAGTGCTTTGTAATTCATCTTCGGTAGGGACGTAAGCAGACCGATTCGCAACGTGAAATAGCGTTCGTATTCCACTTGTAATCTTCTGAGGATGGGTTGCAGTGCCCAGCAATCTTGGCATAACGGATCTAGAAATACGTATAATTCAATTGGCCGATGATGTGCAATCGGCTGCTGTTCAACTTCTGCAAAAGTTCTTCGATTCACTGATCTCCCTCCTCGCTCCGGTTCACCATGTGATTGGCTGTTAAGACGAGGCGTTGGTAATAAATTTCACGAAGTGGTCCATCAAGACCAACCTCATCCATCGCTTCAGCCATACAGGCTAGCCAGGCTTTGGCTCGTGTGGGTGTGATTGCGAATGGCATATGTCTAGCTTTCATCATCGGATGTCCGTGTTCTTCTGTATATATATTAGGTCCGCCCAGATATTGTGTCTGGAATTGCTTTTGTTTACGGGCAGTTTCTGTTAGGTCTGATGGGAAAATGGGAATTAAGTCCGGATGAACAGCCACTTTGGCGTAAAACCGGTCGATAAGATCCGACAAGCGTGCTTCACCGATCTCCTCAAAGGGTATCAAAGGCTTTCGTGTCATGGATGTCATTCTCCTTTGTTGTAACTCTGTACTTCTATTTTAGCAACCACATAAAACATTCACAAATAAATAGCTTTCGTTCGTCAGGTTCAACTTACGCATTAAAGGTATTATAGTTGTTCATAACTTTGGTGACGTAATTTTGTGTCTCGCGGAATGGAGGGATTCCTCCGTATTTACGGACGTTTCCTGGACCTGCGTTATAAGCAGCAAGCGATAATTTCAAATCGCCTCCGAACTGGTCGAGCATTTGTCGTAAATATTTAGCACCACCCATAATATTTTGTTCGGGGTCGGATGCGTTCGAAACACCAAGAAACTTTGCCGTGCCGGGCATGAGTTGCATAAGTCCTGTTGCACCAGCGTGGCTAACTACATCTTTATTGAAATTTGATTCTTGCTTGATGACAGCGGCAATCAGACTAGGTGGAACGTCATATTTTTTTGCAGCTTTGCTGATTAATGGCGCATAAGCTGTGCTGACGCTACCTCCGTTATACGAGAGCGGTGGTCTGCTCGCTGAAACTTGGTCAATGTATTGAGTTGCATCAGTAGGCGAATGGACAGATGGAGGTGAGTAGAACGCAAACGAATTCATCCCTTGTGGAGATTGAATACTACCAAGTGTTGTCGCTGAGAAGCTTGAAAGCGAATCAGAAATGGAGCTCTCACTCGTCATTTCGTTTAATAACGATTGAAAGAAATCCGTGCCTCCTGTATTCGTTTCGGTTGCAGAGTGAACAGCCCCTAGAGCCTGTAGTGAATTCAATTCGAACAGTGTACGAATCATTTTCGTGTCCATACTAATCGATCCTTTCTGATACTTAATCATCCGTGGCAATTCTAGTTCTTCTTTCAGTATATCAATTTCATGGCTGAAAGCACAAACCTGACTGCAACAGTGACGACTCTATGGTAAACTATTCATACTGACTGATTGGGGAAGGGAAGAGGGAAAAGTGCGTATAGAACATCGAATTACTGAAGGACAATTAAAAGAAGGAACCGTTTGTTTCACTTATGATGGGACGACAAAAATGCTTGGAGATTCCCCCTCAGGGAAGATGATTACTGATTCAGATGCACTTAGTTTTGTGTATCTATTTGAAGATGGAGAAGAATATCAGTACCTGCATTTTACGCAAGAAGTATGGGCACTCATGGAACAACTTATTGAAATGGATAATGGGGATCCTTTAATAGAGTGTGAAGATGGATCTGTTCAACTAATTGGATTTACAGAAGAATTGATGATGTTGATTTTTAATATAGAAGGTAATGGAAATTACGGAGAAGAGTTCATGTTCGCTGTGGAGCAAGCATTCAAACAGACACTACAACAAACTAGCTAACGTGAACGAACGGGAGGAGGCATTTGTATGAGAATGTGGAATGATTTTCTTGCTCCCTATAAGCAAGCGGTTGTGGAGCTTAAGGTGAAGTTAAAAGGCTTGCGGCACCAATACAAGTTGGAAGACTTGCATGCGCCAGTTGAGTTTGTGACAGGACGCGTTAAACCGCTTGCAAGCATTTATGACAAAACTCTCGAAAAAAACATTCCATTCGAGCCATCTCCAGAACTTGCTGCTGAAGTACCTGACATTGCAGGGCTTCGGATAATGTGTCAGTTTGTCGATGATATCGGCAGTGTAGTTGGCATGCTTAGACAGCGGAATGACTTAAAGATTGTCGAAGAGAGAGACTACATATCGAACAAAAAGCAGAGCGGTTACCGCTCGTTCCATATTATTATTGAATATCCTGTCGAGACGATTCATGGTGAAAAGACGATTCTTGCTGAAATTCAAATAAGGACACTTGCGATGAATTTTTGGGCCTCAATTGAGCATTCTTTAAATTATAAGTACCAAGGCGAGCTCCCGGATGTGATTCGACAAAGACTTGAAGGAGCTGCTGAAGCCGCTTTTCGATTAGATGAAGAAATGTCATTAATCCGAGATGAAATTCATGAAGCACAATCGTACTTCAGTTCGTTTAAAGAAACGGAAAAACGAGATATTCAAGATACCTCATGGAAGGGGGAACCAGAATGATGAAGTTTGTGATCCAATCACGCGGTGATGAGTTATCTAACCGTTTGATGGCGGAGGCAAAAGAATATTTGGTGGAGTTTGGTTTGGAATATGACGAGGTTGAGCCAGATATCGTCCTTTCAATCGGTGGAGATGGAACGTTATTGCATGGTTTTCATAAGTATGTGCATCGACTGAACGAAACTGCATTTGTCGGAATCCACACAGGCCATCTTGGGTTTTATGCAGATTGGAAGCCTGAAGAAATCGAGAAATTAGTCATTATGATTGCACGAAAAGACTATCATGTCGTGCAATATCCACTCCTAGAAGTGGAAATTTCATATACGCATTCCGAAGAAAAATCTACGTATCTTGCCTTGAACGAATCGACGATTAAATCACCGGAAGTCACTCTTGTTATGGATGTGGAACTGAACGGAGAACATTTTGAGCGATTCCGAGGAGATGGTTTATGCATGTCCACACCATCCGGTTCAACTGCATATAGTAAGTCATTGAATGGTGCGATTTTGCATCCTTCTTTGTCATGCATGCAACTGACTGAGATGGCGTCCATAAATAACCGGGTATTCCGGACTGTAGGCTCACCGTTAGTCCTTCCATCACATCATTCATGTCTATTAAAACCAGTAAAGGGACCTGATTTCATGGTAACTGTTGACCACCTGCAGTTGCTTCAAAAAGATGTGAAGTCCATCGAATACAAAGTATCGAAGGAACGAATTTCGTTCGCTCGTTTTAGACCTTTCCCATTTTGGAAACGGGTGTCCGAGTCGTTTGTTGCTAGCGATGAAGAAAAGTAACGTTTCGACGCTGTTACTAAAATTTATCACAGAAGAGCGGATCCTTCTAAGAGACTTTCTTAAGAAGAAAGGTATATCCAAAAGAGCATTGACTGCCGTTAAATTTGACGGCGGTCAGATTTTAGTGAACGGAGAAGAACGAACTGTCCGGTGGATGCTTGAACTGGGGGATCACGTAATTATTGAATTTCCTCCTGAAGAGATAGGTAATGGGTTGAAGCCAGAGCATGGAGAACTTTCTATTTTAGACGAAGACGATTCGATTCTAATTGTGGAAAAACCTGCTGGGCAAGGAACTATTCCATCAAGGAATCATCCAAATGGAACTCTCGCAAATACAATTTATGGGAAATACTCAGTTGAACACCATCCTGCGACAGTTCACGTAGTAACCCGCTTGGACACAGACACATCCGGTGTTGTCTGTATCGCAAAAAATCGTCATATCCATCACCTCATGAGCACGCAAATGCAGCAAACAGGGTTTGGTAGACGGTATATTGCGTTCGTAAGTGGTTGGGTAATTGAAGAAGCGTTTACGATAGAATCGCCGATTGGTAGAAAAGACGGAAGCATTATTGAGCGAATGGTTCGTCCAGATGGGCAATATGCACGTACCGATGTACGTGTTACGGGTCGTTTTGAAATGTGCAACAGTCGATATACGGCTGTTGAGCTCCAACTGCATACAGGGAGAACCCATCAAATCCGTGTACATATGGCGCATGTCGGACATCCTTTGCTTGGGGATGACTTGTATGGAGGTCCATGTGACTTAATCACACGGCAAGCTCTTCATTGTGCATCGATATGGTTTAAGCATCCTTCTACAAACGAAAACGTTACATATGCGAGTGAACTTCCAGGTGATCTGTTAAGGCTTATGCCGGTGGAACCGAAATCTCAAGAAGAATACACGGTAAACTTCTCAGGTTGAAACGGTTGTTTTGAAGCTACCGAAACGGTTTCAAGTTCTGGCCACCGGAGCGCTGTCAGTTTACCTCCAAACACACATCCTGTATCAATATTTACCGTGTGATGTTTAAAACGGGGCTCTTCAACTGGGGTATGTCCATAAACAATCCATGGGGTTCCATGATAAGACTTCGCCCAATCACGGCGTTCAGGGCGTCCGTCTGATAATGTTTTTCCTGAGATATCTCCATAGAGGACAAATGTGCGTACGGTTCTTGACGGAGGAGCGCCTATCAATTGCTCAGGTAGCCCAGCATGTGCGATGATAAGTTTTTCGCTGTCTAACTGGTGATAAAGAGGCAGCTCTTCGTAGAACTGTCGATATCGTTTTAGCGTTTGCGCTCGTTTTTCTTTGGGCAAAGAGTCAAGCTCTGCAACCGTAGTCTCTAGCCCGTGCGTTTGCTGCACATCATTGCCCTTAGCAAAACGATATAATTTGTTACAATGATTTCCCGGGGAATAAATGAGTTGACCTTTGTCTTGCATCGCAAACAAAAGTTGCATCACTTGTAAGGACGAAGGTCCCCGATCCATGCCATCTCCGACAAATGCAATCTCTCTGCCAGAGGGGTGGATTGGAATTCCGGACTTTAGGGAATAGCCTAGAGTGTCTAGTAAATCAAGCAGTTCATCATAACAACCATGTATGTCACCGATAATATCGAACATATAAATACACTCCCTTTTACGAAGTATTTGTAAAGTACACAAGTAGTATACAGGAGTAGTGCCAAATGGCGAAAAGAAAGGAAGGTGTAGCCATGGAAACAACAGAGGACCGCAATGAAGAAGTGGATTTTAACGAAGAGAAGCTACGAGAAGATTTAGAACGGCAAGATATCAAAGCGTTCCGTGATGAGTATTTGCTACTACATCCTTATGATCGCGCAATCTTCTATGAAGAGGCTGGAGCTGAACTTCGGAAAACGATGTACTACTTCTTATCTCCTAAAGAAATGGCGGAGATTTTTGAAACAAGTGAAATTGATGAAGACGAATACGAAGAGTTCCTTCAGGAGATGGAGGCGACGTATGCCGCAGAGATGATTTCTTACATGTTTGTGGATAACGCGGTCGATGTCCTGAAAGAACTCGATAAGTCCCAAAGTGTCAGCTATTTGACACTCATGGACAAAGAAGCAGCTGCTCAAATCAAGGAGCTATTGCACTACGAAGAACACACAGCTGGATCGATCATGACGACTGAGTATGTCACAGTTCCCGAGAATTCCACTGTTCGATCTGCCATGAATATCCTTCGCATTCAGGCTCCAAGTGCTGAAACAATTTACTACGTCTTTGTTGTGGATGATGACAACCGGCTAACCGGGGTTGTATCGTTACGTGACTTGATTACCTCTGAAGAGGATGTCCTGATTAACACCATTATGAATGAACGTGTTGTCAGTGTACTCGTGTCAGACGATCAGGAAGACGTTGCCCGTACAACACAAGACTATAACTTGCTTGCTGTACCAGTCGTAGATTTTCAGCAACATATACTCGGAATTGTTACAGTCGATGACGTGCTAGATGTCCTCGAAGAAGAGGCATCGGATGACTACTCGAAATTAGCCGGTGTATCAAATATGGATACATTTGACAAAAATTCATTATCTGCAGCGAAGAAACGAGTACCATGGCTTATTATTTTACTTATACTTGGGATGATAACGGCAAACTTGATTGATATGTTTACTGATACGATTTCACAAGTTGCATTGCTAGCGGCATTTATTCCTTTAATTGCAGGAACTGCTGGTAACAGTGGTACACAAGCTCTCGCAGTTGCGGTCCGAGGAATTGCAACACGGGATATCGAAGATGAAAGTAAACTCAAATTATTAATAAGAGAAGCGGGAACCGGATTAATTACCGGATTCATATGTGGAGTCTTTGTAATCGGTTTGATCTTTTTTTGGAAACACGAATTGGTGATCGGAATGCTAGTAGGAGCAGCAATTTTCGTTTCGATTTTTGCGGCAACTATTTCTGGATCGTTCATCCCTTTGTTTATGCACAAAATGAAGATAGACCCAGCTGTCGCTTCAGGTCCGTTCATCACCACATTGAATGACTTGATCAGTATTTTAATTTACTTAGGATTAGCGACCACATTCATCAACCTTCTATAACGTCAGTCACGCATGGGCAGATGTTGCATATAATGCAGTAAAAAGGATGTGGCGCATATTTCACTTCAAGTTCCTTTGCTTTTTATCGACGGCCCCCCTATGGTAACGATTGTCGAGGTTGTTAAAGAAGAGAGTACGTCTATTTATTGGTCAGGTAATGACCCTGAACTAATGGAACAAAACGAACATTCTCAAGAAGAAACAGTGCCTCAAGAAGACATAGTACTTCAACAAGTGATTGAAGCAACGGTAGAGTCTCCAGTCGTCAAAAGGTTACGTTACTTAGCTGAACCGTTTCCTCGCAATGCTTATCGTCCTCTCCAATTCTTGGTGAACGGTCAATTACTGACAGGCGGTATCTCCGCTATGACCGATTCGCAGATTGCGATTGAAGTGAAGCAAGAAAGCAAAGATATGGATGAAATACGGACGCTGGACTTACAGGAAATCGAGGAAGTGTTCTGGAAAGGAACACCGTTCACATGAAAAAGCGTCTCAGGCTAACTAGTCTGAGACGCTTTTTAATACGAATAAAAAGGAGACTACCCAAGTGGGGAGTCTCCTTTCGTGCATCGCGGGGATGATGCTTATGCTGGTGTGTTGCACTGTGTAACAAATGTATCTGTGATACATTGGATTGCACAGAAACAATTCAAGTCAACCGTGATACAAGACTTTGTTGCTCTGAAGCGCTCGACTTTGCAAAGTTTGTCAAGGCAAATTTTACCACAGTCAGTAATATCGACTGGTTTTCCGTCTTTGTCTAGAGGCTCAAGCACCATCAATGTTGCGCAGCAATTGTCAAAAATGTTTTGGACTCTGAAGAATACAGAGAAACAATTGATGCCATGATGATGTGTATGGCTCTTAGGACGATACATCGCTTTAAAGAAGTCACCGTCCTCTGTTAGTAAAGAAAACACCCGTGTATTGAAACGTTCGCTTGCAGGACTTACTAAACTGCCAAGCGGTCTCATAAAGCAGTCTGTATCACAGTCGAAGCAATCTTCATCTGTGTGCGTATCTTGAAGGCGTTTAATGAAGCGAACTGCCTCACAAACACAGTGTCCTTGAATCGGATTCACCTTATCCCCCGTATTTTCGTTCTTTCCACATCCACAACTCATTGATCATTTCCTCCTCTCGTTTGTTCTCTATACCTTATGGCATTCAGCTACCTATTGGCAGGGCGCTTGAACCGTTATGAATAAAATGCATACAAAAAAGGCATACTGGTTAAAAAAGGAGGGGATGGCGATTCGTAAAATACTGCTCCTTGTTTTCATCCTAGTTCTGCTGGCGGGTTGCTCGACTTCGATTGGTTTTAAAACCGTTAATACAACAGATATAGATGAACAACAAGCGGAAACGTTGTTGAAAGAAGATAAGCGTATTAAAAATGCAGTCATGCTGATCCATGATGATCGGTTGATTGCGGGGTTACGCGTTAATACCTTTGAAAGATTTAAAAAGCGTAAGATTGCCAAGGAACTTACGAAAGAGCTGGAGAAAATGTATCCGGACCTGAAAATTACGGTATCCGCAGATAGCAAAGTGTTGTTGGAAACAAACAAGTTAATCGAAAAAGAGAATGAACAGAACTATTTAAAAAAGATGAAAAAAATTAGTGCATTGGTAAAGGAAGAGACCTAATGGATGAAAAAAAATATCAGCAACTTGAACAACAGATTACACCCAAACCGAAGTATTTAAAAAATTGTATATTAGCATTTGTTGTTGGAGGTTTCATTTGCTTTATTGGTCAATTCGTTGCTCTTTTCTATATTACTTTTTTTGATTTCACTGAACGAACGGCAAGTAATCCGACAGTGGCCACGATGATCTTTATCTCCATGTTATTAACAGGGTTCGGATACTATAAAAAAATCGCACAGGTCGGTGGAGCAGGAAGCGCCGTACCGATTACGGGATTTGGAAATGCCATGATATCCGCGGCAATCGAACACAGATCCGAGGGCTACGTATTAGGTGTCGGAGGCAATATGTTTAAACTGGCAGGTTCCGTCATTTTATATGGTGTCTTTTCGGCATTTGTAGTTGCTCTCATTAAAACGATACTCGTTGGATTAGGAGTGGTATCTTGGTAAACAAACGAGGGTTATTGACATTTGCATCTAATCCAGTGATTGCATCAACTGGTGTCACGGTAGGGCCTTTGGAAACGAAGAAGAGTCCCTTTTCCAAGTATGCCGACAAGAATTATGATGACGAGCGTTGCGGATTAAAGACGAATGAGCAAGGCCATGCGAAAATGATGGAAGATGCTTGCATGATTGCATTGAGTAAGCTGGACAAGACCCCCACAGATGCCGAGTTTGTTTTGATGGGCGATTTAGTGAATGAAATGACTCCTTCCAACTTTGCGGCAAGCACAATAGGGGTTCCTTATATTGGAATGTTTTCAGCTTGTGCAACTTCTGTTTCCTCTCTATTAATGGCTGCATTGTTAACGGAATCTGGAATGGCTGAATTAGTAGTAGCGGGGTCCTCCAGTCAGCACAATGCTATTGAACGTCAATTTCGTTATCCTCTTCAATACGGAAGTCAAAAAGGAGCTACAGCTCAATGGACCGTAAGTGCAGCTGGAGTAGCTACGATTATCCCTCATATAGAAGGAGCGCCGATTATTACGTGCGGAACGATTGGAATAGTTACGGATTTAGGATTGACAGATCCGTTAAATATGGGGGCAGCTATGGCACCTGCTGCTGCAGATACGTTTAAACGTCATTTGGAAGGTCACGGTTCGACAGTTGAAGATTATGATTTGATCATGACTGGGGACTTAGGGAAAATCGGATTCGAGCTATTTAAAACGTTACTTGACCGTTGGGAATATGATGTTTCGAGTACTTTTCGGGATGCGGGAGCAGAGTATTATGGCAAACATCCAGAATTTCTTGCAGGAGCAAGTGGTTCGGGATGCTCGGCATCTGCTTATTTCTCGGAAGTGTATGATAAGCTGCTGTCCGGAACATATAAGCGCGTGTTACTGATTGCGACTGGTTCATTAATGTCCCCTCTATCTTATCAGCAAGGCGATACGATTCCCTGTATTGCGCATGCAGTGGAAATCCAAATGAAATGAGTGGTTTAAATTGCTATCCATTTTTATAACAAGTTTTATAGTAGGGGGACTCATTTGTGTCATCGGGCAGTTGATGATGGACGTAGGCAAACTCACCCCGGCACACACATTGTGTACATTAGTGGTTGCAGGCTCCATTTTGGATGGCTTCGGACTGTATGAACCGCTGATCGATTTTGCTGGTACAGGTGCAACGATTCCAATCACATCTTTTGGGAATGCACTTACACACGGAGCCCTCGCTGAGGCTGAGAAGCATGGCATCATAGGTGTTCTGACGGGAATGTTTGAAGTGACAAGTTCGGGTATCAGTGCAGCCATCATTTTCGGTTTCGTCGCTTCTCTCGTATTTAAGTCAAAAGGAACCATCTAAATCACCAACTAAAAATAAATATGCGAATGTCCCGCCCGCTTCGCTGTGTCTTTGCATAGGATACAGGGAAGAGAGGGGGGATTTTCTTATGTACGGAAACTATTGTTACGGAGAACCGCGCTATGAAGGTGGATATGACCGTGGTTGTAATCAAGGAGGCGGCTCTACGTTCGTCTTGTTAGTTGTTTTGTTCATTTTGCTGATTATTGTTGGAAGTACGTTCTGCTAAATGAGAGGGGGGAACTGGGAGTATGAATGACTCCTTCTTCAAGAAAATAGAATCTAAAACTGGTGTGCCGATGACAGAAGTATTTGCACTCGCGAATGCCATACAACATGCTGATTTTAAAGATGAACGACAAGTGAGACGGATTATTCAAAATGTCGGGATGCTTGCGAATAAAAATGTACCCCAACATTTAGAAGATGAACTAGTCAATTCACTTGTTTCTAGTGGTCAGCCTGTAAATATTGCAGATATTCAAAGGATGTTAGGGAAATAAAGAAATAGGTTTAGCTTCCCTAGCAACCGGGTATAGTGAACTAACAACTTAAACGAGAAAGAAGGTGGAGGCAATGGGTTACCTGCTGCCGATTCAGAATATCCAATCACAAATGTATGCAAACCGCTTGGAGGAAGCTTCGCCTGCTATTTCTTATATTGACAGAGTCCAATCTATTAAATCACAGGCAGATTACGAAGAATGGCAACGAGTTCTTCGACGTGAGCGGGAAAGGAATTCTGAAGGGGAGTTTGGTAAAAGTGCGAATCAGCAACGTCCATTGTCTCCAGCTAAAAAAGGTTTTATCCAACCGGACCCTACAATTCTGTCAAAACAAGTTGTAGCGGTGGTAGGAAAAGGTCTGGCTGTAAACGAATACGCATAATAAGCACCCTCAAAAAAAGCCCCATTCCTAAAATTGGAATGGGGCTTTTAAATATGCTTTTTAATATTCTAAAGTGCTGGGTCCATTTGTTTTTCCATGGCGCGATGGGGAATATCCGCATCCATGAATTCGGGAGAAGTGACTCCATACCCAAGTTTCTCGTAAAAAGGAATTGCATAAGACTGGGCATTCAACAAGATTTTGTGGATGCCAGTCTTTTTTGCATGTTCCTCAAGAGCGTTCATAATTAGGACACCAAGATGTTGACCACGATATTCTTTTAATACACAGACACGTTCCACTTTACCCACTTCATTTGCGATACTTCTGATGCGGCCAGCAGCAATTGCTTTCGGCCCATCATAGACGACAAAATGGGATGCAGACGTGTCGTGTTCGTCAATTTCCATCGTTAGGGGAACACCTTGTTCTTCTACAAATACTTTCTTCCGTACAGTAAATGCAGCTTCACGTTCTTGTTCAGACGCGGCAATCTTTACCTCGTACAAATCAGTTTTCCTCTTGTAGACGGAACGTTTCGTATACTGTCCACGAGCCGTCCTCTAGTTGGTACAGAAGATGGATGCGATCGATGATTTCTGAGTGATCTGCACCAAGCATCTTCAATTGACCGATAATGTCATCATGCTCACCGGAAGTTAGACTTTGAGCAATTGTGATGTGAGGTACGAAAGCATATTGTGGTTGTGGACCGAAAAAATCCTCATTATTGAGAGCTTTGTGCAAAGCAAGTAACTCCTCATTTGGGGCAACTTTAAAATATATAGTATTTGTTATTGGCGCAAAAGAGCTTACTTTTGAAACGTTTAGTTCGAATGGCTTGTTTTTCATTGCTACGTTACGCAATGCTTCAGCCACTTTTCTAATTTCAGTTTCATCTGCATCGAAAACACCTTTTACCGTCATATGAGGAGTGATCTGAGAGTAGTGAGGATCATACCGTTTGCGATATCCATTTGCTAGATCTTGCAATTTTTTTGATGGAAATGCTACAACGCCGTATTTCATGTGAAAAACCTCCTTAGGAAAGTGAATACAATTCTTCATTCAAGTATAGCAGAATTGTTTGGAATTGTCCGATTGGTTATTGTCCGTATACCATTTGGACAGCACGACGCACATCTGGTTGCCAATATTTCCAGGTATGCTCTCCATTAAATTCTTCATAGAAGTACGGAAATCCTTTATTTCCAAATAATTTGTTGAGCTCACGGTTTGGAGTCAAAAAGTCTTGTTTTCCATCGACAGTCGTAGAAACTTGAGTTTCTCCAGTTCCAATGACGTGATAAACCGATAGACCTGATGGGTTCTTAGCCGAATTTACGGCTTCAAGTACTTTTTCGTCCACATAAGGTGAATGGAGTATTACTTTGCCAAAACAATTTGGGTATTGTAATGCAGCCTGTAAAGAAACTGTGGCAGCAAGAGAATCACCAATAAGTCCACGCCCTCCACCAATTTGGTAAGTGGGATAATGCTCGTCTATATAAGGAACGAGTTCATGCACGAGGAAACGGATGTAGTCTTTTTGACGATCTCCGTCTGGATGATACATTCTACGGCGTTCAGCAACAGATTTGTATGGAATGCCGACAACGATTACATTTTCAATCTCTTCCTTATCTAAATATTCATCTATAACTTTCCCGATTCTACCATACTGAAAATAGTCTTTCCCATCTGATGCGAAAAGGATAGAGTATTTATATAGTGGAGAATAGTTATACGGAAGGTAAATAAGGAGCTCCATTTCCTCCTGAAGTTCTTTGCTATAAAATTGAATATCATGAATCTTTCCGTTGTTCATAAAGTAACCCCCTCACAAGTCTATTCAAGGAGATTGTAACATAGGATGGTTAGAGGGTATAATGTGCACGATTGGTGGACAGTGGGGACAGCTAGAAATTAGAAGGAGATGGTAGCATGTTTGACGGGAAAAGCAAAGTACGGTCAGAAGTAATTGCAGTTGCAACAAAAGAAGCGTTGCAGCGCCGAGGTGTAGAGCTGTTAGATATCGCGAAAATCGTCTATGAAATGCAAGCGCCTTATAATGAAGAACTGCAGCTTGAACAGTGTGTGGACTCTGTTGTGAATGTATTGAAAAAGCGCGAACTTCAACATGCAATTTTAGTTGGTATCGAGCTGGACGAGCTTTGTGAACAAGGCAAATTATCTAAACCGTTACAAGATATCGTCGAATCGGATGAAGGTCTTTTCGGAGTGGATGAAACAATTGCTCTAGGAGCCGTATTTACGTATGGTTCGATTGCAGTGACGACGTTTGGTCACTTAGATAAAAACAAAGTCGGTATTATAAATGATTTAGATACTAAAAAAGGAAATAAAGTCCATACATTTTTAGATGATCTAGTTGCCAGTGTTGCATCATGTGCGGCAGCTCGAATTGCCCATCGGTCCCGAGATCTGGAGGAAGCCGGATTGACATTCGACGATGTAAAGGATGCTGCGAAGTAAGGAAATGACTAAAAACTACAGATGAAAAGAGTGTAAATCGCTCTTTTCTTTTTTATGTATACATAATGAAAACGGTTTCAAATGATTTTGTTTTCTGAAAAAGATTGACAATTGAACCCGCTTACATGGTAGAATATACATTACTAGACGAATAGTTAAATAGGGGGTAATTGAATGAATAAGAAACTTTTAGGGCTCATCTCGATGCTACTCATTGCAGTGCTTGCACTTGCAGCGTGTGGTACATCAGACGATGCAGCGAAGGATGATGGAGCAAAAGGGGATTCAAATAGCAGTGATAAAGAATACAAGTTCCTCAGTGTTTTAACTGGCGGAACGCAAGGTACGTACTACGCTCTTGGTGGCGCCATTGCAGAGTTCATCGAATCGGATACAGGTGTGAAAACATCAGCTGAAGTATCTCAAGCATCTGCAGCTAACATGACAGCACTGAAAGATGGAGATGCTGAAATCGCTTTCGTACAAACGGATATCGCGTATTATGCACAAGAAGGCGAAATGATGTTTAAAGACGATAAAGTCGATACAGTTTCTGCAATTGGTGCACTTTATCCTGAAACTGTACAACTTGTAACACTGGACAAGACGGGGATTAAAACATTTGATGATTTGAAAGGTAAGAAAGTTTCTGTCGGTGCTCCTGGTTCTGGTACGTATGCGAACGCAGAGCAGCTTCTTGAAATCCACGGATTGTCTATGGATGACATTAAGCCACAAAACTTGGACTTTGGGGAGTCTCAAGAAAGTTTGCAAGCGGGTCAGATCGATGCAGCATTCATCACTGCAGGAACACCAACTGGTGCTGTTGAAGGCCTAAACGCAGTAGCAAAAGTATTCGTAGTACCTGTTGAAGATGACAAAGCAGATGAGCTCATCAGCAAGTATAAGTACTATGCTAAGGAAGTTATTCCAGCTGGAACTTATGGTTTGGCTGAAGATACACCTACTGTTTCAGTAGGAGCTATGCTTGTTATCCAAAACGAAGTTCCTGAAGAACTTGCTTATGAAATTACAAAAGCAATTTACGACAACGCACCAAAACTTCAACACGCAAAGGGTAAACTGATCAAAGCTGAAACTGGGCTTGACGGAATAGGTATTCCAGTTCACCCAGGTGCTCAAAAGTACTTTGACGAAGTAAACAAATAAGAGTTGAATGATAGAATGGGGCGGTGAGGCGATCGATGCTTCATCCGTCCCTTCTGCATTCATAGAACTGTATAAAGAGGTGAGCGGATGAAACGATGGGGGATTCCGCTTGGATTACTCATTGTAGTTTTTCTGATTGTCGGGGGTCTAACGATTCCTTTAAAAAGAGCGTATACCTTTACAGAAACGAGGACGGAAGATCCTAAGATGACGTATCGACTTTTATCGGATGACTCGGAATTTCAAATCAGATATGTCCATTCGATTTTTTTAACAGATGTACTAGAAACCTATCAAGTACAGACGGACAGTTCGTTAAAATTCTTAACGATGCGTTATGAAGATGTTGGAATTGGTCTTCCGGGATATGCAGAAGAAGGAGAAACATTATCTGTGACGGAAGATGGCATTTATACACTTACATATGAGGATAAAGTAGTCGATTCTTTTGTACTTTATATTGGAGATGTAGATGCACAATTAGCATTTCGATATAAAGGGAAAGAAACGGATTTAAAAGCTTATTTGGAACGTGGTCATTCATACGAATTTCGTGTGAAAAAATTAACCCTATATGAAATAATGAAAGGAGTCAACTTGAATGGCAAAGCGAAAGAAAGAACAGAAAGTGGTTCCGATAACGGATCCAAATGACGAGCGGTTCGAAACACTTTCCGAAAAGGAACAGTTGGAGCTCCTTCAAAAATACGATCCTGAATCCAACACGAGGGATTTAGCAGGTATACTTGGCAAGATTGTGTTTTTTGGTCTGTTGGCATTTTCAATTTTTCAATTGTATACCTCAATCGGAACACCGTTCACAGCCTATATTCAGCGATCGATTCACTTAGGATTTGCGCTATCTCTGATTTTCCTCCTGTTTCCGGCACGTAAAAAGCCAGGGGAGAAACGCAACAAAGTTCCATTTTATGATATGATCTTATCCCTTCTTTCTATTGGTGTCGGATTGTACTGGCCACTCAATATGAACGAACTCGTATTAAGAGTAGGTCGTGTGTCTGATTTAGACTTGATCGTTGGGATATTGGCTGTCCTATTAACGATGGAAGCTGCTCGTCGTGCAGTAGGTTTACCAATTACTATTATTTCAGCTGTGTTCTTAGTTTATGCATTTTTCGGACCTTATTTCCCAGGATTCCTAGCACACAGAGGGCAGAATTTAGATAATCTTGTCCAGTTGATGTTCTTTACAACAGACGGAATCCTAGGGACACCGATTAGTGTATCTGCCACTTTCATTTTCGTGTTCCTGTTGTTCGGAGCATTCCTTGTGAAAACGGGCGTAGGCAACTACTTCAATGATTTAGCGGTTGTCCTAGCAGGTAAATTGACAGGTGGACCTGCAAAAGTTGCAATCTTCTCAAGTGCTCTGCAAGGAACAATTTCCGGTAGTTCTGTAGCAAACGTTGTTGGATCTGGTTCTTATACGATTCCTATGATGAAAAAACTAGGCTATCGAAAAGAGTTCGCTGGCGGGGTTGAAGCTGCTGCGTCAACTGGTGGACAGATTATGCCACCAATCATGGGAGCTGCTGCATTCCTGATGGTTGAATTCATTGGCGGAGTGACTTATTGGGAAATTGCCAAAGCTGCTACAATTCCAGCATTGCTGTATTTCACAGGTATTTGGATTATGACACACTTCGAAGCAAAGCGGGTCGGACTACAGGGGATGAAGCCTGAAGAGATTCCGAACCGTAAAGAAACATTAAAGAAAATTTACTTACTACTCCCTATCATCGGAATCATCGTATTCTTATTACTTGGAATTCCTACGATGAAAGCAGCGTTACTTGGTATTGTGCTAACCCTTGTTGTGAGTTCGTTTAACAAAGAGACACGTCTCGGATTTAAAGATATTATTCAAGCACTCGTTGACGGTGCACGTACAGCACTCGCTGTAGCTGCAGCGACAGCTTGTGCAGGTATTATAGTAGGGGTAGTTGTAAAAACAGGTCTTGGACTAAGTTTAGCAAATGGCCTTGTATCAGCTGCAGGCGGAAACATTTTGCTGACGCTTATCTTTACAATGTTTGCTGCAATCGTTCTTGGTATGGGTTCACCAACTACTGCGAACTATGTCATCACTTCTACGATTGCAGCACCAGCAATCATTACGTTGCTGATGTTGGATACACCTGACGCAACAGTACCAGTAGTCGTTGCGATTTCTGCTCACTTGTTCGTATTTTACTTTGGCATTATTGCAGATATCACACCGCCAGTTGCGCTCGCAGCTTTTGCAGCTTCTGGAATCTCAGGTGGAGATCCAATTAAGACCGGTGTCACATCGGCCAAACTTGCCATCGCGGCATTCATTATTCCGTATATGTTTGTATTTAACCCTGCGATGCTCATGATTGAATCGAGTATTGGTGAAATTATCTGGGTGACCGTCACGGCGATTATTGGAATGATAGCGATAGGAGCAGGTCTGATTGGCTTCTGGTATCGAAGAATCAACTGGATTGAACGGATCATTACGGTTGCGACTGGAATGATGTTAATCTATCCAGAAACGAAAACGGATTTCATCGGACTAGGATTGTTTGTTATTCTGTTTGCAATTCAACTAGTCACTAAAGACAAAAACAAAGAAGAAGAAACCGCAACTGTATAATTCCAGCCCGTCTGTCATACTATGCAGGCGGGCTTGTTTTTTGAAACATTGTAATGTGATGAACGTCTAATGAATAATGAAATGAAGGAGGAAGACGAACGTGAGGTTTATCAAAAAACTGATGATGACAGTAATTGTAGTTGCACTACTAGTCGGAGCTGCATATTATTTTGGAACGAATTGGATAGCTGACAAAGCAATGGATCAAGTCACTACTCAGTTGGAAAGTAGTGGACAACTGGATTCAGTCAAACAAGAAATCAATAGCAATCCAGAAGTTCAGGCATATTTGCAAGACGCAAAAACAGCGGATCGCAGTAAATTACCTATTCAAACTAAAGAACAGGCCACTCGAGTTGTACTCAAGAAGTTCAGTATTAGCGAGTTGCAAGATATACAGAAAAAAGCACAGTCTGGGATGACTGCACAAGAGCAACAGCAATTATTGCAACAAGTTGAAGGCCGTCTCACTGAAGAAGAACTGCTTTCGTTGAAGGTTTTAGCTCTGGATGAACTTTCAAAGTAAAAAGTACTTTGCTACTATAAAACAATTAAAGCAGGGACAGCACCATCGCCTTTTCAAAGGCGCCATGGACTATCCCTGCTTTGGTTTTTCTTAAGTGATTGAATTTCATTCGTAAGATACAGGATTTGCTCTTTCATCTCTTTTAACTCATTCACTAAATCCTCATTGTTTGGAGAATTCTTTTTTTCTTTTTTTTCTTCTTCAATTGCGAGCACAGCAGCATAGGTTGAGATGGATTCTCCGATAATGGTGATGACACTACCAATCACATCTATTTTGGCGGCTTGCCCGCCGACATCAATGTCTATGAAATCCAGACTATCAGGATTTACCACGGCGTGCCCTCCTATCCGAAAACTCCCTACTTCAATGTATGCATTGGGCAGTGATAGGTGAATGGGGAAACTAGATACTAAAACTATTTTACAAAATCGTATTGCGCAAAGATGAAGTTCATGGTATTATCATAGATGTGCTTAGTGACAAATCGTTTATTTTAAACGAGTGCTTGTCATTAAAGTCGATTGAAACATTCCCGATTCCTTAGCTCAGCTGGGAGAGCGCTACCTTGACAGGGTAGAGGTCGCTGGTTCGAGCCCAGTAGGAATCATTGGGTGCCAAACCCTCGGAAGTATCGTCGGAACAACGATACTTCTCCAAGACAGACCTATTAGGCCGGATGCCTAGGGTCTGTTTTTTTTGTGCTTGAATGAACAATTCCAGAGAAACGCCAAAATTACAGCAAATTCTGGAAGACATCACTCGCTTTTTCATCGTCCTTTTCAGTGATGTGCGAATAAATATTTTGAGTCGTTTTGATGATTCGAATACCTAATCTATATTGTAACACTTACATATTTACACCCTCTCTTAAAATTAGAATCGTTTACAGCTTTCAGTGCACCTACAATGGTGAACAATTTATTCTTACAGAAGTATATTTATATTATTTTATCAATAAGAATGAAGCGTTTTGTATACTGCTTGATGAATCTAGAAGAAATTAATATATAGAAATGCTCAAGTCGAGGATGTCCACATAGGGCATTCTTTTTTTTGTAGAAAGAGATAAGAGAGTGGGAAAGATGGAGGGGGAAATAGGTGATGCACTTGGAAGTTGGAGGGTTTTGAGGTATCTATGAGCCATTCATCAGTTTCCAGACTTATTTCAACGGCGTTATTAACGATTCGGTTGTTGTCCTCATATTTTTTATGATTCTCGATGGGGTTATGAAATTGTTAAGTTTGTATTTGGCAAAATTCTAGGATAGCAAAATAGGTTTCGTTGGCGTTATAAAAAAGTAGGTATGTTCGTAATGATAGGTATGGAAGTAGCATTTGTATATATAGTGATATCAGGTGGACAGGACTCACACGGGGGGGAGTGCTCCTTGACGTAACGTTTTTTTGTTGTAAATGGAGTGATAAGAATATTAGAAAAATGTGGACAGATTGGGCTGCTGATTCCGGTGGTTCTTTTTATTTTGCTTAAAAAAATGCATCGGGAACTATCTGAGAAAGAATAACGGCTGATACAGTTCTCCATGTTGAACCGTATCGATAAAAAAAGCTTTTGATGGGAAATGAAGTGTTGTTCCCCCAGCCAGCTGAACAAGAAGAGAGAGGAGGAACAATGACAGCAGTTTGATTACTTGCAACAATCTTAGCACTTGATCTTTTTATTGGTTTCGCGGCATTAGCGTTTAATGACTTAAAAGTTGTATTGCGGTTATGAGCAGACGGCTTAGCTGGACTGACAGCTATAGGGATTTTTGAACTAGGGTCTCAAAGTAATAATTTAAAATAATTAATTGTAAGCACGCATGTCTATCTCAAGCAATACGAGTAAACATAGTAATAACATAAAGGAGGAAAAAGAAAATGAGTAAAATCTTTATTGATCCTGGACACGGTGCACATGATCCAGGGGCTAGTGGTAAACGGTCGAAGGAAAAAGATAACGTCCTGAAAGTTGGTTTGCGATTAAAGACATTGCTTGAAAGTTACGGACACACAGTCAAAATGTCACGCACAACTGATGTATTTATTGGACTATCAGAACGAGCTAATATGGCGAATAACTGGGGTGCTGATTACTTCATAAGTCTGCACAACAACTCAGCCACTTCAAACGCATCAGGCTTTGAAACGTTTATCTTTGACGGAACAGTTAGTGAGGCAACAAAAAAAGTACAGGCAGCTATCCACAAAGCAATCGCAAGTAAAATCGGTATATCTAATCGTGGAATGAAACGTGGAAATTTATCTGTATTGCGTGAGTCAAAAATGCCGGCTGTATTAGTGGAATATGCGTTTATCTCAAATTTGAACGATGAAAGCATTTTACTCAACAAGGTAGAACAACTCGCACAATGGACTGCAGAAGGAATTATTGCATTTGCAGGTGGTACTATAAAACCAACAGTTCCTAATCCGACTCCAAAGCCAGTGCCTTCAGTACCCAAAACGGAGGAAACTGAGCTGTACAAACCATCAGTTTCTGCAATTGTTAACTCGACAGCTACAGTATTAAAGCGTTTGGAACAAAAAAACGATCAATCATTAGATCCTCAATGGCGAGAAAAGTTACTAAAAGGAGAGCTGACTCTTTCAGATGCAATCGGTCTTTTGTATGTTGCAATTGATCGCGGTCATATTGTGGGGAAAGAAGAGTGATTAGTGGACAAAATAGTAAGATAAATGTAAATTGGAATGGTGGTCTCCAGCAACAACTTCCCTTTTTTGTCACAATATAAAACATGAAAAAGCGCCCCTCCATTAATTGGTAAGGGCGTTAATGTTGTATAATATTTAATCATCTTCTGTATCATCTTATGGTAACAAAAAGAGTAACAACCAATAACTCACTGTTCTACTATCTATAAAGATGAGAACAGAAAAAATAAGCATGCAACATTTATTGTGAAAGACGTAAATAAACTTGGAGCAAATACTATTTTAATAATCATAGGATGATTAGTTCTTGTTTTTCGCAAGATGCATAACGAAATCTTCGAGAACAGTAATTAGTTCTTTCTGTCTCATATTAATGTTCAAAATCTCCTCGGCATTAGCGGTAAAGTGGGGGTCTTTGATCTTTTTTTTAGGAGAATTGGTCTCTTGTTTATTGATTTCATTAAAATTTCTGGTGAATTTCACTATTTTTTCATTCTTTTTATTTAATGCATGTTTAATTTCTTTAAGGAGGTCCTCTTTGAAAGAAAATAGTGTCTCATTTAATTGGTATTTATCAAAATTTAGGGATTCTTGCATGTCTTTCAGATTTTTGACGACATAATTTGCTTCATCTCTTTGTCGGAGGAGGTTTTTAAATTGCTTCTTGTAAAGATCAATCTTCCTCTGCTGTTTGTTACTCTTGTATAATAATTCTTTATAAGAGTCCAACAATTTTTCCTGTTCATATTCCAATTCACTTTTAGTGGGAGGTTGGCTTGTTTTGTATTTATTTAGTTCAGACTGCAAATGAAGGACAAGTTGCTGGAGCTGAATAAGATTCTCTTGTTCAGAACGGTTATGATTCATCATGGCTGCTCCTTTCAAATTAACTCTTCTTTTTCGCTTCATTTATCAGCTCAGCGAAGTGTTGCTTATTTTCAGCAATTAAGGCATCAATCTCTCCTTCAATATCTATAAATTGTTCCCCACGTTGTATATTCTTCTTTGAAAATTCCATTTCCTTATTCATCATATAAATAATTAATAAATTTATGGTTTGTGAGTCTAAGAAAACACAGCTTTTTGAATGATTATCTTGTTGTGATAAATCACCAATCAATGCTTCTGTCATCTTATCAAACCAATTATGTATTTCCTCTCCTTTTGAATTAGTCATGGTTAACCTCCTCAACAGCTAATGTTCCACTTATATTAATAGCATTTAACGCAGCAACACCGTCTGTTCTCTGATCTGTGTAAGTGTATCCGGTTATACTTCCTGAGTACTCTTCTGATGGCTTCCAAGTGATTTGAAAAGAAGAGAAAGTTAGCATTTCGCCTGGAAATATGATGGTGTCTTCAGAAGGTTTTAAATGGAACTCATGTAAAGCTGATGGGTCATTAAGACGTATCCATCCATTCTTCAGTTTTGAAGGTATACGAGAACCAGGGTTAATATATTTACCATGGAAAGAGAATGGACATCCTTCAGAAATTTTGAGAATGATTTCAGGATTTTTAATGGGATTATTTCCTATATTTTTAATGTGGTATGACGCAAGACACATATTGTCGGATTGAAGATGGTGAGCGATATTAGATGAATAAGTAAAAAAACTGATGTGATTTGTTTTGTGCTCAGTTAAATTAGCAATAGCATCTTTTAGTTCCAAAATATGTTCTTGTGTAGACTTTCTGAGTTCTTGCAGTTTAGTTTCCAATGAATCCGTACCGGAATGCATAAAATTACCTCCTAAAAAATGAAGAGAGGAATTCCCCTCTCTTCATCCTATGTGTCTCTATGAGCTGGTATTACTTGTGAAAACATGTTTCAGTCAGGGTAGACGGCATGACATTGAGCTGGTTTTGCGGGAGGAGGGCAAGCTCCGATTGCTAGATCTGCTCTCGGTTCGCAATAATCAGCAAGAAATTCAACTGTGACTGGGTATGTGGATTGAATACTTTGACATGTTGCAATTGTAATGACTAATCCCGTGAATGTGATTTGTTGAGTTGCGGTGTTAAGAGTAGGAACACCAGGGGAACTAATGATACAATCCAAATCTGTGTATTCAACCATTACGTCTGTCCCTTCTGGAGCACATAGAGTTACTTGTTCGGATCTGGAGATTGTCTGAGTAGGTCCTCTCAACACGGTTCCATTGGCCAATGTTACATAAAGAACAAGATTAAAGTTTTTCTGGATAGTTAGTTGCTGCAAACATACTGAGCAGCCGTCAATCATGAACGAACGGTTCTCTCTTCGGAGTATTACAAAGGGATTTACTGCAGCTGGTGTCACCTCACACGAAACAACGGAATCGGTCAAACTTGTTGTACTTGTGATTCCAGAAAATGTTAGTGGAGAGGGAGCAAGAAAGTAGTCAAACGTATTCTCTTTCATTACCCAGTCATATACCTTATCAACATTGATACAGATAAGCTCCTGATCAGGGCAAGGTAATATATTTTCCATAGTTACTGTCACCTCCTGTAAGTTAAATGGTCTTGCATTCGTAGCATATGTGAAAATAAATGTAGTGAATAGGCAAAAAAAGGACTAGCAAAGAAACTATTATGAATATTAGGCTGACAGAACGATTGTAACAAAAGTGATTCTATATCAATAAGATAGTACTGTATGTTTGACATTAGAATGAGGTGACTAAAATTGGAGACGAATAATCATCAAATTGAAGAGTTGAAAAAGAAAATTGAAAAGTATCGCGTGGCATTGGAAAATTTGAAAAACTCTAAGGGGAGAGAAGATTCGCAAATCGAGAAGAGAGTAAATAGTCTTGAAGAATTGTTCAATGAACTTGAACTACAACAAACTGAGCTATTTGAAAAAATGAAAGTCACTCAGTCAATTCTGGATGAATTACAAGAACGTGTTGAGAAGGAAAACTTAACTGAAGAGTCAAACCAAATGGAGGAAAAGGAGGAGATAGGTTTTCAGAGAAGTAACATGAAAACGATTCCTCCTTTTAAAGTTTTAAAACAGATAGCAAACGACCTCCCTGTATTGTATACAAGTACTCACTCCCCCAATCAAGAGGAAAACCCTTTTTCTAAACCTAGGAATAAGAAAAATCAATTTAAGGCGTTGTCTGTAACAGATTTAAAAACCAGCCTTCCTATAGAACAAAATAATGGTGATCAAATAGATGAAACACAAAAATATGCTAGTACAGAAAACTTCGAAGCGCCTATTGAAAGTGCTGATTTAGTTTCTTCTGAACCACAGAATGATCCTCAAGAAGAGTCTTTAAATGAAGGTAATAGGCCATCGGGATTTTGGAAAGGGATTTTAAAAAAATGAATAAAATAGATTTGGGCATACAATCTAGACGAAAAACTTACAGTCTCGAGCCCGTCCTTTCGTTATCTAAGAGAATAGGATAACAGAGAAAGGAGGTGTTACTATGGTAAACAATCTAAATCACGGTTGCCGTGGTTGTGGAAATCTCGCTGCATCATCTTATTGTTGCGATAATGGCTCATTAAGAAATAGATGTGGTACATTCGGACCGATTCGTGCGATTGATCGGGAATGTATTCCATCTACAGCAGGAAGAGGTTCAATCATTCCATTCGCATCAGGAATAGTCCCTGTCGCTTTGACTTCATTAGTTGGAGGTTTAGTTGGGATTCCGTTCTATATTGGTTTTGGATCGGCAGTTCCGGGTGTCATTCTGGCCAACAACACAATTTCATTGACTGGATTAGTTAACGAAGCATTTACTGTGCCAAGGAATGGGACAATTACAGCAATTTCTGCAACCTTCACTCTGACTGTAGCATTGTCAGTAGCTGGGCAAGCAGCAACCGTAAACGCTCAGATCTATCGTGCACCAGCTGGCAGTAATACGTTTAGTCCGACAGGTGCAAGTGTAAACTTGACGCCACCACTTACAAGCCTATTGACAGTAGGTGAGACTCTCAGTGGTTCATCTGTTCCGGTTGCTCCGGTTTCTGTTGCACCAGGAGATCGATTATTAATGGTTTATTCAATCTCCGGTACAACACTCGCAACTGCAGTTACAGGTACTGTAAGTGCAGGCATCACAATTGCCGAGTAACAGTATTTGAGAAATGCCCACTTTTCGGTGGGCATTTTCTTCTCTCGTTTGATAGGAAATCAAGAATATTAAATGGAGCATTTAATACAGTTCAATCTGTGTATGCAGTGTCCTTTTCAAGTATTTGACGTTATTGTATTATTAATAAATAATCCTAGGTTATATTATTACGATAACGAGATAACAGTTGAATTAATAAAAAAGAGGGGGCAGCTGCCTCCTCTTTTAGTTGCAGTGACCGTCGAGTGACCAATATTTATTTTCTATGATAAAAGATGAGTAAAGTTGACTGAATAGCAGTCAGTAAACATGGTTACTGCAAGGTTTAGACACCTACTGATTTTAGGTGAAAGACAGATTTCACACCTTGACAGGGTAGAGGTCTCTGGTTCGAGCCCAGTAGGAATCATTGGGTGCCAAACCCTCGGAAGTATCGTCGGAACAACGATACTTCTCCAAGACAGACCTATTAGGCCGGATGCCTAGGGGCTGTTTTTTGTGCTTTTTTCGTTTGTAAAAGGTCTCGGGAATTAGAGTTGAAAGAGGCGTTTTCAAAAAACGTTTTTCTCTTTCAAGTCTAATTTGAGGTAAGTCACTCCTCTTCAGTAACCCCAAAGCGCTGGGTTTGGATATTTGTAAAAACACCCTAATATCCATTTGCGTTAAAACAATTAGTCTCCGATTTATCTAGTTATAACAAGTCTTGTTTGTACAACTGAAGAGGATCCGTTAGATACTATAGAGTGACTTCTTTTTTTTGTTTATTGTTTTGGCATCCTAATGAAATAGCAATGTTTTGAGCACCTACTTCGCGGCAACGTAAATTAAAGATAGAAAGAAAGATGCTACATATGTTCAAATTATGACAGCTAATTCTAAATTTCTTCTTGATATGACAACTATCACTAGTACCTATAAGAATATGTAGTGTAAGTTATGGGGAGTAGATAGGTGAATTCAATATGAAATTTATATTTAGAGGAGAAGGTTTAATGAAGAAAATAGCTTGGATTACGGATACAGCTGCGCAACTAGAGGATGCTTTCATCCAAAAACATCATGTACATGTACTGCCTCTTGGTGTTGTTTTTTCCGATGGGTCGTATAGGGAATCCATCGATCTTACACAGGAAGAGTTTTACGATAAATTACGCCTATCTAAAGTTTCACCTAAAACCTCGCAGCCCGCAATCGGAGAGATGCTTTCTTTATACGAAAAACTGCAGTTAGAAGGATACGATTTTGCCATTGCTTTACACTTATCAAGTGGACTTTCGGGGACATTTGAAAGCGCACAGGCGGCTTCTGAAATGACAGACTTCAACGTGTATCCTATTGATTCGAAAATCGGTTCTTTTCCGATGGTTAAAATGATTGAAATCGGCAATGATCTATTTGCGAAGGGGAAAGATGTAGAAGAAGTTGTTGCATCCATCAATGAAATAACATCTAAATCGAAGTTGTCCTTTATTCCATCCAGTCTGAACCAATTACATAAAAGCGGACGTGTTTCTGGAACTCAGAACTTCTTAAGTAATTTGCTGGACATTAAAGTAGTCATTAGTTTTGAGAGTGGAAAACCAGTCATGAAAGAAAAGATCCGTTCAAATAAGCGAGCAAAAAATTACGTGACTTCTTTACTTCGTGCGGACATGAATAATGGTAATGTTCCAGAAGTTGCTGTTATTAATTGCAATAATGCTCCTGACGCAGAAATATGGAAGAACGAGTTATTGCAAGAGTTTCCAACTATAAAAGTACAAGTTGTTCCACTTAGTATTTGCGTGGGCGTACATGCGGGTGAAGGAACTACAGGATTAAGTTGGGTTACTTATTAATTTTTTTAATATAAACTTCAGTTAGCTGAGAAGCTGTATTACGTTAATGGATTCTCTTGAGAGATGCTAACGAAAAATATATGAAAAGGGGGACGAATCCGCAATGGTTTCGACCCCTTTTAATTGTTGCTTTACTTTGGTTTGATGAAATAACCTTTTTGTGGTTAACCGGCTTGTTGCACTTTTGTTGAAAAGTTGAGGATGAAGAAAGCTTCTGCAACCAGTAACAAAATCATTGAAATAGGAGCGACAGAAGGCATTGTAAAGAAGAGGACAGCCGTTATGATTAGCAATACTACCAATAGGCTAGGAAATTTTTCGAGCATGGTTATGTTAGAATAAGAGGTGAAGTCATCGGTGTTGTTGCGAACAGCAAGAATGAGTTGGTGGATAATATAAAATATCATAATCATGCCAGCCACCGCTAATGATGTAAGACTCAAAGCAATAACAGTATCGATTCCTGTGGAAAGCGGAATGGTTGTAATCGAATGTCCAGATCCATTTAATACTGAGAATGCTAAGCTATGCAAAATCATGAAGAGAACAACTGGTTGAATACGTCGAATGGACTCTACGCCACTACTTATACCCCTTAATCCGAAATAGATGAAAATGTACCCGATGGTATTTGTAACGTAATAGAGCGCTCGGGTTTCGAGAAATTGCAAATTGAATTTAGCAAAGATAAACAATAGCCCTAGTATAAATAGACTCATTCATTTCCTCCAAGTGTTGAATAATTTTAGGACATGTATCTATTTGTTAATTTTATAATATTCCTACAACTACAACAAGTGAATTCCGAGGAAATCGTTCATTATCTTGCAAGGAGGTCATTCTTTTGAACATTGAATTGAAACTATCATTCCCATATGATTTTGATCGTGCGCTTGAGAGATTATCCGGGACACCTGTGAATTTTGTAGATCTTCAGCAACGATTCGTGCGTGTTCCAATGGAAGAAGGTAATCTGGTTAAGGTTCAAGCGACAGGGACGATACAAGAGCCAGCTTTTCTCATTGATGGCCAGGAAGACGAGGAACAACTTGCTCATATCAAATGGCTTTTCCACTTTGAAGAATCTCTGGACGGGATTGCTGCTCATTTTGCTCGGACAGACCTAGCTCCAATCTTTCAAGAACATATGGGTACACCACTGGTCAGAAGTTTTTCACTTTATGGCGAGCTTATGAAGAGCATTATCCATCAACAATTAAATCTTACATTTGCAAACACGCTGCTCATGCGTTTTGTTGAAAAATACGGTTCCCAGCAAGATGGGGTCTGGCGATATCCAAAACCGGAACGGATTGCGGCTGTTACAGTTGAAGAGCTTCGAGAAATGCAGTTCAGTACTAGGAAAGCAGAGTATGTTATTGGTCTTTCACAAGCGATAGCTGCAGGAGCGTTAGATCTTGAATCGATGCGAATGAAAAACGACGAAGATGTGACTACGGAACTCATTGCCTACCGTGGTGTTGGACCATGGACCGCGCAAGGTTTTCTGATGTTTGGTCTAGGAAGACCGAACCTGTTTCCGACTGCAGATATCGGACTCCAAAATGCACTCAAGACGTTATGGAAGTTAGATCGCAAACCTACTCAGGATGAAATACGTGAACGTTTTCCGGACTGGTCTCCTTATTTAAGTTACGCGGCATTATACCTATGGAGAAGTATTGAATGAAATAAAAAACAAGCAGAGAACTCATTGAATCGAGTCTCTGCTTGTTTTTTGTAGCTCTTATTTCACCATATAGCCCCAACGCATTGCGAACAATGTCCCGAAAATCGTGACTAGTCCTACAAACAAGGCGTAGAGGATATTTAAATACAGCGTCTTGCTCTCTGCATTTTCTTTCACGTGCATGAACAGGAACAGTTGCAATCCTGCTTGTACCAGAGCTGTAACAACGAGAATCGTCATCCCTGCAGCAAATGATAAGTCAAAAAGTACTGCAACAAGTGCTACTAGTGATAGTAACAGGGAGAATAGGAATCCCATGACGTGCTGTGCTGGAAAAAGTTGTTTCATCTTACATCAGTCCTTTCAAGTAGACGAAGCTGAAGATGAAGATCCAAACAACGTCAAGAAAGTGCCAATACAAAGAGAAGATGAACGACTTATTAGTTGTTTCCGGTGTAAAGCCGCGCTTCTTGATTTGTAGTAAAATCGCGCCACCCCAGAGGAGACCGAATGTTACGTGCAAACCGTGTGTTCCAAGTAGTGTGAAGAGGGCAGACAGGAATCCGCTCGTCTGAATCGTGGCGCCTTCGCCGACGTATGTCACGAATTCATAGACTTCGACACCAAGGAAAGCAGCACCAAGCGCTAGTGTGATGCCGAAGAACGTCATCATCGGTTTTTTCAAACCAAGGCGCATGGCATGTATACCTAATCCGATTGTGAAACTACTTGATAACAGAAGAATTGTTTCAATCATGACCGGAGTCAGATGGAACAAATCAGCAGAGGTAGGTCCGACTTTCGTATTGCCTTGCAGTGTAAAATACACTGCAAAAAGAGTGGAGAAGAGGGCGATTTCCGCCCCCAGGAAGATCCAGAATCCAAGGATTTTCATTTTGTTTTCATCGGTACTATATTCCATTGGTACTGAGTGATCAATTTTCATGCTGTTCACCTCGCAATGCTTTTTCTGTTCGTTCGATTTCTTCCACAGAAATGTAGTGTCCATGATCTTTTTCGAAAGTGCGGTAAGCTAACGTTCCTAAAATCACAACTCCGAAGACGATAGCAGGAATCCACCAGCTGAATACCATGAAGAAGCCCCAGAAGAAGAACGCTGCACCCATAATAATAGGTAGACCGCTATTATTCGGCATGTGGATTGGTTCGTACTTTCCAGTTGCGAGTGGTTTTCCTTCTTTCTTCGCAAACCAGTGAGCATCCAAACGATTTACAGTAGGGATTAACGCAAAGTTATATTCAGGTACTGGGCTGTGTGTGCTCCATTCAAGTGAACGTGCATCCCATGGATCGCTTTTTATATTTCGTGGGCTGTAACGAACGCTCCAGTAAATATTGTACACAAGGATGATGAAACCGATTGTAAGACCGACTGCACCGACCATTGACAGCATGTTGAGTGGACCGTAACCAGTGCTTTCTGAATACGTATACATCCGACGTGTCATTCCGTTTAATCCAAGAATGAAGAGAGGGAAGAACGTCACGTTAAAGCTGATTGCGATAAACCAAAATGACAGTTTTCCGAGTTTTTCGTTTAACATGAAACCAAACACTTTAGGGAACCAGAAATGGAACCCGGCAATGACCGCAAACACTGTACCTGGTATCAGTACATAGTGGAAGTGGGCAACTAAGAACATTGTATTGTGGTACTGATAGTCAGCACTTGCCATCGCAAGCATGACACCTGTCACTCCACCAATGGTGAAGATTGGAATGAAGGCTAGAGAATACAACATAGGTGTCGTAAAGCTGATCTTACCTTTACGTAACGTGAATAACCAGTTGAATATTTTTACACCGGTTGGAATCGCGATGGCCATCGTTGTAATTGAGAACACACTATTAACCATAACGCCGTGACCCATTGTATAGAAGTGATGGGCCCAAACGACGAAGGATAGTAACGAAATTGCAACCATACTGACAACCATCGATTTATAGCCGTAGAGGTTTTTACGTGCAAATGTTGAAATGATTTCACTGTAAATACCGAAGGCTGGCAAAATAACAATGTAGACTTCAGGATGGCCCCAAACCCAGAACAGGTTGGCCCAAAGCATGTCCATACCGCCACTTTGCATGGCGAAGAACTGTGTGCCAAACTGACGATCGAGTGTCATCAATGCAAGTGCTACTGTCAAAACAGGGAATGCAAACACGATAATGACGTTAGTGATCAAAACAGACCATGTAAACATCGGCATTTTCATGAGTGTCATACCAGGTGCACGCATTTTCAGAATCGTCACCAAGAAGTTAATACCTGTTAACAGCGTACCTATACCCGCAATTTGAAGTGCAATTGCATAATAGTTATTCCCGACAGTCGGACTGAATTCCAGACTTGCAAGAGGGAAGTACGCAGACCATCCAGCATCTGGTGAACCACCGATAACGAACGAAATATTGAATAGCATTGCTCCAGAGAAGAATAACCAGAAGCTGACTGCGTTCAATCGAGGAAATGCAACGTCGCGTGCTCCAATTTGGAGTGGAATAACGACGTTCATTAATCCAATAATGAATGGCATTGCCATAAACAGGATCATAACGACCCCGTGTGTTGTAAAGATTTCATTGTAATGCTGACCGTCCAACAATCCGTTATCAGGGACTGCTGTCTGAGCACGCATCAGTATTGCATCTACGCCTCCACGGAATAGCATGAGGAGTGCAGCGAGAATGTACATGACTCCGATTTTCTTATGGTCAACCGTAGTTAACCAGTTCGTCCAAAGCCAGTTCCACTTTTTAAAGTATGTGAGCGCAATCGGAATCGCGAGAGATACAACAACAATACTTACCATCGCCGCGTAAATCATCGGTTCCCCGGTTACGAAAAATTCGTCCCATTTCATATCGTCGAACTCCTTTCGTTTGTTAAGGTTGTGAATGGAAGGTTGGATTTGCTAGGAATGCACTTAGTGAGCATCATGATCCATATCCATATCCATATCCATATCTTCATGGTCTTCGTGCTGTTCTTCAGTGGATGTATTCCCACCATGATTATGTCCGCTATTTTCCCCTTCAGGAGCGGGTTTGAATTCAAGGTGGTTAGAGGAATAAGTCTTACGACCGACGTGTTCAGCTTCTATCAACTCGTCGAACTCATCTTCTGTTAGCTTAGGGGCAGTTGTTTTCACATCGTTAACCCATTCCTTGTAATCGGCATCTGACAGTGATTGAGCTTCAAATTCCATTTTGGCAAAGCCTTCACCGCTGAAGTTAGAGTTTTTACCTATAAACGATCCAGGAACATCTGCAGACATGTGGATGGTATTAACCATGTCACTCATCGCGTACTTTTGACCAGCTAGTTGTGGAATCCAAAAACTTGTAATTGGTCCGAAAGAATATAGACGGAACTCAATTGGGCGATTCGCTGGGAAGTTTACGTAGTTTACGGTCTCGATCCCTTCTTCTGGATAGCTGAAATGCCATTTCCAGTTGGAGGAAGACGCGTAGATTACCATTGGTTTTTCGTCTGCATAAGCGACAGACTTTTGCTCGACTTTACTAGTTGAAGATACTGTGACCACAGAAAGTACAATTACGATGATGACCGGAATGGCTGTCCAAATGATTTCTAACCATTTGTTTCCCTCTTCATGAGGCGGTTCATAATCGTCATCCAGTTTCGAGGCACGATACTTAACTAGGACAACTGTGTATAGCACATAGACCACGAAAAGGATGCCTGCCATTATTGCAATTGAAAACAGGATTGTTTCTGATAATATTTTTGCTTGCGGTCCTTTTGGGTCTAATATGAGCAACGGGTTTTCACAACCAGCAAGTAGAATGGCTGTGATGGAGAATAACGAAAGCGCTATCCACTTTTTCTTCATGATAGGACTCCTCTCAAGAGCGTGATGTTAACAGGGGAGCTCTATATAGTTTGCCACTAAACTATATTTTGATAATTAAAAACGATATGTGTTTATCAATTAAATGCAAAAGACTCCCGTGCGAACTTTATAATAGTCCCGTATAAACGAGAATTCAATGGAGAAGAGAGTATGTCACAAAAGGTTCTTATCTGTTCAAATTCATGAGCGAACAATTTGCATCACCTATTAAATGGGTGTAAGCTTGTTTATAATTTGTTTGATAAAGTTATTAGAAATATAGGGTTTTTTAGGCAAGTCGGAGAGTTATGTGGATTATAGAAGTGACAAGGATGTCCATTTTTAGGCAAACAAAAACAGCTTTTCTTTTCGCGTTCCGCAAAAGAAAAGCTGTTTTATGTACCACCGTCATCTTGAAAAGTCTGTTGGGCGAGCTGCGTCTTCAAAATTAGTTGACGACCTCGTGAGTAAGTTCTTCATCTCTAAAATATAGGAAGTGCTCTTCATCTAATTCGTTCATACGTTCCTTGTTCAATCCAGCGGCTAAATTACCTTCAAAAATTGTTTCCCACCAAGTATCAGTTGTTGTCATCATTATTTCCTCCCTTAAAGAATGTGGTTGCTTGTTATACACTCTTTACCCTAACTCTGTTTAGCTCAAAACGTTGTTCTGAAAAAAGGCTCCGATAGTCCTGCTACGAAATTCCAATTTTGTAGGACTGCCTGATGTGGTTAGTATATGAATCGACAGGAGTTGCTAACCTGCGTATTTTGTCGGAATTAATGATAACGAAAACAGATCCTTTTGAATGATTGACTTTTATTTAGCTTTTTGATAGTGAGCAGGTTGGATTTTTGCGTAACACTCTAAAGGCAGTTAAGATAGAAGAAACCGCTTAAGAGGAGGAACGTCCATGAACTTTACAACTAAAGACGTAGAATCAATAATTGAGCGCCAACATGATTTTTATTTTTCAGGAGCAACACGTCCTGTTGAATTTAGAAAAGAAATGCTAATCCGTTTAAAAGAAGCGATTCAAGCATCTGAACAAGAAATCGAAAAAGCGCTCTACCGGGACTTGCGGAAAAATCCTTTTGAATCATATGTAACTGAAATCGGATTTGTTCTTTCAAGTATTGGTCATGTATTGAAACACTTAGATGAATGGATGGAACCTGAAACAGCGAAAACACCAATCTATTTACAGCCGGGGAAAAGTCAGGTAATCCGAGAGCCGTATGGATCGGTTTTAGTAATTGGACCGTTCAATTATCCGTTTCAACTAGTCATGGAACCAATCGTGGGTGCACTAGCTGCTGGAAACTGTGTAGTCGCAAAACCATCTGAAGCGGCACCGCATACTGCTGCTGTTGTTAGAAAAATTCTAGAACAGCAATTTCCACCAGAGTATGTTCGTGTTGTAGAAGGTGCAAAAGAAGAAACTTCAGCCTTGATACATGCACCGTTTGATTCGATTTTCTTTACTGGCAGTGTCGCGGTGGGGAAAATTGTTATGAAGGCGGCATCAGAACGTCTAACGCCTGTAACACTTGAACTAGGTGGTAAGAGTCCTGCAATTGTAGATCAGACTGCCAATTTGAAAATAGCTGCTGAGCGGATTGTATGGGGGAAGTTCTCGAATGCGGGTCAAACGTGTGTGGCGCCAGACTATGTAGTGGCACATAAAACTATTAAGGAATCTCTGCTAAAAGAGATTAAAAAGGCCATTCGACGTTTTTATGGAAAAGATGCTTCCTCAAGCAAGGATTACGGTCGGATCATTAATGAGAAACAATTCGATCGTCTTCAAACTATCCTTGAAAAAGAGCAATCTGTTGTAAGTAGTGGTGGAAACACTGACAGGGCAGACTTATATATCGAACCGACTGTCCTAGAAGGTATTCATTTTGACAGCCCCTCTATGGAAGATGAATTGTTCGGACCGATCTTGCCGGTACTTGAGTATGAGAACTTAGGGGCTTTGCTACATCAAATTCGTAAAATGCCAAAACCACTTGCTGGTTATATGTTCACAGAAAATGAGGAAGCTGCTGCATACTTCACTGAACAACTACCGTTTGGGGGAGGATGTATCAATGATACGATTTCCCATGTTGGCAACATCCACTTGCCATTCGGTGGAGTGGGTTCATCGGGACAAGGTAATTATCATGGTAAAGCAAGCTTTGACGTCTTCACCCATGAAAAAGCTATGATGAATCGTAGTACTGCTATTCCGATGAGAGCTGCTTTCCCTCCATATGGCAATAAGCTGAAATTCATTAAACCGCTGATTCGTTAAGATCAGTGGTTTTTCTTTTGATTCGTTAATTCAACCATGACGTAGACACAAAAAAAACGTATAATGAATGTATTGCCTAAAAAAGCAGATGGTCGAAAATCGATAATGGATCACTGTAAGGTATGGCTGAACGGAGGAGTACAATGAATACAAAACAATTATTGGCAGTTTTGCCAGTTAAACGTGAGGTAGGGGTACTACCTGAACAAGTAACAGATTTGACAACAGACTCTCGGGCAGTCAGTGCAGGAGGATTATTTGTCTGTATCGAAGGCTTTACAGTAGATGGCCACAAATATGTTAGTCAAGCAGTGGAATCAGGTGCACGGGTCATCATCGCTTCCAAACCAATAAAAGTCGATCTTGAAAAAGTAGCGGTCGTGTACGTAGAAAACACTTCTAGAGCAATTAGCTTACTTGCTTCTGCTTGGTGTGGCTATCCATCAAAGAGAATGAAAATGATTGGGGTAACCGGGACCAACGGAAAAACAAGTGTAAGTAATATCATTCACGGCATCCTAATGGGGGCTGGTGAACGTTCAGCTGTCTCAGGGACAATCGGGTTCAACTTGGATGGTGTATTGTACGAAACGGAAAATACAACGACAGATGTGTTGACCACACAAAAGATGATTGCACGTGCAGCAGAAGAAGGTTGCGACACGATGACGATGGAAGTTTCTTCTCACGGCCTCATAGAGGGACGGTTAGCTGGGACAGAATTTGATATTGCCATATTCACGAACTTGACCCACGATCATTTGGATTTCCATGGGACGATGGAGAACTATGGCAATGCAAAAGGTCTTCTGTTTGCTCAGCTCGGGCAAGACTTGCAACAACAAAAAGTTGCGGTTCTGAACGCAGATGATAAGTGGCACACTAAAATGAAAGAGATGACATCTTATCCTGTGCTAACTTATGGAATTCATTCGGATGCAATGTTCTCAGCCTCAAATATCGACCTTCGAACAGATGGAAGCTCATTTACGTTACACTCGCCAGAAGGTGAATGGGACGTTGAAATGCGAATGATTGGTGAGTTTAGTGTATCCAATGCGCTAGCTGCGATTACTGCGCTCTATGCAAAAGGATTAGCAATTCCCGATATTTTAGCGCCACTCCGTTATCTTGCACCTATTAAAGGGCGAATGGAACGAGTGGAAACTGAACTACCTTTAACAATCTACGTGGACTATGCCCATTCTGCAGATGCAATAGAAAAAGCAATCGATGCAGTGCTTCCTTACAAATCAGACTCTTCAAAACTGATCTTTGTAATCGGCACAGGTGGAAACAGGGATAGGAAGAAACGCCCTGTGATGGCTGAAAAAGCTTCCGCTGCGGATTACGTGATTTTAACGACGGATGATCCGAGAGATGAACCATATGACTCTATAACATCTGAACTTGCAGCAGGAATGACCCATCAGCAGTTTGCATGTGTAGGAGATCGCGAAGTTGCCGTGCGCCATGCGATTGAAATTGCTGATGAAGGCGATATTATTATCTTCGCAGGTAAGGGACATGAAGATTATCAAATTATCGGCTCAACAAAATATCCGCATTCAGATGCAACAATTGCACTTGAAGAGGCGGAAAAGAAATTTGGTAAAGGCTTGATCGGCAGCTAAATGTCGGGCTCATATACGAAGGAGAATAAGGAAATGACTAAAAATATGCAAAATCAAATTGCTTCAAGACGAACGTTTGCCATCATCTCTCACCCAGATGCCGGGAAGACGACGATGACAGAAAAACTGCTCTACTTCGGTGGTGCAATTCGAGATGCCGGAACGGTTAAGGGGAAGAAAAGCGGAAAGTACGCAACGTCCGACTGGATGGAGATTGAAAAACAACGTGGTATTTCTGTGACTTCATCTGTTTTACAGTTCGATTACGATGGAAAACGAGTTAACATTCTGGATACACCAGGACACGAAGACTTTAGTGAAGATACCTATCGGACACTTATGGCAGTCGATGCAGCCGTTATGATGGTCGACTCAGCAAAAGGAATTGAGCCTCAAACCATCAAGCTCTTCAAAGTTTGTCGTATGCGTGGTATACCCATTTTCACGTTCATGAACAAAATGGATCGACAAGGTAAAGAGCCGCTTGAGTTAATGGAAGAGCTAGAAGAAGTTCTCGGCATCGAGTCCTACGCAATGAACTGGCCGATTGGTATGGGGAAAGAGTTCGTAGGGATTTACGATCGCTACAACAATCGCATTGAACAAGCCCGCGTTGAAGGGGAAGATAAGTATCTTGAGTTAGACGACGAAGGTCAACTGGCTAAGCCCCATCCAATGATGGAAACTTCTTATTACAAACAAGCAGTGGAAGATGCGCTTTTGTTAGAAGAAGCTGGGAATTCTTTTGATGAATCCCGCGTTGCCAAGGGCGAGCTTACACCTGTATTTTTCGGAAGTGCCTTGACAAACTTTGGCGTCCAGACTTTTTTGGAGACCTTTTTGAACTTTGCTCCCTCTCCGCAACCCCGCATAACAGAGAACGAGCAATATGTAGACCCAATGACGGACGAATTCTCGGGCTTCATCTTCAAGATTCAGGCAAATATGAATCCAGCTCACCGAGATCGGATTGCCTTCGTTCGAATTGTGTCTGGTTCGTTTGAAAGAGGGATGTCTGTAAACATTCCTCGTATTGGGAAGACGGTAAAGTTATCACAAACAACTCAGTTTCTTGCAGATGATCGTGAAACAGTGAATGAAGCGGTAGCAGGAGACATTATCGGGT
This sequence comes from Sporosarcina sp. SAFN-010, assembly GCF_059415065.1. Classification (NCBI taxonomy): domain Bacteria; kingdom Bacillati; phylum Bacillota; class Bacilli; order Caryophanales; family Caryophanaceae; genus Sporosarcina; species Sporosarcina sp. SAFN-010. The sequence continues at coordinate 257,053 of NZ_JBPFDS010000001.1, read as the reverse complement.
TGTACGACACAGGGAATTATCAAATTGGAGATACTGTAGTTGGCGGTAAGTCCACATACAAATTCGAAGCATTACCACAGTTCAACCCAGAATTATTCGTCAAAGTTACAGCCAAGAATGTCATGAAGTCAAAACACTTCCATAAAGGGATTTTACAGCTCGTTCAAGAAGGGGCTATTCAGTATTACAAAACACTTCACACTGAAGAAGTCATACTTGGTGCGGTAGGTCAGCTTCAATTTGAAGTATTCGAGCACCGGATGAAGAATGAATATAATGTCGAAGTCCAAATGGAGCACATTGGCTCTAAAGTGGCGCGTTGGATTGAAAACGAAGCAGACGTGAAGGAATCTATGACGGGACCACGTTCTATGCTCGTAAAAGATCGTTATGATAACTTAGTCTTCCTATTTGAAAACGAATTTGCTATGCGTTGGTTCGGGGACAAATTCCCGGATATTCGTTTATATAGTTTGTTATAAGCAATAGTCCACATTAAAAACTCGTTACATATTTGTGTACGAGTTTTTTTACTATAATAAAATTTTCAAACGTTCTGTTTGAACTCAAGCGATGCATTGCATATGATGAAAGTACTGTATTTAAGAAAAAAGGGGACGCGCACATGAAAATAAGCGATTTTTCGATTAAACGCCCGGTATTTACGCTTGTCACGATGTTTTTAATTATCATTCTCGGGGCTGTATCTTTTCTAAAAATACCCGTTACGCTCATACCAGATTTAAATCCACCTGTCGCAGTAGTCGTTGCGAATTATGGTGGTGCATCTCCAACAGAAGTTAGCGAAAAACTAACAAAACCTTTAGAAGAGAGTCTTTCCACAGCACCTGGATTAAAGTCCTTACAATCTACTTCCCAAGAAGGTGCTACCTTAGTCTTCATGATGTTCGATTGGTCTGCTGATATAGACGACGTTCAGCTCGATATTTTACAGAGAATTGACCAGGTTCCTATACCTGAAGGCGCGGATAAACCTCGTTTCATGAAGTTTGATCCTTCTCAATTCCCAGTTATTCAACTCGCACTTAAAACCGGTTCTGAAGATGTTGACATTCGGAAGATTGCAGAAGAATTGGAAACAGAATTACGTCAAACTGAAGGCGTCGCTAGTGTCAGTGTATCCGGTAAGCTTGTTGAAGAAATTCAAATCGTATTAGATGAAAGTAAGCTTGAAAAGAACGGACTCACTCAAGCGGACGTGTTACAAGCTGTTCAAGCTTCGAATGTAACGATGCCAGGTGAGCCCGTGAGTGCATCAGGTGGCAAACAACTAACGACGCGTATCATCAGTACCCTCAACTCAGCAGATGATGTGAAAAACGTCATTATTGGTCCAAATCCTGTGACTGGGAAGCGATTGTATGTAAAAGACGTCGCATCTGTCACCCTCACAGAAGCAAATAGTGGCACGTTAACTCGTGCAAATGACCAACAAGCCGTGTTACTCTCAGTCCTCCAGGAATCGGGAGCGAATACTGCAGAAGTGTCCAAGTCTTTCAAACAATCATTAGATCGGATGTTAGACGAAAAGCAATTTAAAGACGTAGAAGCGGATATATTATTTGACCAAGGCGATTACGTAAAATTAGCCATTAATAACATAGGTCAATCACTTATACTTGGTGGTCTCTTTGCCATGATCGTTCTTTTCTTCTTCCTACGGGGCATTAGAAGTCCGATTATTATTGGTGTTGCAATTCCGTATTCTGTTATTGTGACATTCGTTCTAATGTTCTTTGCGGACTTCTCGCTCAACATTATGACGTTAGGTGCGTTAGCCCTCGGTATCGGAATGCTAGTGGACAACTCCATTGTCGTCATTGAAAATATTGAACGGCACCTTGCTATGGGGAAAGACCGGAAAGTAGCAGCAAGCGAAGGGGCTAAAGAAATCAGTGGGGCGATCATTGCATCCACTTTGACGACACTGGCTGTATTTGTTCCAGTCATCTTCATTAGTGGATTAATTGGACAAATCTTTACTCAATTTGCCCTGACTATCTCGTTCAGTTTATTTGCATCGTTGGTTGTTGCGTTAACCGTTGTGCCAATGATGGCGAGTCGCATGTTACGCAAGCCACGTCGCAATGTAGAAGCACGTAGACGTCGCTCGAAAACACTCAGTACATTCGAGAAGTCCATAAAATGGTCTTTAGGTCATCGCTTCCTTATTTTGGTGATGACGGTAGTTTTACTTGGCGCTAGTGCATTTGGATTGTTTAAAGTAGGGACGGAATTTTTACCGTCTACCGATGAAGGTTTCTTCAGCATTAATGTTGAACTTCCAAATGGATCTTCACTTGAAACAACGAATGCAGCAGTAAAAAAAGTAGAAGATGTGTTGAAAGAACAAAAAGATGTCGACGTATATGTCAGTCTAGTCGGAGGAACACAGCAGTCCATGGCACAAGGAGGTTCACAAGCGGATACAGCTGAAATGTATGTGAAGCTGAAACCGCTAGCAGACCGGGAGCGCTCCGTATTCGAATTCATGGATGATGTGAAGCCAAAAGTGAATAAAGCGATTGGGGATACTGCCGATATTAGCTTTAACGTACAAGCTGCTGCAGGTTCAAATCCGAATACGTTAACATTTGCAATTGAAGATACAAACGAATCTCGTTTAAATGAGGCAACTGCAAAAATAGATGATGCTCTCAAAAAGTTAGATGGTGTAACAGAAGTCTCTAACAACTTAATGGATACCGTTGAGGAAGTCCAAGTCACCGTCGATCCAAAGTTAGCTGCAAATTTCGGCTTGGCACCTTATCAAGTAGCTCAAACGATTACAGACGTTACTCGTGGTACATTTGCGACTCAAATCGTCGATGAAAGTGATCAAGTGTTGACGGTGAAAGTCCAATATGACAAAAAGTATTATAAAGATACCGATGCTTTAAGAAAGATAAAGCTCCGTACGCCAACAGGACAGTTTGTTAAGTTAGGGCAGATTGCGAAAATTGATATTGCTGAAGGCCCAGTCGCCATTCAACGTGTTGACCAAGCACACTCTGTTTCTTATGACGTGAAGTATGAAAATGATAAATCTCTTGGTGATATGACGAAATCTGTGAACGATGCAATAGATGAACTCAAGTTACCGGATGAAGTGAAGATGTCCTACAGTGGAGACCGTGAACTCTTTGAGAGTGCAGCAAATGATATGCTACTTGCACTTATACTTGCAGTAGTTCTCGTCTACATTGTTATGGCAGCCCAATTTGAGTCGTTTAAATACCCATTTGTTATCATGTTCTCTGTTCCATTGATGGTGATTGGTGTAGCAATTGGTTTGTTTGTGACGAACACCCCGATAAGTGTCACTTCGATTATTGGTATCCTTGTATTAGTAGGAATCGTCGTGAACAACGGGATTGTCCTTGTGGACTACATTAACCAGCAAAAGGCTGCTGGTATGAGATCGTATGATGCAATTGTCATTTCGGTTAAAAACCGTGTGCGTCCGATTCTTATGACAGCTCTAACGACAATTCTTGGCTTGTTACCACTTGCACTTGGCATCGGTGAAGGTACAGAAATAAACCAACCGATGGGAATTGCTGTGATTGGTGGACTCATCAGTTCCACGTTCTTGACACTCTTCATCGTTCCGATTATTTATAGTCTCTTCGATAAAGAAACAAGAAGACGTGCACGACCTACAACATCTGTGGATAACCAAAATGATTTATAGAAGTTGACTTAAAAGCAGAGGAAAAGATCCCTCTGCTTTTTTGTATGGTATGAATAGGACAATCATTCATAGAATGAACCGATGTTTCATATAATGTGAGTATCTGCAAAGGAATGTTTTGATTGAAAAAAAGCAGCTACAAAATACGATTCTCCTGATTGGTATTGATTGTGTCGAAACTAAAACATCGAGAAGAAACTTATTTGAAAAAGCGGATGTTTAGTTTACAGAACAGCTGATGATTAGTATAATAAAGGGAGAAAAGTACCCAACAACTGAATGTCTTTGACGTTTGTCAAAGGGGAGTAGCTATAGGGAAACCTATTTCATAGTCGTCAATACATGGTGATAGTGCACCATCGGTTATGATAGCTGGATTTTTTACAAATTCCGACTTAGCGAGACCTTTGCCTTTTATTAGGTGAGGGTTTTTTTGATTGAATAAAAAGGAGGAATTTTTGTTGGAAACGATTTTCTTTGAATACGCGTGGGTACTACTTGTACTAATTGTTTTGGAAGGCCTACTCGCAGCAGATAACGCTGTTGTTATGGCGGTTATGGTGAAACACCTTCCCAAAGTACAACAGCAGAAAGCATTGTTCTACGGACTATTAGGGGCATTTGTTTTCAGATTTACAGCTCTATTTTTCATCACGTACCTGGTGAATTATTGGGAAATTCAAGCACTAGGTGCAGTTTACCTATTGTATATTTCAGCAAAAAACATTTACGACCAAAAACATCATAAAAATCCCGATCCAACTAAGAAAAAAAGGAAAGAGTCCGGTTTCTGGTTTACTGTATTGAAAGTGGAACTTGCGGATATCGCATTTGCACTAGACTCTATGCTTGCAGCGGTAGCACTTGCAGTAACACTTCCAGAACTAGGAAACTTCCACATCGGTGGCATTAATGGTGGACAATTCACCGTCATGCTAATTGGTGGAATTATCGGTCTTATCATGATCCGATTTGCAGCTCGTCAATTTGTAACATTGCTTGAGAAGTTTCCAGCACTTGAAACAGCTGCCTTCCTTATTGTTGGCTGGGTAGGTGTTAAACTTGCTGTAATGACACTTGCGCATCCTAATGTTCAGATTCTCGATACAGAATTTCCACACTCTCTTACGTGGAAACTTATTTTCTGGTCTGTCCTTGCAGCCATCGCAATAGGCGGATACTTAACTGCTGTTGCAAGTAATCGAAAAACTTCGAAGTAACGATTCTAAAACTGTCCAACGCGAGAGATGTTTCTCGCGCTAGACAGTTTTTTTTGATTAGCTTGTACATAAAAACTATGTAGATGCTACTTTAGGGGATAAATAAGGTGACTGAAAATGAAACTTGCAACCGATGCTAAAAGAGTACCGAATTTTTCTGACAGGATAAATTCGAATATGGTATGATTATGTCCTCCTGAAGGAAAGGATCGGATACAAAAATGAAATTTAATCGTGATACTTTACACAGATTCACACCAGCTCAAATAATTGTGTTTTATTATTTTTTAGCAATCGCATTTTCTTTTCTATTGTTGAATCTACCAGGCGTTTATAAACCCGGTGTGAAGGTTTCTTTTATCGATAGTTTATTTACATCTGTAAGTGCTGTCAGCGTCACCGGACTGACGCCGATTAGTATTGCAGGTACGTATACTGTTTTCGGACTATGTATGCTAATGCTCGTTCTGCAAATAGGCGGAATCGGGATTATGTCAATCGGTACGTTTTTCTGGTTACTCGTAAAAAAACGTATAGGGTTACGGGAACGACAGCTCATTATGGTGGATCATAATCAGTACTCGCTCGCTGGAGTCGTACAATTGATTAAACAAATTGTACGGATTATTTTTCTGATTGAGCTAATTGGTGGAATTATCCTGACCATTTACATTATGCCTCTCTACGATAGTTTTTCTGACGCACTATTAAATGGAATGTTTTTATCAGTTTCTGCTACAACGAATGCTGGATTCGACATTACAGATGCTTCTTTGTTGCCGTATTTCAATGACTATTTTGTACAAACTGTTATTATGGTATTAATTATCTTAGGAGCTATCGGATTCCCAGTTCTTGTAGAAGTAAAAAGTTTCTTTTCAAAAAAGGTTCCTCATTTTCGTTTTTCGCTATTTACCAAAATTACGACATCTACATTCGGAATCCTGTTGTTAGTAGGTGCGGTAATGATCTATATTTTAGAGTCATTTCATTCTTTTAAAGGAATGTCTTGGCATGAAAAGATCTTTTCTTCCTTATTTCACTCTGTTTCAGCACGATCTGCGGGTTTAACAACATATGATATTACTAGCTTTAGTGATGCGACGGATATTGTAATCAGTTCATTGATGTTTATCGGTGCATCCCCAAGTTCAGTCGGTGGGGGAATTCGAACTACGACATTTGCTATCGCAGTACTATTTCTCATTAACTTTGCAAAAGGGAAAGATGTTATTCACATTTTCAAACGACGTATCAAGCTTGTCGACATTTTTAGATCGTATGCCGTCATTTTGCTAGCGGGCTTCATGGTAATGACTGCCCTTCTCATAATGTTAGTAACGGAGCCAGGAGTACCAGTGGTCTCATTGTTGTTTGAAATAACCTCTGCATTCGGAACGTGCGGCATGTCTCTTGGTATTACTTCCGATTTATCTGTACCGGGCAAGGTTATTATCATGGCACTTATGTTCATTGGGCGAGTGGGACTTATTTCTTTCCTATTCACACTAGGTGGAAAAGTAAATAAAACTTCTTTCCGATATCCAAAAGAGCGAGTAATTATAGGGTGAAGGAAAATCAGAGAATTTGCAGAAGGTTCAATTAAATGATTCTGCATTTCTTTGAATAACCTTGTATGGAAGAAAATTCGAACAATATAATTCTTAAGGCCTATATAATGAATTATGGAAATATGGAATAATCTGAATTATACACTTTGAACCGTTTATTTATGTAAGTTATAACATTTGGTGCTATTTCATATCTTGTCTAAACAGTCTCGGGAGGGTATAGAATGCTTGAACAATTAGAAAATGTGAATAGTTATGGATCACTTTTCGTTACCGACAATCGTCACCCTTGTATTTTGGTCAGTATGGATGGTGTCATTGCTGAGGCAAATTTCTTATTTTGTAAAAAGTTTTCGTTGGGACAAAACGATAACTTTTTATCGTTACTTAAAAGAGATGGTTTACGCAGCTGGAATGACTTCAAGCAAGAATGCACTGAAACAAAAGAAATTATATTAGATGACCTCGCCTTGATTTCTGAAGGAAATGTTGAGTGTTTATGTAAAACAAATATATTTTATTCAAACCAAACACAGCAAGCTTTAGTTACTTTTGTGTTGCCATCAATTTGTACAGAACTACCAATAGCTGATTATTTAGGGTACTTTACGCATGCCTCAAGGTTAACGATGATTGTCAATCGTGAAGGGCACATTATTGATGTCAATAATCGAATTAGTGAATTATTTAACCTAACAAGGAATGCGGTTATTGGAAAACGTGCTCAATCGTTGTATAGAAAGTTCAACACGCAAAAGAGGAATGCAGAGGCCCAGTATGAGGCATATATAAAAACACTTCATACTATTGGAGAAGTCACCATCAAAGAACGATTTGAAGATGAACCGAATACGATTCAATTTTTTGAGATTCATGCCGTGTATAATAGCGATAGCGACTTGTATATCGTGGAAATACAAGATTGTACCGAGATTGAAATGCTTCGCAGAAAGCTGGATCATTCCGGATCCTTGTCAACAGTAGGACAAATGGCAGCAAGTATTGCACATGAAATCCGTAATCCGATGACGACGTTAAAAGGATTTGTGCAGTTGATGGAAGTGACTGCAACAGGAGATACAGCGAAATATTTGTCCGTCGTGGACGACGAGCTAAAACGTATGGAAGCCATTCTGAATGAAATGCTCATGTTATCGAAACCATCGGAAGAAAAAATTTCTGAGTTCTCTTTAGGAGTACTTATTACAAAAGTGCTAGAGATTATGAAGCCGAAAGCGATGTTTGAATCGATTCACATTGACTGGCAAGATGCGTCTTTTTGCAACTCGATGATCTATTCAAATGCGGATAAAATCAAACAAGTTCTTTTGAATGTTTTCAAAAATGCATTCGAGGCTATGGAACCAGGAGGAGTTTTGACCCTGAAACTTGAAAAGGCAGAAGGGACCTCATTTACACTTTCCGTTACAGATACAGGAAAAGGGATGACTCCTTTACAAATTAAAAATATATTCATGCCTTTTTTCACCTCTAAACCAGAAGGGACCGGTCTAGGACTACCATTCGTACTAAAGACAATGGAAGATTTAGGTGGAGCAGTAGCAGTTTCAAGTGTGGCGGGAAAAGGGACAACATTCACTTTGGTTTTTCCACAGCATTATTTGGAGAGTTGTGTAATAATCGATCAATCATCGGCTAATTAATAATTTATATTGGGTCAGTTTTGACGAATTGGTATTCAACCAATTATACTAATTTCGTAGATTAAATTGGAAAACAGCAGGTGAATATTTTATGGGGAAAGCAAACGAACGCGCACTAAAATTATTTGTAGTACTATCACGGGCAAATAAAGTGCTGCATGAAGAGACGAATCGACTAATCTCATCTAAAGGGTTGAATCCGACTGAGTTTGCGGTTCTCGAGTTGTTGTACCACAAAGGAAAACAGCCTATCCAAAAAATTGGGGAAAAGATTTTAATGCGTAGCGGTTCAATGACCTATGTCATTAATAAACTGGAGTCCAACGGTTACTTACAACGAGAAGTCAATTCTATCGACAAACGCGTAACGTATGTAGAAATTACTACACAAGGGGAACAGTTAATGGATGCATTGTTTCCAGGGCATGCAGAGAACATTACTAATTTACTCTCATCATTGACTAACGAGGAGCAAGAACAAGCGACAAGTTTGCTTCAAAAGTTAGGAGTATCCATTCGTGATTTGTCCTCAACAAAAAGCTGAACAGCAATTTGCTGTTCAGCTTTTTGTTATAGGTCTTATTTTGGTTGAATCGTTTCAGCCATTTTCAAATATTCTTCATAGTAGCTTTCATCGTTGTTATCATACATCATGACTTGAACGATTAGCTCTCCTTTTTGGAAGATCATTGCTGTAATGGGACCTTCAGCTGAAGCTACACGATACGCTTGTACTTTTTCTAGTTCTTTACTAGTTGGAAGTTGTGCTTCGTCTGTCAATGCAACAGGAGACGCATCTGCACTTGTAGCAGCGAGCGTTTCTGTCATATTTTCGACAGCTTTGTCTAAATCAGTTTCAGAAGCTTGCATAGTTTTGATAACCATATACTTATCTTCTTGTTCTTTTAAATAAAGAATGTCACGTCCAGGCTCTTCACTCGTCAATTCATAAGTAGGTAGCACTTGCATTTTAAAAGGTTGTTCATCGCTCTCTGTTTCTACAGCATCTGCTAACGTCGCAGAGCCATCTGTTTCACTACTGTCCGCTTCGGAATCTGAATCATCACTTGTTGAATCTTCTTCCGTCACTTCATCTTCGCTTGTAGCGTTCTCGTCAGTAGTCGTATCTGTTCCCTCTGCTCCACCAGATTCACCATCAGTAGATTCAGTTTCTTCTGTGCCGGTATCAGCAGCTTGTTCAGTATTTTCAATTGACTGCTTATCGTTGTCCTCCTCACTCGTATCTGTTCCACAAGCGGCTAATAATAATGAGGCAGACAATGCTGTGTAAAGTAATTTTTTGTTTTTCATACGGTTAACTCCTCCTTACTAAATGTGACGCAAATTCACAATAAAAGTTTCAATTTTCTTTTTTATGAAGGATGGTGTAGCGTTTATGGTTCACAACTGTTTTTTCTTCAAGACCAAGATCCTCGAAGTTCTCCATATACGTTAAGTTCACAATAACCGAGTTATCATTCACTTTTTCTACAATCCCCTGTAAACCATCTTTAAACTCAATAATGGACCCAACTTCTGCGATGTTCAACTCTTCCATTTCTTCCATCTGATTCAACTCCTTCTGTAACTGATTAATCATAGTATACTTAACAAAAGCAATACAGGTAAAGTATCACGAAATGAGAGAATGTACAAATTATTATTGTTTCGACAATTATTTGTCATGAATTGTCGAAAGGTTTTGACACAAAAAAATTGGCTATATGTTAATATATATTAAGCTTTGTAATTAATCGTCGGGAGGGCTGTCTATGGATAATCTGGAATACAAAATTGAATTTATTCGCAGGGAACTCTTGAAGACTGCAGAGGAAAAAGGGCTATCCTCCAATGAGACGGTCAAACTGAGCGTGGAATTGGATCACTTATTGAATGACTATTCATACGATGAAAAGAGCTCTGTTGCTAAAAATAGTAGTTTAGACAGAAAAATAAAAATAAAAAGTGAAAAATTTGGCTGAATGTGTTTAGAACTCTGACGAAGGGGGATACTACAATTGAACACAGCAACATTCTCATTTCCCCCTTTTGACGACGGTCCTTTCCCAGGGCCGTCTCTTTTTTGTTCTTAGCAAGAAATGCGGTGCATTTTAGAGTATTATTAGTATAGTGTCACTATTTTTTAAGGGGGGATTTAGAACATGAAAAATATTTCATTTATCGGAACGGGAGTAATGGGAGCTAGTATCGTCAATCATTTGCTTCAAGCTGGATATCCAGTAACTGTACATACACGTACGAAGGGAAAAGCAGACCCACTTATTGCTGCAGGTGCTAAATGGGCTTCTACTGTCGCTGAGGCTGTACAAAAAGCGGATCTCATCTTTACAATGGTTGGCATGCCTACTGACGTTGAAGAAATCTATCTAAATGTTGATGGTATCGTCGCTAACGGAAGAAGTGGACAAATTGTTGTGGATATGACGACCTCTAGTCCGGCACTTGCAAAAAAAATTGAAAAAGCAGCTATTGAAAAAGGAATGACATCACTCGACGCTCCTGTTTCTGGCGGAGACGTAGGAGCTAAAAATGGAACGCTCTCGATTATGTGTGGCGGAGACGAGACCGTATTTGAACAAGTCAAACCGATCTTTATGAAATTTGGAAGTCAAATTGTACTTCAAGGCAGTGCAGGAGCTGGACAACACACAAAAATGAGCAATCAGCTTGCTATTGCGACCAATATGATCGGTGTATGTGAAGCGCTTGTATATGCCAGAAAAGCAGGACTGGATCCAGATCGCGTTTTAGAGTCCATCTCTCCTGGCGCAGCAGGTTCTTGGTCGCTTTCAAATCTTGGACCTCGTATGCTTGCCGGCAATTTCGAGCCTGGTTTTTACACGAAGCATTTCCTTAAGGATTTGCGTATTGCACTCGATGAAGCGAAAGCCATGAATTTGGATCTTCCCGGGTTACAGCTAGCAATCCGTCTTTATGAGGACCTTATGGCTAAAGGATACGGTGACAAAGGTACACAAGTTCTCTACAAACATTATCAATGAAAAAAGGGACACGCCGATTTAGGCATGTCCCTCAGACTGTAGACAAACTCCAGAAATCATGGATTTGCCTACAGTCTTTTTCTTTTACAATAGGATTAACTATGAAAAGTTGATTTTCGCTGCGAGCGGACGCTTTCCGAGGGGCTTGCTCTCAGCCAATCGAACAACGAAGAGTTCGATTTGCCGTATTTTAGCGTACTTTGCTGAAATTAAGGCAGCACTCATCTCCCTCGCTTTGCTCAGTCCAGGGTCTTCGAGCTTCGCTTATCCCTCCGGAGTCGCCGCTCTCCGCTACAATCAACAGTATCTCCCAATTATCAAATGAAGTAATGGAAATGATGATGAAAAATCAAATCAAAGAACGGGAACAGATGGAGCTGCTAATAATCTAACAGTTAGTTCCGCGAGACCATCTGTTCCGTAAATTAGAGGTAGTAATTTATTTTCCCTTTATTTCTCCATTGGTTCGAGATTTATAATCACTATTTGGGAGACCTTGCATAGATCCTGTTGTTTTCAATAAAATGTCATTCATTCAATACTCTAAGGCATCTTAGGGTTGTCCATCGGATACCATGCATCTCCTAAGCATCGACAAAAACGAGTTCAACTGTCTCTTTACATTTTCATAGAATTCTTTGGTTTCATATCGGAGTCTCAAGACTTCTGCTACATCTAGTTATTCTTACCAGCTTGACATGGAGCACTCCGTTTGCATTCTTTGCTTGAATGATGTCAATGTGTCATAGGACATTCAGTTGATTGAAGTGCAGGACGGCGACTCCTGGGGATCAGCGCAGCGCGAAGACCCCGCAGGAGCGAAGCGACGAGGAGGCTGAGGGCAAGCCCCCGGAAAGCGCCCGTCCGGAACGGAGATCAACGGCCTGTTGTTATCCTTCATTTTCAGAGTCAACGATGCAAAAAGACAAAAGGGATGGAAATCAAATCGATTCCCATCCCTTTTGTCTACAGTCTGAGGGACACGCCGTTTAGGCATGTCCCTTTTATCTTTTTCCATCTAAATAGGAAGAACGGAAAACTTCTGTATTTGAAACCCGTCTAGTTTTTTTCTGTTGAGGTTTTTTAACTGAAGGTGTCGGTGCGCTCTCTTGCAGAATGCCCGTAAAATTGGTGAGCATATCACGAGCGGTCTTTAAACTCATTCGCTCTTGAGGATTCCTAAACTCCAAATCTTGCTCACCTAGATGTGGCAACTGTGCGAAGTCATCTTTTTCAGGGAGAGTGTGAAAGAGGAATTCCCCACAACGTACGAGGACAGTGGAATGCTGTTTGCTGTATTTTGGATTTTCTACAAAATGTAACCCAACTTTTTCGGCGCCACCTGTTTCAAGAAGTTTAGCGATTGCTACTTTCTTCAATTGGTAAAGTGGTCGATTATCCGGAGCTGTTTTTGCATGCCGGTTAACGGTATAGATTGCTACGGCTAGTTCCCGCAGTGAATTGGCGTCTGCCAATATATAGACCTCCCATCTAATTTTAGAAACATCAATTTGACAGTATTGTACTAGTAAAATAGAAATAAGTACACAAAAAGCGACAAAGTCTTTTAAACTTTTGGCGACAGGTTCTTCAAGAAAAAGTAGAATGAGGAGCGGATGAAAAATAATCAGAGTTGTGGTACAATTTGAATGAGTATTCATTCATTTTATAAGGGGGATGTAAGAATGGACGAGAAAAAGGTTATTATCGTTACAGGCGGGTCAAACGGGATGGGGAAATACATGGCAAAGAAATTTGCTCAAGACGGGGCAAATGTCATTATAACCGGAAGAGACTTGGAAAAGTTGAATGCTGCCAAAGAGGAAATTGGCGAAAATGCTTATACTTTTCAAATGGACGTACGTGAGATTGAAACAATCGAAGCACTTATACACTATGCAGACAAGACATTTGGGAAAATTGATGGTCTTGTCAATAATGCCGCAGGGAATTTCATCGTACAAGCAGAAGATCTATCTCCGAACGGATGGAAGTCAGTGATCGATATTGTTTTGAATGGAACTTTCTACTGTTCAAGTGCAGTGATGAACTACTGGAAAGAAAAAGGACAAAAAGGTGCAATATTAAATATGTTGGCAACGTATGCATGGGATGCAGGCCCAGGGGTAGTTCATTCTGCTGCAGCAAAAGCAGGAGTCATGTCTCTAACAAGAACGCTTGCTGTTGAATGGGGAAGGAAATATGGTGTGCGTGTTAACGGAATCGCACCTGGTCCTATTGAGCGTACAGGAGGAGCGGAAAAGTTATTCCAATCAGAGAAAGCAGCGCAGCGAACGATTCAATCCGTACCACTTGGACGTGTAGGTAAGCCCGAAGAAATCGCTGAACTCGCTGCCTTCATCATGTCTGACAAAGCTTCCTACATGAACGGAGAAATCGTGACATTAGATGGCGGTCAGTGGCTGAACCAATATCCTTTTTGATGGATAGTTTACCTCAAGATGCACATTCTAATCCAACAGGTAGCAGAAAAAAATAGTGGCCTGTTGAGGAGGGAAGAAATTGTTTGATATTTGGGCAATTCCAATTGGTGTTGTCGTTGCAGTAATGGTCATCATTGGAGTGTTGGCGGTTCGTAAAAAGCCTCATTATAATCCAGATGGTGTGCTCAACAGACAGGATCGAAGCGTGGCGGAGCCGATTGAAGACCACCCCTTCACGTTGAATCCCATTTTGTGGGTGATTCTCGTAGCTGCTCTATTTAGTGTAATCGTTATATTTTACTACTGGGCCTCTTTCTCATAAGGAAGAGGCTTTTTTGTTAAAAATGGAAAATATCTATACGAATCGTCCGGGACTTCTTCATTTTATAGCGAGCTCTATGATATAGTAGAAGTGCAGCTTAGCTTGAAGTAAATTGCTGCTGGAGGAGCGATTTAAATTGGTTGCTTTGAATAATAGTGACTTTTTAGTCATGCCAATATCCGACTATCTAATTTCTTCTGAGAAAGTTGCACATGTGCAGGTTGGAAATAATGCAGAGCACGCATTACTCGTACTTACAAAGACGGGGTATTCAGCAATTCCTGTACTTGACGCAAAGTATAAATTAAGAGGTTTGTTAGGCATTGGAATGATTACAGATGCAATATTAGGGTTAGAAAGAATCGAATATGAGCGGCTATCAGACCTAAAAGTGGATGAAATTATGCAAACCAATCTACCGATGATCAGGACGACAGACCGCTTTCAAAAGGGATTGGATTTACTCATTGACCACACGTTCTTATGCGTGACGGATGAAGAGGGTACCTTTGCTGGAATTTTAACGCGCCGTGTGATGCTTAAACAGTTTAAGAAGTATATATATAGCTCAAGATAAATTGTGCGCGCAGATAGTTATCTACAGAAAAGAAGAGGCTCTTACCAAAGAGCCTCTTCTTTTTTAGATAGAATGATAAGAAATTAGTTACGAAGCGATAGCTTCTTGAAAAGGATGTTGAACAACTATATGAATACAACTGAAATTATGAAAGTCTTAGCGGAAGAAGGGAATATGAGAAAAGCAGCAGACCGGTTATTCATCTCACAACCGGCGCTTTCTCAAAGGCTCCAGTCCATTGAAAAAGCTTGGGGAGCTAAATTATTTGTAAGATCGCAAAAAGGTCTTGTCCCAACAGCTGCAGGAGAACTCGTCATTGAGTTTGCGAAAGAAACCGTCCAGAGGAAAGAAGAAACCATCGAACAAATTGCCGGGCTTGCAGACAGAGTGCATGGAACACTAAAAATCGCATGTGCATCCATCGTTGGACAGACGTGGCTTCCAGAAGTACTTAAAGATTATGTGAAGCAATATCCAGACGCTAAAATTACACTGATGACTGGTTGGACGTCGGAAATATTGAAGGCACTATATGAAGGGGAAGCCCACGTTGGAATTGTCAGAGGGGAAGTAGAGTGGAACAGCAGACGTACCTATTTGTTCCGGGATCAGTTGTATTTAGTGGATAAAGAAATCACTTCACTAGAGCAATTGAAAGATACAGAACGCCCATATATTCAATTTAAAAGTGATTCAAATTATTATACGGAAATTCAACAATGGTGGCAAAAACATTTTTCGAAAAATCCAGGTAGACAATTAACAGTGGACCAGATGGAAACATGTCGACAACTCGTTTTAAATGGTATTGGGTATGCGATATTGCCTTCAATCACTTTACGTGGAGATGAGCAAGTGAATAAAATTCCATTGTTGAATAGTGAAGCGGAATTTGAATTGACGAGAGACACCTACTTAATTGGTTACCAATCTAGTTTTGAGTTGAAACAAGTAGAAGCTTTTTCAAAGGTGATAGAAGCCCATGCACTTCAATTGAAAAATGATTCTAGTTTACTTGAATGATGGAACTTTCTAGCAAGTAAAACGTACTAATTATCGATATGAGTAGAAAAATAATTCAGAAAGTGAGGCGGGCTATTTGAAAAAGTCGTTATGGAAGCCATTTACTATGTTAGTAGTTCTAGTCGGAATCATTATTCTATGGCCGATGACAAAAGCATTTGCTGCACCTGACTTGCATGTGTCCGTTCAAACTGGTCTAGACCAAAAAACTAAGGATGGAAAAGGTGCACCTATAGTTTTCACGATTGAAAACAAAGGAACTGCCTTTGCCGGAGACTTGATAGTCAATACTACAAGTCAAACGGGCGGAGTTGGTCAATCTATTGCAGTGAATATTGGAGAAGGAGAGAAGCAGACTGTAACGATGACTGTTGACTCCATTCAAGATCCAACAATGTATGGAAATCCCATTAAGAAAAATATTTATTTCTATGAAAATGGTTGGAGATCAGGTGATGAAATCACGCACTCCGGAACGCAACTCATTAAATCTACAACATTTCCTGAGCAAGTTTTATTCATTGCAGGACTAGCGGATAATATTGATCGGTTATCTTCTTTGAAAGATTTATATTTAAAAAACCAAGAAGGTACTCAACTTCTGAACTTAACAAAAGCAGACCAACCTCCTTTACCTGCTGAACAAGGCGGATGGGATGCAGTAGATATTATTGCTGTCGATGGTTTTTCCATCGCAGATCTTTCTCCAAAACAGCAAGATGCCATGTTGGAATGGGTAAAAGCAGGAGGGACTTTACTAATCGGAGGATCTCAGAACGTATCGGCTGAAGCAGGAGTATTCAGTTCACTGTTACCCCTTGAGATTAAAGAAAGTAAAGAGTTTGCCCCAGCTTTATTCAATGACAAATTCAAGGATCCTGTACCAGGGTTTTCAGCGAAGAAATCACCTGACGCAGCCATTCTATTACAGCAGGATGATACTATTCTAGCAGCCTCTCAACTTGTTGGCTCTGGAATGGTTCTCCAGACAACCTTTTCAATCGGTAACGAATCATTCAGGTCCTCCACAGGTGTGAAAGCATTTTGGACGGATCTATTGAACAAGAGTAACCAACTGTTGAAACAACGACCTTCTCAAATGTATTACACTCCTCCGACAGATGATCTGATGTTTACTGTCGGGGCAACAAACGAACTTTTTCCTTCTTTTAAAGTATCAACACCGTTATTGTTCGGCATTATCATTGTGTATATCATTTTAATTATTCCTCTACTATATTTCCTTTTGCGAAAAAGAGATAAGAGAGAGCATGCTTGGTGGATCATTCCTGTTGTCGCAGTGGTCGTCTCTTTTGCGATTTTTGCTTATGGAGGTAAGGATCGTTTAGGTAATGCACAGCTTCAACATTCCGCTGTCTATCTTGTGGAACCGGACAATAGATTATCGGGATATTACGCTGAATCCCTACTAACGGATAAATCAGGGAACTTCACTTTTTCAATGCAGAAACCGAGTACAGTCACTACAAATTCATCGGCAAATTCGATATTTGGAACTAGTCTACCATCCCATGATCACGCTATTTTAGAAAAGGGCGCGACTGAAGAAGTTTTATCGTTCAGAAATCTGGGATTTTGGAATGTCGCATCTATTTATGGGGAAACAGAACTTGGAGATGTGGGTAATTTTGATACTAATTTAGAGCTTGAAGATAAAAAATTGACGGGAACAATTACGAATAACTTTCCGTTTTCTGTGAAGGACGTTTCGATTTTATCTGGAAGTAAAACAATTAAACTGGGTTCGATAATGGCTGGAGAAACTTTAAAGGTCCAAGAAGATGTGAAAGTGAATGTACTTGGACCACGGAGTTCCTCTAGTTATGGATATATGAACCCTGTAGCAAACAATCAGGATGATTTGATAAAAATGAGAAAAGAAGGTCTCTTGAACTTTTCGTCTACTCATATGAATGAGTCATCTAAACCAATCTTATCAGCAACTACAGATACTCAAATTATGGAACTTTCACTAACAGAACGAAAAGCTGAAAACTCACCAATTTCTATGTTACTTCAGCCAATTGATATTAAAACTAAATTGTCCGGAACTGTAACTGTGGACAGTGATTTAATGGAAATGGAATTACTCTCATCCACTGGGAATTCTGCAGATTTAGTAGATGAAGTAAACAAAGAGTACATCTTTTCCGAAAACGAATATAGTCAGAAGTGGCAACTACCGAACGACTTTTCTCAGAAGGTGGACAACTGGACGAAGATTCAGCTGTTTGGCGTGGATCTTAATCGTTATGACGTAAGCATTCTCAATGTGAAAACAGAGAGTTATGAAGTATTGGAAGGAAAATCGTCGATAACAATGGAACCTGCAAGTGATTATGTATCGAAGGATGGAAACTTAACAATCAAGTTAAACTTCAATAATTCGCAAATGGGAGAATCTTCTCATCCACCGGAACTCCGTTTGACAGGGGAGGTTAAAAAATGATAGAAATCTCCAAGCTAACAAAAAAATATGGGCAATTTAAAGCGTTGGATGAGTTGACATTGTCACTCAAAGAGGGAACTGTTTTTGGGTTTGTTGGGGCGAATGGTGCGGGAAAGTCCACAACATTTCTCATTTTAGCTACGCTCTTACAGCCTACTTCAGGGTCTGTAACAATTAATGGAGTAGACGTTACAAAGAAGCCCGAAGAAATCCGGAAACTCATTGGCTACATGCCAGATTTTTTCGGGATATACGATCAGTTGAAAGCGCATGAGTATTTAGATTTCTATGGGGCTAGCTATGGGATTCCAGTGGAAAAAAGAAATCAACTGATTACGGAACTACTGGAACTCGTCAACTTAACGGACAAACGAAATGCATATGTAGACTCTCTTTCCAGAGGGATGAAGCAAAGACTCTGTCTGGCGAGAAGTCTCATTCATGATCCGAAAGTTCTTATTTTAGATGAACCTGCATCTGGGCTCGATCCTAGAGCGCGTGTAGAAATGCGAGACATTCTACGTTCACTGAAAAGTTTAGGGAAGACGATTCTAATCTCGTCTCATATTTTACCCGAACTCGCGGAAATGTGTGATGAAATTGGAGTAATTGATAACGGCAAACTGATTGCACATGGATCGGTTTCGGAAATCCAGGCCAAGCTTCTAGGGGATAAAACAATTACGACCCGAATTTCAGGGGATAGTGGTTCTGCAGTAGCATTTTTTGAAGAAAGTCCGTTTGTTTCAGCAATTTCTCATGATATACATGAAGGTGTGCTGTCGTTCACATTCAAAGGGGACGATGAGCAGCAGTTTCATTTGCTGAAAGAAGCTGTGCTATCAGGAATTCATATCGTATCATTTACAGAAAACTCTGTTGACCTGGAAGATGTGTTCATGGAGATTACGAAGGGAGTAGAGCTTATTGAAAAGCAGACTAAATAATCCTGTTCTCGCTAAAGAAGTAAAGCTCCGGTTCCGAAGCTCCAAAAGCTTTACAGGAGTCCTGTTCTATTTGCTAGCCATGTGTATCTTTGTTTTTGGATTTATCTACACTACGACTAGTCTCGCGGGTACTGCCTATTTTAAGCCGTCTGAAAGTGTCATTCTATTTACATTTTTAACATTTATCCAATTGGGGCTAGTCCTTTTCATAACTCCTGGTTTGACGGCTGGAACTATTAGTGGGGAACGTGAAAGGCAAACGTTACCCATGCTGTTAACGACTTCCCAAAGTTCGTTCCAAATCGTTACAGGAAAGCTGTTGTCGTCTGTCTTATTTTTATTGTTACTCATCATTGCTGGGTTACCTGTATATAGTATGGTGTTTTTGTTCGGTGGAATTTCCCCTGTGTTGTTTGTAAAATCACTGTTCTTTTTATTTGTGACATTGCTTGCAATTGGGAGTCTTGGTGTTTTGTTTTCAACGTTGATACGCAGAACTACGGTTTCAATGATTGTAACGTATGGGAGTATGTTGTTTTTCACAGCAGTCATTCCATTTTTGTTTCTCATTATCATACAGGTGAAACAGTTTGGGACTATGGGTATGACGCCATCCAAAACTTACGTAGGTCATTTCCTAGCATCCATAAATCCTGAAATCTTTTTCGCTTCCTTGCTAGCGCCAGAGCTTGGAATGAGTGTTCAAGAGATGACGCAAGTAACATTTCCATTGTGGATTGGTTATTTACTTTTTTATGGAGTGATAACGATTGGATCCATCTGGATTGCGACAAAACGATTGAGAGTAAACATGAAAAAACATAAATAGGGAGGAGAGCAAATATGGCTAATCAGTCTGGGTATAAGGAAATGATTGAGCGGGCAATTACGAAAGTTAGAAGAAGTTTATTACTTGAACAAGCGATTGTTTTCTTTGTACGTGGAATCGCAATTGCGATAGTTGCTGCGGCCACAGTCATTGCTGTATCCAGATTGTTTGTCCTTCCTTATTACACTCTGTATGCGTGGAGTGCTGCGTTACTAATAGTGATCATTACCTGCTGCTTGTTTATTAAAAATCGTGTGAAGCGCATGGCTGCAGTCCGTACATTAGATCGTTATTTACCCGACAACCTATTATTGACTGTTTTAGATCAAGAAATTCAAGCTTCTGCATTTGGGGATATATTGCTGGAACGCGTCGGAATGAGACTCCCGCCTGCAGAGAGTTTGTTTGCTGCGAGGAAAAAGAAAGCAGCAGAATGGAAAATAATTATGTCTGGGATTGGAGCAGCTATGGTATTGACTGCACTTTTGCTAGTACCCTCTCCCGCGCAACAAGAAGCACAAACAATCGTGAAAGAAAAAGAAATCGTGAACGACCTTATAAAAGAAACGAAGAAACAGCTAACACGTTCGACAACACCTGCTGTAAAAAAGAAACTAGAACAGCTCGCAACGGATTTAAAGAAAGCAGAAGGATCCGAAAAAGCATTGAAAAAGTTCGTGAAAACCCAAAAAGAGTTGAAATTGCAACAAATGCAGTTGCTTGAAAAGAAGAGGAGCCAACAGGGTGGTACTAGTAAAGAAGGATTGTCACCTGAAGAAAAGCAGCAGTTGGCAGAGTTGGAAAAGTTGGCCGGCCCTCTTACTCAACAAGCGGACAAAGCATATCAAGATTTAGCAAGTATTGGAAAAGCTCCATCGATTCCACAACTGGCGGCGGGGCAGTCAAGTGCAGGCGGACAAGAATCTGGATCGTCACCTTCTTCCAATGGAGAGAAAAACTCAACAACTGGAGGACAAAATCCAACTTCGGGTAAGCCATCGTCTGGAACAAACAAACAACCAGGTAGTCAAGGACAGAGTCAAGGTCAGGGTCAAGGTCAAGGTCAGGGTCAGGGTCAAGGTCAGGGGCAAGGAAAAGGTCAAGGTCAGGGTCAGGGTCAGGGTCAAGGTCAGGGTCAAGGAAAAGGCCAAGGCCAAGGCCAAGGTCAGGGTCAAGGTCAAGGCCAAGGTCAGGGCCAAGGGAAGGGCCAGGGAATGGGTCAAGGCGGTAGAAACTTATTATCCATTCCTGAAAATCGGTTTGGAAACGCTTCTGATGTAAATCAAGACGGAGGAAAGCTCGGAAGCGGCAAGACGATCGAATCCAAGGATAAACAGACCGCCAATGAACGGGGAACAATTCGACCTTATGAGGAAGTTGTAGGTCAATATAAAGATGCTTATTTAAAGCGGACAGAACAGCTGCCTTTATCTCCCGAACTTGAAAAAATCTTAACTGATTATTTTTCATCCATTGAATAATTCAACATGGAAGGAGCACTTGCTATGAGCGATTTACTACAACCGTTTGAAGAAATGAGTCAGAAAATGATTAATGTCCGAACTGAAATTGAAAAATTCATCGTGGGACAGGAACAAGCAATTGAATACACGCTTCTTTCTATTCTTGCTGATGGGCATGCCCTTCTTGAAGGAGCACCTGGACTAGGTAAAACAATGCTGATTCGTACGATTAGTGAAGCACTGGATCTCTCCTTTAAACGTATCCAATTCACCCCTGACCTAATGCCATCAGATATTACAGGTACCACCTTACTGGAACGGGATGGGGAAGGGCGCCAGAAATTTACATTTAACGAGGGACCATTATTCAGCCAGCTCGTACTGGCGGATGAAATCAACCGTGCCACTCCTAAAACCCAAAGTGCATTGCTTGAAGCAATGGGAGAAAAAACAGTTACTGTTTTAGGAAACACATATCCTATGGAAAAGCCGTTTTTTGTACTCGCCACACAAAATCCAATCGATATGGAAGGTACGTATCCTTTACCAGAGGCACAGTTGGACCGCTTTCTATGTAAAATCAATTTACTTCATCCATCTGCAAGCGAATTGAAAGAAATCGTAAAACGTACGACTGGAACTACTATCATTTCAATACAGAAGGTGATCAGCAGGGAGGAATTACTCCAAGCACAACAGCTTGTCCGTGAAATCGTTATTGCTGAAGAAATGATTGACTATGCGATTCAACTCATTTCAATGACTCATGCTGAAGCAGAAGAGGCGGATGAATGGTCCCAATACATCCAGTTCGGAAGTGGCCCCCGTGGATTGCAAGCAATTATCCGTCTTGCAAAAGCTAGAGCCTTTCTGTCGGGTCGTGTTCACGTATCCATCGGTGATATCCGAGCGGTTGCGAAACCTGCTCTTCTTCACCGTATTCAGTTGAACTATGAAGCAGAAGCAGAAGGGATTACAAATGAGACATTCCTTGATCGGGTGCTTGCGAGCATGCGGAGGGAGGCAGTCGGTTAATGACTTCTTTCTTTCCATCGAGCTTATCCGCGCGTCTCGGTAGACTCTCATTTGTGCAGCATGGTGGGCGGCTTGGTCATCACAAAGGGAGCCATGTATCTAAAAAAACGGGTGCCTCATTGGAGTTCTCGGATTTTAAGGAATACCATCCTGGTGATGACATCCGTCATATCGACTGGAACGTGTACGCTCGAACTGACTCTTATTTCATCAAACAGTTTTTAGATGAACAGGAAATGCGTGTCCATATAGTACTAGATACGAGCAAGTCCATGAACTTTGAAGACAAGTGGAAGTTTGCACAACAAATATCGATTGGACTCGGGCAAATCGCATTGAAGAATAGTGATACGGTATCCATCAGTCGAATGGTGAGCGGTAAAAAGCAATTATTTACTCGTAAAGGTGCGCGTCAGGCAGGTTCTTGGATGACCTATATTAGTCGCTTTGAACAACCTTCGGAAACAACTGGTGTATTGGAAGGGATTCACGCTATCCCCAAAGGAACGACTTTGTTATTTGTAGTCACAGACGCATTGGAACCAAATGAACAACTCAACCAGATGTTTAAACAGCTTTCAACGAGATGTCGGGATGTGCGCGTAATTGCCATCCGTTCGAAATCAGAGCTTGCGCCTACCTACCAGGGAGACATCCGATTCATTGACAGTGAAAGTGAGAAAATTTCAGAAGTGACGATGATGCCCTCAATCGAAAACGCGTATTTGCTTCAGCAGAAGAAACATCAACTACGTATGATGGATAGCGCAGCGAAATACGGAATCGGCGTTCTAATGATAACACCTCAAACAGGACCTGAAGATGTATTTACGATTCAAATGCGTAGACAAGGTTGGATACGCTAGAGAGGAGGGGTGTGGATGGGATTTGCTAACTTGACGAACTTGTGGACACTGGTATTTCCACTAACAGTAGTCATCTATTATTTATTCAGAAAACGTTTTGAACCGAAAACAATCTCATCTACACTATTTTGGGATGAAGATCGCCGAGAAGAGAACGTATCACCATTCATACGTAATTTGCAACGCAATGCTCTATTTTACTTACAATTGTTAGCGCTTCTGTTATTTGTATGGATGCTCCTTGTACCATCCATCAAGCAAACTCAAACTGAAGGCATCCCCCTCGTTTTCATCGTCGATAGTTCTGCAACGATGCTAGCAACGCCAAAAGATTCCACACTCTTTGAGATGAATCAAGTAGAGATGAAGAACTTACTGGAATCAGCGGAAGGACGACCTGTTTCTATCGTCATTTCAGGGAAGGAACCAGAGATCGCGATACAAAACAGTGATTCTCGATCAGCTGTCCAGGTAATTGAAGGATTATCCGTTCAGTATGAACAAAATCATTTGGATACCTCCATTGAGCTTGTGAAGTCGATGTATAGTGAGCACGGAGCGGAAGTTCATATTTTTACGGATGCGTTGGAACGGACGGCATTGGCGTATGAAGGTACTAATATGAGTTGGCATGTACATACAAATGATCAAAAATTAAATAACCATTCCATTGTCCGGTTTGGAGCTAATCGACGAGAAGAAGGAGTAGTAGCAATTGTGAAATTGCAACATGACACAGAGAAAACACAACTTGGAGCCATTCAATTAAAAGAAGCTGACTCTGAAAAAGTACTTGCTGAAGAAACTTTTAAAGGGGAACCGGGCAGTGAAGAATTGATTTCCTTTAAAAAGATTGAGACGAATGCTTCCGCGCTTCAAGTTGAACTGGTTGGTACTGATGACTATAGTGCGGATAACAGCAGTCATGCGTTGCTAGCGACTGAACGTGCGAAAGTGGTAGTGGATGATACACTTCACGAATTACTGAAAAAAGCTGCACAAGCCATACAGGAAGAGGTCGCAATCGATAATGGAGAGGACTTCGATGAAGAATCTATTTTACGAATAACGGGTTCGGAAAGCTTTCTGGACAAAGGGAAACGTCCAATTTTTTTAATCGGACGGGACAATGTCAAGCCGCTTGAAGCAAATGGAGAGGTATCGGTTACGAATGATCCATTATTTTCAATTGCAGCTCCAAAAGACATGTATGTAGCAGAAATTTATCCCCCTTTTGCAGACTACGAAGTGCTTGCGAGAGTTGGTAAAGATCCACTTATCCAACGCTCACCTCGTGGAGATATTATCTTACTTGCAGACTTGGAAGCAACGGACTGGCCGTTGCAACCTACGTTCCCACTATTCGTGTGGAGTGTCGTAAAATCTTTGTCCGATGACGCTGAAACGCTAGGAGTATTCACACCACTTCAACGGAAGTCTGTCGTGATGTCGGAAGCTGCAGATATATATGAGTTATCCGGTTCTTATTTGTACACTACAGAGTCAGCAAATACATTACAGGCTCCAGCAATACCCGGCATTTATAAAGCAACAGATGGGACGACTGACAAATTATTAGCTGTTCAGCTTGATTCCTCTGAAAAAAGTGTAGCGACAGGAGATTCTTATTCAACCGGAAAGCTGACAACAACAGATGTGAAGAAAGAGCAAACAGTACCAGTCATCTGGCCATTTCTTCTGCCACTCTTACTGGTATTGCTCATAGAATGGGAGGTGCAGCGACGCCGTGGATATCCGTATTGATCATCCTTTATGGTTGCTATTATTAGTCCCCATTGTTGCCTATATGATTTTCACATGGCGTTCAGTAGAGCGGAAAACACCTAGAGCAGCACTTCTTTTTATACTTCGAAGTGCTTCCATTCTATTTCTTTTTGCAGCACTAGTGTCACCATATCTAGTCCTCTACAATGAAGAGGAACAGATATTGTTCCTTGCCGATCGTTCAGCTTCAACCTCAGGTACATCAGAAGAAATGGATACCTTTATTGAACAAAGTCTTAGTTCAAAAAAAGCTGACCAAGCGGTAGGACTCTATTCATTTGCAGGTGATTTCCGGACGGACACTACGTTAACGAAAGCTCAAGTACGCGTACCTGAGGTTGAATCTCTGGAAGAAGCTAGCGAAACAGATATTGAGAAGGCTCTTTCCCTAGCGAATGCCATTGGTTCTCCTGAATCCGCAACGCGAGTAGTTTTGCTCTCAGACGGATTGCAAACTAGAGGAGATGCATTAAGCTACCTACAGAAGTTTACGGATAGTCGTGTGCAGATTGATGTTGCGAAGCTGAACCATCAAGTGTTCCCAGATGCTGCCTTAACAAAGTTAGATGTTCCGAGGACCGCTTATGCTGGGCAACAGCAGCTCATGACCATTGAAGTGAATGCATCAGATCGGACAACAGGGACCTTATATTTATATCAAGACGATCGACCTCTCGGTGAAGAGGGGATAGAACTGATTCCAGGGAAGAATCAATTCACCTACCCGTTACCTGCAGTGAATACAGGATTAGTAAAGTATGAGGCAAAACTCGTCGTTGAAAATGATCACTTTTTAGAGAATAATCGAATGTTCGCGGCTGTGACTGTTCAAGGACAACCATCCGTATTGGTAGTTGAAACTGAGGACGATCCATCGGTCATCCCGGGTTTGTTGGATCAGAACACATTGAACGTTACAACACTTCAAGCGAAAGACCTACCTTCAACTATATCAGGCTATTTACCTTATCAAGCAATCATTTTTGATAATGTTCCAGGCACTTTGGTAGGCGAAGAAAAAATGGCTATGATTGAACAGACCGTGAAAAATTTTGGAACGGGTTTCATGATGACAGGGGGGGCCAACAGTTTCGGACTCGGTGGTTATTTCAAAACGCCGATTGAAACTTTATTGCCAGTTGAAATGGAAGTGAAAGGAAAAGAAGAGCTACCTTCACTTGGACTTGTCATCGCCATGGACCGGTCGGGAAGTATGAGCGGCTCAAAATTAGTCCTTGCGCGGGAAGCTGCAGCACGGTCGGTCGATTTACTTAGAGAAAAAGACACGTTCGGATTTACTGCATTTGACGACAGTATATGGGAAGTTGTCCCAGTAGAACCGCTTGATGACAAAGAAGATGTGACCTCGAAGATTTTATCCGTACCTGCTGCAGGGGGGACTAATATTTTCCCTTCGGTAGCAAAAGCATATGAGGATCTAGCAGACCTGTCACTCCAACGGAAACATGTCATTCTCTTAACAGATGGACAATCTTCGATGCCTGCTGGATATCTCGACATTATTGAAGAAGCTAAAAATAACAATACGACGTTATCCACAGTGGGAATCGGTACTGATGCGGACGAATCCTTATTAGAGGAGATGGCAGAAGCAGGTGGTGGACGTTATTATGGTGTTTCTGATGAATCCACCGTTCCTGCAATTTTGTCTCGCGAAACCATAACGATGACCCGGACTTATATCGAAGATGATCCCTTCTATATGAAGCTTGGAAACGTGCCGGAGTGGAATGAGTTATTTGCTGTCGGAGTTCCTCAGATGAATGCCTACATCGCAACGACTGCTAAACCAACAGCTGACGTTGCTGCGATTAGTCCTAAAGAGGATCCAATCATTGCTGAATGGAAATACGGGCTTGGTCGAACTGTTGCATTCACTTCGGATTCATCAGGTAAATGGTCTGGGGAATTAGCTGCGTGGGAAGAATATCCCGAGTTTTGGAATACGGCAATGAGAAGAATTTTACCTTCTTATAGTTCAGCACCTTACGTACTGACACAAGGCGCTGGTGGGGAATTCACCATTACAGATACGAGTGGAGAAGCGGCATTTCTTGAAGTGACTGCGGTGACAGAGGCAGGCGAGGAAATAGAAGTAATTGAAGATCAGACGGCACCTGGTAAAGTAAGTATCTCACTCAATTCGACACCTGGTCTTGTTTATCTCAGTGTAACAGACGATCAAAATCGATTATTTGAGACAGGTGTGACGATTCCTTACAGTGAAGAGTATAGACCGAAAGCACCGAACGAAGACTTGTTAGCGGCAATCACTAAAGAAACAGGTGGACGTGTTTTGGAAAATCCTAGTGAGGCATTTCGGTCACTTCCTTATCGTGGTGAAGAGCGCAAATCCATTACAACTTGGCTCTTATTAGGATCTTTACTCCTATTCTTTGCAGATATCACATTGCGCCGTTTCAGTAGATTTGTGCCCGTGTTGAGAAAGAAATCTCCCATTGAAGAAATAGACTCAACAGGTCAGACGAGTGTTACTGAACTGCTTAAACAAAAGCGGAAGCGATAGATTCATACAAAAAACCCAAAGCCCTTTAGACTGCAGACAAACTCCAGTAATCACAGGGTTTGCCTACAGTCTTTTTCTTTTACAATAGTATTAACTAGAAAAAGTTGATTTCCGCTGCGAGCGGACGCTTTCCGAGGGGCTTGCTCTCAGCCGCTTCCCTCGCATTGCTCAGTCCAGGGTCTTCGAGCTTCGCTGATCCCTCCGGAGTCGCCGCTCTCCGCTACAATCAACAGGATCTACCAACTATCAAATGAGGTAAAGGAAATGATGATGAAGAATCAAATCAAAGAACGAGAACAGATGAAGATGCTTACAATCTAACAGTTAGTTCCGCAAGACCATCGGGTCCGTAAATAAGAGGCAGCAATTGATTTTTCCTTCATTAATCACTTAGTTGCAGATTTATATTCACTACTCGGGAGACCATGCATAGATTCTACTGTATTCCACAATATGTAATTTATTCAATACCCTAAATCCTTTTATGGTTGTCTATCGCATACCATGCTTCTCCTTGGCATCGGCAAAAACGCGTTCAACGGTCTCTTTACATTTCCATAGACTTCTTTGTTTTCATATCGGTGTCTCAAGTCTTC
Organism: Sporosarcina sp. SAFN-010; assembly: GCF_059415065.1. NCBI lineage: Bacteria > Bacillati > Bacillota > Bacilli > Caryophanales > Caryophanaceae > Sporosarcina > Sporosarcina sp. SAFN-010. Next base: position 228,955 of record NZ_JBPFDS010000001.1, on the reverse strand, counting down.
TGCTGCATCTGGTTATTATTACCAGATAGACAAGAAGCACTTCGATTGCATTCTTGGATTGAATGATGTGAATGTCTAATGAGAAATTCAGTTGATTGAAGTGCAGGGCGGCGACTCCTGGGGGATCAGCGCAGCGCGAAGACCCCGCAAGAAAAGCCGTAACGAAGAACGGGTTTTGCGAGCATAAGCACAGCGTTGGGAGCACATCTTTGCTTTCAGAGCGACGAGGAGGGTGAGGGCAAGCCCCCTGGAAAGCGTCCGACCGGAACGGAGATCAGCGGCTCTTGACCAGTTGCAGATTTATACGAACAAAAATCAAAAGGGTTGGAAATCACTTCGATTTCCAACCCTTTTGTCTACAGTCTGGCCCTTTTTAAGTGGCTTTGGTTTTTTTAAAGTTCAAGAACGTGTTGCAGCTAATGTATCTGTGTTTCTCTTTGCCCATGTAGCGGCTAGTAGGAAGCATGAGAGGAGTATTGCAGTCCCGAGAAAGTACGGCGCTGTCATTTTCCAGTCGAAAACGAAGCCAGCTAATGCGGGTCCAACCATGTTACCTAAGCTCATGTAGGCATTCATCATTCCAGCTGCATAGCCTTGTTCGTTGCCTGCAAGTTTTGAGACTAACGTGTTTACTGCAGGTCTCAATAATGCAGTTGCGGTTGAGAAAATCGTTGCAACTAGCAAGATGGACCAGAACATATTCACAAATGTAATGCTGAGCATCGCCACTGCTGCAATGACTAAGTTGATGAGGATGACACGCATTTCACCGAACCGCTTGAACAAGCGATTGATGACAAATGTTTGGATGATGACGCCAACGAATCCACCCACTGTAATGATGACTGCAATCATAAGAGGCGTGTAATTGTATTTAATGCCAACGTATAGAGAGATGGTCGATTGGAAGTTTGCTAGTCCAAAAGAGAAGACGAACATGACAAGTAAGACGACGAAGTAGGGAGTCTTAGTTGAGCGCGCAATTTGTTGAAACAAATTTTCCGTTCGTCGAGGTCCATTTTCAGCTGAGGGGCTCGGAGCGGGATTTGGTAAAATATAAAACGACATGACTGCAGCGAATAATGCAGCTCCTGCAGCAAAGTAGAAGGGGAACTGTAACCCGAATTTAGATAGAAAACCTCCAACCCCAGGTCCGATCATGAATCCTAGAGACATGGAGGCGCCAAGTAAACCCATACCGCGACCACGTTCTTCAAATGTTGTAATATCCGCAACGAAAGCCATCATCGGAGGAATTAAGAATGCCGAGCCGAAACCAGAGAAGAATCGTGCTACAAAGAGCATCCAAAGTTCTGTGGAGAGGCCAAAAGCAAGCTGGGAAACCCCATAAAGAATGAGTCCGAAAATGATGATGTTTTTTCTTCCATGCTTATCCGAAAGGGATCCGGAAACGGGGGAAAATATGAATTGGGCGAATGAGAACACGGCAATGAGCGAGCCAAGGGCAGCACCAGCCACGCCGAACGTTCCTAAGTATTCAGGCATGATTGGAATGATAAGTCCAATTCCTGACATAGTGATGAACATATTAAACATTAGTATATAAATAGCGAATGTTGTAGATTTAGCGGCCACGTGTGTTCCTCCTTCATATTCAGTTGTATCCTCGCTTTAGTTTAGCATACAGCTAGTCTATACTGTGTCGGGACAGCTCGGACAATTCTAATAATACACACTTCCCTATATTTTCAACTAAGATTGGTAGATAAAGTTTTAATCTTGTCCCAAGGATTGTCAAGGTGCTCATAAAACGGGCATTGTGCTCATAAATCGCAAAAGGTGATCATAAACTCCTGAAAGTGATCATAAATCGTAGAAAGCGCTCTTAAACTCGAAAAAGTGCTCATATCTCAAGAATAGTGATCATAAATTCAAAAAAATGATCATAAGCCAATGAAACCTCTAGTCCTCCATTCTCAAACTCCCGCGGTACATAACTTTCGCACCATCTATCTCCACCTCGCGACAAATCAATCTCTTCAAATAAAAAAAGCAGAAGCGACAATCCGCTTCTGCTGTAACATCTCGAATTACTTCATATTCATCTTGAATTCCAAGAAAAACTCATTATACGTACCTAGCATTTCCAACCCTAAATCTTTATACACTTCCAAGTGATCACGAGCTTCTTCGTCCGGATAATACCGTTCATCAGAAACGACCTCTGGATCTAGGAGGGACAATGCTTCTTTATTAGGTGTGGAATAGCCTACGTAATCCGCATTTTGAGCAGCGACTTCAGGACGTAACATGAAGTTGATGAACTCGTAAGCCCCATCGATGTTTTTCACAGTCTTTGGGATTACGATGTTGTCGAACCATAAGTTCGAACCTTCTTCCGGGACCACATATGTGATATCTTCGTTCTCAGACATCATATCCGCTGCTTGCCCAGACCAGATGAGTGAAACGGCTGCTTCGTTATTCATCATCATCTGGGTCACTTCATCCCCGATGACTGCTTTAATATTCGGGCTTAGCGTTTTCAGCTTATCCGTCGCTTCACGAAGTTCGTCAACGTTTGTTGAGTTCAAGGAATAGCCAAGGGAATTCAAGCTCATTCCAATGACTTCGCGTGCACTGTCTACAAGGACAGCTTCTTGTTTGAGGGAAGGATCCCACAAATTATCCCAACTCTCAAACGTTTGGCCATCTAACAAAGATGGATTATAAGCAATCCCAAGAGTCCCCCAGAAATAGGGGATGGAGTACGTACTATTAGGGTCAAACGGAAGATCCCTGAAATAGGGATCGATATTTTTGATGTTCGGAATCTTGTCGTAATCGAGTGGAATGAGCAAGTCTTTTTCACGCATCATCTCCACCATATACTCAGATGGGACTGTAATGTCATAAGACGTTCCGCCTTGCTCGATTTTTCCCATCATTCCTTCATTGGAATCGAAGGTTTCATAGATGACATTGATGCCTGTTTCTTTTTCAAACTGCTTTATGAGGTCAGGGTCAATATATTCACCCCAGTTATAAACGGTCAGCGTATTTCCACCGGATTGTGCACCGCTTTTAGCAAGTTGTGCATTGATGATCATCAGAATGGCTGCTGTTGCCGCAATAAGAATGGCTCCACGTACTAACGCTTTCATCGTTTGACCCCCCTAGCAGGTGTTTTAGGTCGATTTGTTATGAAATAATAGCCTAAAATCAGACCAGCTGTTATCACAAAGATGAGACCCGAGAGTGCATTGATCGTTAACGTGACTCCTGTTCTAGCCATAGAGTATATTTCAACGGAAAGTGTCGAGAATCCATTTCCGGTTACAAAGAACGTTACCGCAAAGTCATCCAAAGAATATGTCAGTGCCAAGAAGAAGCCCGCGAATATCCCGGGTTTAATAAATGGCAAAATGACACGCGACATGATTTCTTTTCGAGTAGCTCCAAGGTCGAGTGCAGCATCTATCAGTGTCGGACTCATTTCCTGCAATTTCGGTAACACCATAATGACGACAATCGGAATACTGAACGCAATATGGGAAAGCAGTACAGAGGCAAATCCGAGTTTGATGCCGACTAGTGTAAACAAAATAAGGAACGAAGCACCGATGATGACGTCAGGACTTACCATAAGAATACTATTCATGGAAAGCATTGCGTTTCGCATCGCTTTGTTCTTCATGTAATGGATTGTGATCGCTCCCATCACTCCGATTGCCGTTGAAATCAAAGCAGAGAGTAAGGCAACGACTACTGTATTGAGCAAGATGATGATGAGCCGTTTATCTTCAAATACAGCAGCGTAATGTTCCCATGTGAAGGACTCGAAATGGGACATCGTGCCACCAGAGTTAAATGAGTAAAAAATCAAATAGAAAATTGGTGCATATAAAACAAGAAAGACAGCTGTCAAATAGATTTTTGGGAGTTTACCGTTTCTTTCCACTTCCAGCCATCCCCCTTTCGTTCGCAGTCGTTAGAAGCAAGATGACTACCATGAATAGAATTAAGAACACTGCAATCGTTGAGCCCATTCCCCAGTTTTGAGTAACGAGGAATTGCTGCTCAATTGCTGTACCGAGCGTGATGACTTTGTTTCCTGCAATAAGTCGGGTGATCATGAATAACGAAAGTGCAGGAATGAATACAACTTGAACACCAGACTTCACACCGTTTAGTGTAAGAGGCCAGATGACACGTCTGAAAGTTGTCCAAGCATTCGCACCTAGATCTCGAGAGGCGTCTATCAGTGCAGGATTCAATTTATCCAGAGCATTGAAAATCGGTAATATCATAAATGGAATGAAGATATAAACAGAAACGAAAACAAAACTGAAGTCTGTGAACAATATCTGTTGTTTCCCAATACCAACAGTTTCAAGTAACGCATTTACCGGTCCATATAACCCCATTAAGCCGATGAACGCATATGTCTTCAACAGTAGATTAATCCACGAAGGGATAATGATCAGTAACAGCCACAGCTGTTTATGCTTCAATTTCGTTAAAAAATAAGCTGTTGGGTATGAGATTAGCAACGAGAAGAACGTAATGAGAAAAGCATACCAAAATGAGCTCACTGTCAGTTTGAGATAGACAGAAGTGAAAAAGTTCTTATAGTTATCAAATGTGAAATTGCCACTTAAATCGAAAAATGAGTAATACACGATCAGTCCGATCGGTGCAATGACAAAAAGTATAATCCAAAGAGAGTATGGAACCATGGACAAACGAAGGCTAGCGCGATTAGTTTTCATCCGCCGCACCATACGCTTCAAGTCGCGCATCATAGTCTTCTTCGGACTCGTTAAGACGCATGACGTGAATGTTTTCTGGGATGAAGTCTAGACCGATTTGCATGCCAACTTCAGCTTTTTTCGTTGAATGGACGAGCCATTCATTGCCATCTTGATCGTAAGTTGAAATTTCATAGTGCACACCACGGAAAAGGGAAGTGTCTACTGTCACTGTCAGTTTGCCTGCATCTACTGGCGTAATTTCAATATCTTCGGGTCGAAGCACGATGTCTACTTTCTCATTGGGCTGGAGTCCAGCATCAGCGCATTCAAATCGTTTCCCGTTAAATTCAACAAGATAGTCTTCGATCATGACGCCAGATACAATATTCGATTCACCGATGAAATCAGCAACGAAACGGTTGATAGGCTCATCGTAAATATCGATTGGTGTCCCTGATTGCTGAATTTGCCCCGAGTTCATGACGAAGATTTCGTCGGACATGGCAAGTGCTTCCTCTTGGTCATGAGTGACAAAAATGAAAGTTTTCCCAAGGCGTTGCTGTAGCTCTCGCAGCTCATACTGCATTGCTGAACGTAGTTTCAAATCCAGTGCAGAAAGGGGTTCATCCAACAATATGACCTCTGGATCGTTGATGATCGCACGTGCAATTGCAACACGTTGTCGTTGACCACCCGACATCTCAGTAATCTCCCGGTTTTCATAGCCCGCAAGGTTGACGAACTTGAGTGCTTCTTTCACACGTCGATCTACTTCGGATTTTTTTACTTTTTTGATGCGTAACCCGAACGCGACGTTTTCATAGACATTCAAATGAGGGAACAGGGCGTAATCTTGGAAAACGGTGTTCACTTGTCGTTCGTTGGCAGGTGTTTGGTTGACAGATTTCCCGTTAAAGTAAATCGTCCCTTCAGAAGGCTCTGAAAATCCAGCAATAAGTCGTAGGATTGTCGTTTTCCCGCAGCCGGAAGGGCCGAGAAGTGTGTAGAACTTTCCGCGTTCCATTTCAAATGAAACACCATCTAATACAGTTGTGTCTTCGCCGAAGCGTTTGCTGACATTCTCAAAGCGAATGATTGGTTGTGTGGACAATGAGGGTCCCCCTTTTTATAAGTAAGATTCTGTAGCGACGAGTAAGAGCTCGCTGATTCCGTCGTGTGCATTTGAAATGCGGTGCTGGTCTTCTGCAGAATAGTACACTGCATCGCCCTCACTTGCTGAATATATACGAGTTCCAATCTCTATTTCAACGTTCCCTACAAGTACATAGATAAACGTTTCAGAAAGGGAAGGGGCAAACTGTTTCAGCTCTCCTTTATGTGAGAACGTAATATGTACGGGTTCCATTTCGTTTTCATTGGATCTAGGAATGAGCCAGCGTATTTTGTAATGCAACTCATCGTTTATATACGTTGTCTGATGTTCAGGTGAGTATACGACGGGATCACTCTTCTTTGTTTCGTCAAAAAAGTCTTTTGGAGTTGTACCGAGAACTTCGAGCAAGGAGAAAAGCGTTTCAATAGAAGGGGAATTCAAATCCCGTTCTAATTGAGAAATGTAGCCTTTCGTCAAATCAGTGCGTTCACCAAGCTCTTCTTGTGTGAGCCCGCTTTGTAATCGCAACCGTTTGATTTTGCTGCCGATCTGCATGTGTCATCCTACTTTCATGAAAGTTTAGTATAACTGAACTTCAAGTTTACTTTTAGCATCTTTCATTATACAAAATCATGACAGGAAATCAAGAGTAGTTTTAAGCAATAATAGTAGTCATTGCTCAATGCAACGATATCTAGTCCGCTGGCGTCATTAACAGAGTGTGATAACGGGCTTTCGTTGTGTTATTACTAGAGGCGTAGTAGAATAATACCAAAGAAATGGGGGACTCCGATTGGGCGAGAAAATGCTGTTTTATTTTGACCCGGAAGACCGGCACTGGAATAATCTGATGAAGACTGCACTTAATAGTGACATGCAAGCGGTACCGGATGGTAGTTCCCGAGTGTTTTTATATAATAATGAAACGATGATCGAATGGTCGGAAATGGCGGATCACTGTGTTCGTTGTATGCATTCACTCGTTTATAATGAAGAATTCGATTCTGTGTACTGTGCGTCGTGTGACGAATGGCGGGAAGCATCATGTGAAGATCCATCTTGCGACTTTTGTGGAGACAGACCCGCAAAGCCTTCGATGTGTACGGATAGTGAAGAGTCATAACTGATCTTCTTCTCAATTACATGACATTATTCGATAATGATTCTTATGTATGATTCATTCTAATTGATATTCTGACAAGCATTTGATAAGCTATAGAAGAATTGAGCGGATGAGAATTCTGCCCAGAAGATAATTGGAGGGATTTTGAATGGTAGAACGCATGGTTGGTAAGCAAGCGCCAAGATTCGAAATGGAAGCTGTAATGGCGGACAAGTCATTCGGTAAAGTAAGCCTTGAAGAAAACATGAAAAATGATAAGTGGACTGTATTGTTCTTCTATCCAATGGACTTTACATTTGTCTGCCCGACAGAGATTACTGCAATGTCTGATCGTTATGACGAGTTTGAAGACCTTGATGCAGAAGTTATCGGTGTTTCTACAGACACTATTCACACACATAAAGCTTGGATCAACACAGACCGTAAAGACAATGGTCTTGGGGATTTGAATTACCCACTTGCTGCGGATACAAACCACGAAGTAGCTCGTAACTATGGTGTTTTGATTGAAGAAGAAGGAATTGCTTTGCGTGGTCTTTTCATCGTCAACCCAGAAGGTGAAATGCAATACCAAACAGTATTCCACAATAACATTGGTCGCGATGTAGACGAAACACTTCGTGTACTTCAAGCACTTCAAACTGGCGGTCTTTGCCCAGCAAACTGGCGTCCTGGTCAAGAAACTCTATAATCTCATACACTAAAATTTGATTGAAGTTCCCCGCTTACTTTTGTAGCGGGGATTTTTATCCAAGAGGAGGAACTAACGCATGAAATTACGTGAACAATTGCCAGAACTAGCTGGCGCAACAGCATGGTTGAACGGTGAAGTTACTAAATCTGAACTTGTAGGCGAAAAACCGACACTCATTCACTTTTGGTCAGTGAGCTGTCATATGTGTAAAGAAGCGATGCCAGACGTTAATGCATTTCGTGATAAGTACAAAGACGAATTGAATGTTGTCGCTGTCCACATGCCGCGTTCTGAGGACGATGTGGACTTGGAGAACATTAAAGCAGTTGCTGCTGAACACGACATTACACAATCGATTTATGTAGACAGCGAACTTAAATTGAACGATGCATTCGAAAATCAGTATGTTCCCGCGTATTACGTATTTGACAAAGATGGTCAACTTCGTCACTTCCAAGCTGGCGGTAGTGGCATGAAAATGCTAGAAAAGCGCGTAAATCGTGTACTTGATGAAATGAAGAAGTAAGTTTACAAACCCGACAGTCCATTAAACGGACTGTCGGGTTTTCTGGATATTTGAGAGAGTAGCGTAGCTATGGTAAACTTAACGCATTCTTACGTGAATCGGAGAGATGAGATATGAAAAAGGAATTTGTCGTCATCGGCCTTGGCCGCTTTGGTGGGAGTATCGTCAACGAATTGATCGAACTGGATGCTTCAGTTATGGCGATTGACAAATCTCAAGAGCGAGTGGATGAATTTGCTCAAATTGCGACACAAGCAGTCGCAGCGGATACTACCGATGAATCGTCTTTACGATCACTTGGAATTCGTAATTTTGAACATGTTGTCGTTGCAATTGGGGAGAATATTCAAGCCAGTATTTTAACAACGCTGATTCTAAAAGAACTTGGTGTGCAAATGATTACGGTGAAAGCACAAAATGATTATCATGAAAAAGTATTACGTAAAATTGGGGCAGACCACGTCATTCATCCTGAGCGTGATATGGGACGACGCATTGCTAATCGAATGGTATCAAACGATATTCTCGATTACTTAGAACTATCCGATGAGTATTCAATTGTGGAAATCCGTGCAAATGAAAAACTATCAGGTGCAACATTAATAGACTTGGATATCCGTGCAAAATACGGTGTCAATATTGTCGCGATTAAACGGGAAGATCACATTTTAGTTTCACCTCAAGCGATAGAAGAGATTCGATTGAACGATGTTTTAATTGTAATTGGATCAGATGTGGACATACATCGATTTGAGAAAAAAGTACTGCACTAAAAAACCGCCTTACCTGATTGGTTCATCAATCGGGTAAGGCGGTTTTTATTATACTTCTAGAATCACAGGTAGAATCATAGGTCTGCGTTTTGTCTTGTCATATAGGTAAGAGCTGAGTGAATCGATGATATCACTTTTCAGTACTCCGATATCAGCTGGTCCAGTTGACAATTTGCGGTGCATTTGACGCGTTAGCATATATTGGGCTTCATTGATCATCGCGCCAGATTCACGCATGTAAACGAATCCACGTGAAATTAGGTCTGGACCTGAAACAACGCGGTTTCGTTTCTTATCAATCGTTGCGACGACAATAACAAGACCGTCTTCGGAAAGGTTTTTACGATCGCGAAGAACGACATTTCCGATATCTCCAATCCCACTACCGTCAATGTAGATGTCACCTGATGGTACGCGCCCAGCAGGTCGTGCAGTATCCTCTGTAAGTGCGAGGACATCTCCATTAGACATGATGAAGATATTATCTGGTTCCACATCACATGCAATTGCAAGTTCTTCATGCATTTTCAGCATTCGGTATTCACCATGGATTGGCATGAAGAATTTAGGCTGAATAAGACGTAGCATCAGTTTTTGTTCTTCTTGGGAACCGTGACCCGATGTATGGATATTGTTCAGTGCACCATGAATGACTTCAGCACCAGCGCGGAACAAAGCGTTGATCGTCTTATTAACACTTAATGTATTACCTGGAATAGGTGAAGACGAGAAGATGACCGTATCACCGGGTTGAATCTGAACTTGACGGTGTGTACCGTTAGCAATTCGAGACAATGCAGCCATCGGTTCGCCTTGACTGCCTGTACATAAAATCATCACTTCGTTTGCAGGTAAGCGATTAATGCTTTGCGCATCTACAAAGAGATCTTTTGGTGCATCGATGTAGCCAAGTTCCCGGCCGATTGTTATCGCGTTATCCATGCTGCGTCCGAAGACAGCAACTTTCCGTCCGTGAATTTGTGCAGCTTCAATTACTTGTTGCAAACGGTGGATATTCGACGCAAACGTTGCGAAAATAACACGTCCGTCTACTTTTCTAAAGATATCATTCAAGCTATCCCCAACTTTACGTTCCGACATTGTAAAGTTTGGAACTTCAGCATTGGTACTATCAGAGAGAAGGCAAAGAACACCCTCGCTACCGATTTTAGCCATTTTTGCGAGGTTAGCAGGTTCTCCGACAGGGGTGAAGTCGAATTTAAAATCACCTGTGTGCACGATATTGCCTGAAGGAGTTTTTACAACGACACCATACGCATCCGGAATACTGTGTGTCGTGCGGAAGAATGATACAGCAGTTTTTCGGAATTTGAAAACATCTTCTTCACCAAACTCGATGAGCTTCGTTGAACGAACGAGACCATGTTCTTCAAGCTTGTTGCGTAATAAGCCAAGCGCCAATTTACCACCGTAAACAGGCATATTCACTTGTTTCAATAAGTATGGGATTCCTCCGATATGGTCCTCGTGACCATGGGTGATGAAGAGTCCTTTGATTTTATCGGCATTGCGTTTTAAATACGTGTAATCAGGAATGACGTAGTCAATTCCGAGTAGATCGTCTTCTGGGAATTTAATACCCGCATCAATCAAGATGATTTCATCTTGAAATTGCACGGCATATGTGTTCTTACCGATTTCACCTAGTCCGCCTAAGGCAAAAACGGCAGTTTCATTGTTTTTAATAGACTTCATGTGCATTACACCTGCTCAAGCTCGAAGTGTTCAGAAGCTTGCTCATATGCGAGGTGCTCCCCTTCAAGATGTTGAATAATTTCAATGTTATAATTACGACTTTGTAACTTTTTGCGTACATCGCGTGCGGATTCAGCTTCCACATACAATGATTGTGTGTTTTCGCGGACTGGTACTTGTACCTTGGTTTCTTGGTAGTAAACTTTAAAGATCATGTTGTGCTCTCCTTTTTCTTAACGTTCGATTTTTGGACTGATACTTTTAATAGTACCACGTCATTCATGGAAAATAAAGAAAAGCCCACCTTTATGAAGGGTGGGCATATCAACGTTATGCGATTGACTTTTTACCGAGGATGCCATTCAGCCGTTTCAACAGTTTGCGTTTCAGGCGCCTATACATGGCAATATCACTCCTTGTTAAAGAAGTATATCATATTTTGAACTTTCTGTCAAGTTTAAATTACTCTCCTTCGTAAGGGAGTGCATCTGAAATCTCTTTATAAGGAGCCTTTGGATCGATATGATCGTAAAACATTATTCCGTTCAAGTGATCAAGCTCGTGCTGGAATGCAATTGCGGGTAGACCTTTCAAGCGTTTTTTGAATTCATTTCCTTCCGCATCGAAAGCTTTTATCGTAATCCGTGAGTATCTTGGCACGTAACCTTCTACTTCGCGATCGACAGATAGACAACCTTCTCCTGTGGATAAATACGTTTTTTCTACAGAATGACTGACTATTCTTGGGTTGATCGCCACTAGACTGATATCTTTGTCTTTCTCTTGTTCAATATGCAAAGCGAACATTCTTTTGGGGTGATTCACTTGAGGTGCTGCTAGTCCGATTCCGGCACGTAGCTCATATTTTTCAGCGATGTCATCGTCTTGACTATTCATAACATATTCTAGTAAATCGGATGCTAGCTGTTTGTCTTCAGCGGTTAGAGGGAATGTTACCTCTTCAGAGCGCATCCGTAGTGTCGGATGCCCTTCTCGTATAATATCTTCCATTAAAATCATGTTGGTGTCTCCTTTTCGATATAGTGCCTCTTCTTAGTATAATGGAATTAGGAAACGTGGGAAAGGATTTACTGTTGAACTTTAAAAAGTAGGGGGATTACAGTGAGAAAATTATTAATGATCATCCCGATGAGTTTGATGCTTTTTGTTGGTGGATGCACAGAAGAGCAAGATCAAACACAAAAAGAGTTAGCGGGGATTTTAAAAGATATTCAGGAGTATGAGACTAAAGTTGTGGAGTATGAAAATCAGTTGGCAATGCTAGAGAAAAAAGAACAGATTTTGTTTAATAAAACAGTGGAATTCACTATGGAAGAAAGAGAACTCATTGAGAGTGGAGTTTCTAGAATGGAAACCTCCCTAAAAGAGAGAAAAAAACTTATAACGGAAGAACTGGGCGTAATTAATGATGCAGAGGAAGCAGCTAAACGTCTTGAATCGCTCCCAACGGAAACTAGTGACGAAGCAACAGGGGCGATTGCTAAGTTAAAAACCGCCTTATCGAAGAGGTTTGAACTTCACTATGAAATCGTGAATTTGTACAGTGAACTAACGGAAAGACAAAGCTCTCTGTATGAATTATTGATTGAGGAAAATGTAAAACGGGTAGAATTAGAAGGGGCAACAGTTGCGGTCAATAAACAACGAGAAAAACTAGAAGATGCCACTCTAGTTTTCAATCAGTCAACAATGGAAGTGAATAAGGCTTTAAAAGAAACGCAACAAGTTGAATCTGAATGATAACTTTCAGTCTATTCTATTATAATACAGAATGATGGTTGTACTAATACAGATGCGATGAGTAGATCGAAGGTTTTTGGTGACGCATACAATCTATATGCTCCATACATTGACCGTTCCTTTACCTTTCAGTATACTGAGTGTGGAAGATTGATTGTATCAATAGAATGTCGTGATTTACCTAATACAGTTAAGAGAAGGAGAGTTGCCGAAATGGCTGCAGAAAAGAACAAACAGTTCGATCCAACAGTTGTTTTACATGAGATCGAAGAAAAGTTTGAAATGTTCCAGATCCTAAATGAGGACGGAAAGATTGTAAATAAAGAATCAGACCCTAACCTGTCGGATGAAGAATTAACAAAACTAATGGAGCGCATGGTGTATACGCGTATTCTCGATCAGCGCTCGATTGCACTGAATCGTCAAGGACGCCTTGGCTTTTACGCACCAACAGCAGGTCAAGAGGCATCTCAGCTTGCGTCTCACTTTGCTTTAGAAAAAGATGATTTCATATTACCGGGGTACCGTGATGTTCCTCAACTGATTTTCCACGGCTTGCCGTTACATATGGCGTTCCTTTGGTCTCGTGGGCATTTCTTAGGAAGTGAAATTCCTGAAGGACTTAATATTTTCCCACCACAAATTATTATTGGTGCACAATACGTCCAAGCGGCGGGAGTGGCACTTGGTTTCCAGAAGCGCGGCACTAAATCTGTTGTGATGACTTACACAGGTGATGGTGGTACATCACAAGGTGATTTCTACGAAGGTCTCAACTTCGCAGGCGCGTTCCGTTCACCTGCTATTTTCGTTGTGCAAAATAACCAATTTGCAATTTCAACACCACGTGAAGTTCAGACAGCAGCGAAAACCCTTGCGCAAAAAGGTATTGCAGCGGGAATTCCAAGTATTCTTGTAGACGGAATGGATCCACTTGCGGTTTATGCAGCTACGAAAGACGCACGAGAACGCGCAGTGAATGGAGAAGGTCCTACTTTGATAGAAACGATGTGTTACCGATACGGTCCACATACAATGGCAGGCGATGATCCAACTCGTTACCGTACTTCTGATATTGATAACGAATGGGAAAAGCGTGATCCAATCGTTCGTTTCCGTACGTACTTGGAAGGGAAGAAACTATGGAACGAAGAAAAAGAAAATGAAGTGATTGAACGTGCCAAACAAGAAATAAAGGACGCGATCAAACAAGCGGACCAAGCACCAAAGCAAAAGGTAACTGATTTCCTTAAAATTATGTATGCAGGCGATATGCCATACAATCTACAAGAACAGTTTGACATCTACACGGAAAAGGAGTCGAAATAACCGATGGCACAATTGACGATGATCCAAGCAATTACCGATGCAATGCGCACGGAATTGAAAAATGATGAAAACGTGCTCGTGTTTGGTGAGGACGTCGGTAAAAACGGCGGGGTTTTCCGAGCAACCGAAGGTCTTCAAAAAGAATTCGGAGAAGAACGAGTATTTGACACACCACTTGCAGAATCAGGTATTGGTGGTCTTGCAATTGGTCTTGCATTGACAGGCTATCGCCCTGTAATGGAACTGCAATTTTTCGGTTTCCTATTTGAAGTAATGGACTCAGTAAGCGGACAAGCTGCACGTATGTCTTTCCGTAGTGCAGGTAAATTAAACGCACCAATTACTATCCGCTCACCATTTGGCGGGGGAGTGGCTACACCAGAAATGCACGCTGACAGTCTTGAGGGACTTGTTGCCGCTCAGCCTGGGTTGAAAGTAGTTATCCCATCAACACCATATGACGCAAAAGGTTTACTAATCTCTGCAATCAAAGATGAGAACCCTGTCATTTTCTTAGAGCATATGAAACTGTATCGCTCGTTCCGTCAAGAAGTACCTGAAGAAGAATACACAATTCCTTTAGGCAAAGCAGACGTGAAGCGTGAGGGAACTGATTTGTCCATCATCACTTACGGTGCAATGGTACAAGAAAGCCTAAAAGCAGCGGAAGCACTTGAAAAAGATGGTCACTCCGTTGAAGTTATCGACTTGCGTACAATTCAGCCATTAGACGTTGAGACGATTATTGCATCTGTTGAAAAGACAAACCGTGCAATTGTTGTGCAAGAGGCTCAGCGCCAAGCCGGAATTGCTGCAAATGTCGTTTCTGAAATTATGGAACGTGCAGTCTTAAGTCTTGAGGCACCAGTACTTCGCGTAACTGCACCGGATACAATTTATCCATTTGCACAAGGTGAAAACACTTGGCTTCCAAAAGCAGATGACATTGTTGCAACAGCGAAAAAAGTACTTGAATTTTAATAGCCAGTCTATTGGACTGAGGAGAGGGTGGATCACGTGGCATATCACTTCCGTTTACCAGATATCGGAGAAGGAATTCATGAAGGTGAAATCGTAAAGTGGTTCGTATCTAAAGGCGACACCATTAACGAGGATGATACACTTCTTGAAGTACAAAACGACAAATCTGTCGTGGAAATCCCTTCACCTGTGTCAGGAACTATAGAAGAAATACTTGTAAGTGAAGGAACAGTAGCAATTGTGGGAGATAAATTGATTCGAATTGACTCTCCAGATCACGAAGATGAGGAAGAAGAGGTAGAAGAGGCAGAAGAGGCGCCTGCGGAAGAAAAACAGGAAGCTAAATCAGAATCTCAAGTTCAAGCTACTGCGGAAAAAGGACAACCTATTGATAAAAAAGAAGCACCCAAAGATGAAACAGGTGCTGCAACAGATGCAACGCCTGAGTCACCAGGAGAAGCAACAAGTCAAGAAGTTGACCCGAACCGTCGTGTCATCGCAATGCCTTCAGTTCGTAAATTCGCTCGTGAAGAAGGCGTGGATATTCGACAAGTTGTAGGTTCAGGAAAGAATGGTCGGGTCGTCAAAGATGATATCGAATCATTCAAAGCAGGTGGTAACAAATCTGCTGAAGCTCAAGCTCAAACTCAAGAAGATAGTGTTCAAGCTGGTGGTCAGGATGAACAACAAGCTCAATCTAAAGCAGTTACAGTTCCTGAAGGAGACTTCCCAGAGACACGCGAGAAGCTATCACCTATCCGTAAGATGATTGCGAAGGCGATGGTTAACTCTAAGCATACTGCTCCACACGTAACACTTCTAGACGAGGTAGATGTAACTGAATTGGTTGCACACCGCAAGAAGTTCAAAGAAATCGCGGCTGAACAAGATATTAAACTGACGTACTTGCCATATGTCGTGAAAGCGCTCGTTTCAACATTACGTAAATTCCCGGAATTGAATACGTCGTTAGACGATGCGACTGAAGAATTGATACAGAAGCATTACTTCAATATCGGAATTGCAGCGGATACAGATCGTGGTCTTTTGGTGCCAGTCATTAAGCATGCTGATCGTAAATCGATGTTTGCGATTTCAAAAGAAATTGCTGATCTTGGTGGTAAAGCCCGTGATGGGAAACTTGCTGCTTCAGAAATGAAGGGTGCTTCCTGCTCAATTACAAACATTGGTTCTGCAGGTGGTCAGTGGTTCACACCAATTATTAATCATCCGGAAGTTGCAATACTAGGAATTGGTCGTATTTCAGAAAAACCAGTGGTTAAAAATGGTGAAATCGTTGCTGCACCTATGTTAGCATTGTCATTAGTGTTTGATCATCGAGTAATCGATGGAGCAACGGGGCAACAAGCGTTGAATCACCTTAAACACTTGCTAGGAAATCCAGAACTTTTATTAATGGAGGCGTAAACCATGGTAGTAGGAGATTTTCCAATTGAAACAGATACGCTCGTAGTCGGTTCAGGTCCTGGAGGATATGTAGCGGCAATCCGTGCTGCACAACTCGGACAAAAAGTAACGATTGTAGAAAGAAATACGATCGGTGGTGTTTGTCTGAACGTAGGTTGTATTCCATCTAAAGCTATGATTTCTGTCGGACATCGTTTTGTAAGTGCACAAAATGCTGACGATATGGGGATTACTGCTTCAGACGTAAAGCTCGATTTTTCTAAAGCAATGGCATTCAAAGAAAGCGTTGTTAAGAAGCTTACAGGAGGTGTTGAAGGACTCCTTAAAGGGAACAAAGTCGAGATCGTCAAAGGTGAAGCATACTTTGTTGATGCCAATACAGCACGAGTGATGGATGACGCATCCGCTCAAACTTATAAGTTTAAAAATGTTATTCTTGCAACAGGTGCTCGTCCTGTAGAGATTCCTAACTTCAAATTCTCTAAACGTGTTATCAATTCCACAGGTGCTCTTGAATTGAAAGAGCTTCCTAAAAAGTTAGTGGTCATTGGTGGAGGATATATCGGCACTGAGCTTGGTTCTGCTTATGCAAATCTTGGTTCTGAAGTAACGATTATCGAAGGAGCAGATGATATTCTTACTGGCTTCGAGAAACAAATGACACAACTTGTGAAAAAAGGATTGAAGAAAAAAGGCGTTGAGGTTGTTGTGAAAGCAACAGCTAAAGGTGCTGAAGAAACAGATTCTGGCGTGAAAGTTACGTATGAAGTAAAAGGTGAAGAAAAAACCGTTGAAGCTGATTATGTACTTGTAACTGTTGGACGCCGTCCGAATACTGATGAAATGGGACTTGAAGAACTCGGCTTGAAATTTGAAGAGCGCGGAATTCTAAGTGTCGACAAACAATGTCGTACAAGCATCCCGAATATTTACGCGATCGGGGATATCGTTCCTGGTTTACAGCTTGCACATAAAGCATCTTACGAAGGTAAGATTGCTGCAGAAGCCATTGCTGGTGAAAAATCAGAAGTGGATTACTTGGCAATTCCTGCAGTATGCTTTACAGATCCAGAACTTGCAACAGTCGGTCTTAACGAGAAGCAAGCTAAGGATGAAGGCTATGAAGTGGCAGTAGGCAAATTCCCATTCGGTGCGAATGGTCGTGCGCTTGCTCTAAATGCACCAGATGGCTTTGTGAAGCTTGTTGCTCGTAAGGAAGATGGATTGTTACTAGGAGCTCAGATTGCTGGAGAAAATGCTTCTGACATGATTGCTGAAATGGCTGTTGCTATTGAAAGCGGAATGACGTTAGAAGATGTTTCTATGACAATTCACGCGCATCCAACATTGGGTGAAATCTCAATGGAAGCTGCTGAAGTAGCGCTTGGTAAACCGATTCATATTCTATCTAAATAAAATGTGGGGAATCCTATCTGGCATCCGTCGGATAGGTTTTTTCCTTTGTGTGTAAACTAATGAGGGATAGGAGGAGAAATAGATGGAATATAGTTATCCACTACGTGCAGATTGGTCCACAGAAGAAATTATGATTGTGACTGAGTTTTTCACTTGCATCGAAAAAGCTTATGAACAAGGAATTGGTCGTGAAAAATTACTTGGTTCATATAATTCATTTAAAAAGGTGGTTCCTTCAATGGCGGAAGAAAAAACGCTGTTCAAGGAGTTTAAGGAAGCTAGTAGTTATGAATGCTACAAAGTAGTGAAGCGAGCAAAAGAAGGCGGTAATGGAGATATTATTAAAGGATAATCTGTTGGGGATAAGTATCAAAGACTTTCCTTTAAGCGCAAGTCATTCCCTATAAGTTTGGTCCACTGACTTCAATTAGATGTACTGTTGTTGAGTGTATTTTCAGTCAGTAAGATATAAAAACGATTCGAGAGGTTTGCGTAAGTGGCAAACAACGAATCGTTTTTTAGGTTAACCGTCTTTTTATCCAATTACTCGATCATACACAGGTAAAAGTTGTTCAAACGTTTCTTCTGCGTACGATAAAAATTCTTGTTCAGTCATCGCAACCGCTTGTTTACGGTCAAGATGACGCCCGACAAGGAACTCGGCTTTCTTCACATCGTGTAGACGCTCAAGTAGTTCTACTACTCGCTCTTTACCGGATTCTTGAATCAATTGCGCTCCTGGCTTCATGTGATCTCCAGAGACGACATAATCCTTAGGGAGTGATGTCAAAATAGACAAATCGTTCTGAAGACGGTCAGAAATTCCTTTTTTATCGGGATTTTCGTAAATTATCGCAAGTACGATGAATAAATGTGAGCCCCAAAGACCAATCTGAAAGTGAGGAAGCGCTTTATATCCTCTTTTCGCAGGAGCAAACGCAACCCAGCTGTCTGATGGTGGATTTACTGTGCGTCTTGCATGCCTTGCTACGTGGGGATAGAACTCACCTTTACCATGAGCGGACAACAAAGGTGTGAATAGATCTCCTAATTTATTGAATTTAGGCTGGATTCGTTCTTGAAGTGCTATCATGCGTTCATCCAATCCTTCTACTTCGAAAACAGAAAAATCATTTTCCGTCCAAAATGTTTTTGTCAATTTTGTGACCCCTCTCTTTTTTCTACGTTTATAGGGAAGTACTTTGGGGAATAATTGAAGGCAAGAGGACAAACATCCAGCTGTCCAACCGATTCCCGCATATCTTATGGTAACAGGAAATTGCACATACTTTCAAAAAAGGGGTGTTTTCGATGAAACAAGTCGTCCATGTTATTCGTAAAGCCGATGTTGAAAAAGAATTTCTTAAAGTATTGAACCTAGAGTTGGACTATGAGTTAGCGACTCTTCATGATGCGCTAAATGAAGAGGACTTCAAGCAAATTGCAAAAAGCAAAAAGAGGTTGACTGAAATTCATACTGAATTGGAGAAGTTGAATGGTTTTTAATGTAATGACTATCTGTGACTGTTAAGAAAGGCTATTGGACATTGTTCTCTTCAGGGAGATCCATGCACAGGAGCCTTTTTTGTTTTGGCTCCGTATAGCTATGCTATACTTGGTGGAGAAGAACTGGAGGGGTTTGAGATGAACTGGGGAGCCATGGACCGTTACGCGAAATCATTGATTAAAGAAGCTGGTCATCATATAAAGCGTTCATTTTTCACGGAAATTGAAATTAGCTCGAAGTCATCAGCGAACGATCTAGTTACGAATATCGACCGTGAGATTGAACAATTTTTCATTACTAGGATCCGTCGTGATTTCCCGGATCATCGAATTATGGGGGAAGAAGGATTCGGGGATGATATCCAGTCATTGGATGGTGTCATTTGGTTTTTAGACCCGATTGATGGGACGATGAATTTTGTCCATCAAAAACGAAATTTCGCCATTTCTTTAGGCATTTATATAGATGGTATAGGAATGCTTGGCTATGTTTACGATGTCACGGCAGATGATTTGTATTCTGCTATGAAGGACGAAGGGGCTTTCCTTAATGATATTCGGTTACCGCAATTGACGGATACGACCATAGAAGAAGCAATTATTGGCGTGAATGCAAGTTGGATTGCCCCGAATCGATATGTCGATAATGAGCCAATGATTGAACTTGTCAAAACTTGTAGAGGGACACGCTCATATGGATCTGCAGCTCTTGAATTGACACATGTGGCTACTGGTAGGGTTGATGTGTACATGTCAATGAGACTGTCACCGTGGGATGTAGCCGGTGGGATGATCATTGCGAGAGAAGTTGGTGCAATATCCTCTACGTTGCAAGGGGAGCAATCAGGATTGCTTCAGCAAGAGACATTCATCGTTTCAAATGCGAGTATCCACTCACAACTACTAAAGGATTTCATCATATTAAAAAAGTGAAGAATCATTAGGTCACCTAACGATTCTTCACTCATCTATTAAAGAAGTCCTTGTTCACGAAACTTCTTTTTTGTTTTAAATCCATTTCCCATGATCAAAACGAGAGAAATGATGGCAGCTATTGCTAACAAATAACTTTTTACGCCAACCGCAATCCCTATCATAAACATGGATAGAATGGCTCCTAGAGCGTATAAAACGAACACCCATTTGACATTTTTCAAAAAAATGCGCCTCCTGATAAAGTAAACCTTTTTTTCTCGAAGTATCTTGTGCTATAATAACACAGTTAATCAACTGAATAAAGACAGATGGAGTGAAATAATGACAAACACACGAAATGATCTTAGAAATATAGCTATTATCGCCCACGTTGACCATGGTAAAACAACACTAGTCGACCAGTTATTGAAGCAATCCGGTATTTTCCGTTCAAATGAGCAAGTTGAAGAACGCGCAATGGACTCAAACGAAATTGAGCGCGAGCGTGGAATTACAATTCTTGCGAAGAACACTGCGATCGAATATAAAGACACGAAAATCAATATCTTGGACACACCAGGACACGCTGACTTCGGTGGAGAAGTTGAACGTATTCTTAAAATGGTTGACGGCGTAGTTCTAGTTGTTGATGCATTTGAAGGATGTATGCCACAAACACGTTTCGTATTGAAAAAAGCTCTTGAAATCAACTTGAAGCCAATTGTTGTCGTAAATAAAATTGACCGCGATTTTGCTCGTCCTGAAGAAGTGGTTGATGAAGTACTTGAACTCTTCATCGAATTAGATGCAAATGATGAACAGCTTGAATTCCCAGTAGTATTTGCTTCAGGATTTAATGGTACTGCAAGCCTTTCACCAGATCCTGCTGACCAAGAAGAGACACTTGAAGTACTTTATGATGCAATTTTGGATAAAATCCCTGCACCAATCGACAATCGTGAAGAGCCGCTACAATTCCAGGTATCTCTTTTAGATTACAGTGACTATGTTGGCCGTATTGGTATCGGACGCGTATTCCGCGGTACGATGAAAGTTGGACAACAAGTTAGTGTTATGAAACGTGACGGGGCTGTTAAAAACTTCCGCGTTACAAAAATGTATGGTTTCTTAGGTTTGAAACGTATTGAAATTGAAGAGGCATATGCTGGTGACTTGATCGCGATTTCTGGTATGGATGACATTGACGTAGGTGAAACAGTTTGCCCTACTGACCATCAAGAAGCGCTGCCATTGTTGCACGTAGATGAGCCTACATTGCAAATGAAGTTCCTCGTGAACAACAGTCCATTCGCTGGTCGTGAGGGTAAATGGGTTACTTCAAGAAAAATCGAAGAGCGTCTAGAGCAACAATTGCAAACAGACGTATCGTTACGTGTAGACCCTACGGAAACTCCTGATGCATGGATGGTTTCTGGCCGTGGTGAACTTCACTTGTCAATTTTGATTGAAAACATGAGACGTGAAGGATTTGAACTTCAAGTTTCAAAACCTGAAGTTATTGTTAAAACAATTGATGGTAAACGTTGTGAGCCAGTTGAAAATGTTCAAATTGACGTTCCTGAAGAATATACAGGCGCAGTAATCGAATCCATGGGTGAACGTAAAGGCGAAATGCTTGATATGGTCAACAATGGAAACGGACAAGTTCGTATGACGTTCTTAGTACCTGCCCGTGGATTGATTGGATATTCTACAGACTTCTTAACGTTGACTCGTGGATATGGAATCATCAACCACTCGTTCGATTCTTATAAGCCAATGACATCTGAAAAAGTCGGCGGACGTCGCAATGGTGTTCTGGTTTCTATGGAGAATGGTAAAGTAACTGCTTATAGTGTTATGCAACTTGAAGACCGCGGTATTATGTTTGTTGAAGCAGGTACGGATATCTATGCAGGTATGGTTGTTGGGGAGAACACGCGTGAAAGTGATATCACAATTAACTTAACACGTATTAAACACGCAACCAACGTACGTTCTGCTACAAAAGATCAGACAGTTTCAACTAAGAAGCCTAAGATTATGACTCTTGAAGAAGCTCTTCAATATGCGAGTGAAGATGAGTACTGTGAAGTAACACCAGTGTCGATTCGTATTCGCAAGAAGATTCTTGATAAAAACGAACGTGAAAAATCACAGAAAAAGAGCAAATAAGCAGTTATGAAAGGAATGTGTTGAATGAAGGTAGAGGATTCAGAGCTCGTAGCCACTAAGATGTCCGGTATCGCGAAGTTGATTTACGAAATGATGCCGAATTTCGATGCCGCGGGTTACGTACTGTTCGCCCTCGTGTTTTTACTGGCGGCGTTAGTGTACAAACTAGGGTTTGCTAGAAAAATCAAGCCATTGCAAAATCTTGTCATTTATACGTTTTTGTTTATCGGCTGCCTCGTGCTGACGTTCTTAGCATTTTTCCTTCCGATTGTGGAAGGGCTAATTGTAGCCGCGCTGATTCTGATTATTTATAGAGTCCGCAGATTAAATGAACATCAAAAAGATCCAGTCGCATAATGCGGCTGGATCTTTTTTTAAAATTCATTTTCAGCTGGATGGGAACTTCGGCGGAAAGTGAATTTCCCTGTTGCTATCCGCAATTTCGTCAACTCACCAATACGATCTCTGCAAGGTTCACACATATACGTATGAATGGGTCGATTGCGTAATTTCTTTGCGAGTGGATCTTCGTCGCTTAGTTTACCGATTTCATCACACATTACACATTTAACACGCATCGTTGCACCCCTCTTTAGCTAATGCGAATTGCCGTAACATTACGGATTGGATTCTTTCGAGTTGAGCCATCTTTTAGCAAGACATGAATCGGACCATCTTCTTTCAGCGGTTTACCTTCCAGACTGAACTGGAATAGCAGGTTCGCTGCATCTTCGATGGGGAAACTATGCTCTCCATCAGCTGTTTCAAAAGTGATCGTTGTTGCATCTTCTGCTGGAATTGCATTTTTCAAGAATGGCTCAAAAATGATTCCAAACGTACCTGTTAACATTTTTTGTTTCTCATATTTCTTTTCGGATTTCAATGTTGGAGGATAGGTAGCACCTTCCATGATTTCACGGGACCAATGCTTCCCCATTCGTTCTTTATAGTCTTCCATTTCATCGAACTCTTCAACCTCAGTAGTGAAGTAAGTTTCTAAATCGAGTCTTCTGTCATCGAAAATCCAGACAGTTGGATCTAGCGTAATCGTATGCTGCACATTCCCTTTAATCGGTACAATTGTTTCCACAATAAATCCTCCCAGCTCATTCGTTTCTGTATTACAGTATACCGCTATTTGTTCTCAATCGGAAGTTATCTGGCTATAAGTAGTTAGAACACTACGGGAAATACTTGCAATTTCAGCTTTCTACAGCTACAATTTACTCTATAGCAGCTTGCTGAAATAAGAGTAATGGGGGCGTCCTCATGGATATAGAAGTACAGGAAACCTATCAGGAAAAAGCCATAATGCAGCTGCAGGCGGATGCAGACAAAATCGCTCAGCTCATTAAAGTGCAGATGGATCATTTGACGATGCCGCAATGTCCTTTATATGAGGAAGTATTGGATACACAAATGTATGGGCTGTCCCGTGAAATTGACTTTGCTGTAAAGCTTGGTCTTATTGAGCGAGAGCGTGGAAAGAACATACTTTCTGTTTTAGAGAAGGAAATGAACATCTTACATGAACTTAGCATAAAAAAATAAACAAAAGACTCAAACTAACCTAAAGTTTGAGTTTTTTATTTACAGATACGAGGGGTTTTCTTGAAAAAATATGCAAAGCGGCTATTTCGCCATTTTGATTTTCCATTATTTTTTACATATTTAGTACTTTGTCTTTTTGGACTTGTCATGATTTACAGTTCCAGTATGGTATGGGCTGTGAATCGATATGGCTGGGAGCCTGATAAGTTTTTTAACCAGCAGCTTATTAGTGTGATTATCGCAATTCTGGCATTTTTCTTTACGGCTTTTCTACCATACAAACTATACCGTAAAAAGTATTTTATGGTAGTGACTGTTGCTGTCATGCTAGTGTTGCTGTTTCTCGTTCATTTCATAGGATTTGGTGGAGAAGTAGGATCTCAAAGTTGGATTAATCTACCGATAGGGAGTTTGCAGCCTTCTGAACTTGCAAAGATTGTGATGATCATATATTTTGCGGGTGTGTTTGCAAACAAGTACGAGGCTGGAACAATCAACAGTATTAATACAGCAATAGTACCACCGGTCATTATATTAGGCTTCGCTGTTGCGTCCGTTATGATGGAAACTGATATCGGGGCAACCTTTATCATTATTGCAACTTCCATATGCGTGATGGCGACAAGTGGTATCAACGTCAAGACATTTTGGAAGTTGAGTTTGTTTGTTGCTGGAATCCTGGTACTTGTAGGAATCATTTTATTTTTCTCTTGGGATTCTGTCATGACAGGAAGTCGTATGGGCCGTTTTACAGCCTATCGCGATCCATTCCAATATATCCAAGGTTCTGGACTCCAAATTGTAAATGGTTATATTGCCATCGGTGCAGGAGGTCTATTTGGACTTGGACTAGGAAACTCAGTTCAAAAAATGGGTTATTTGCCAGAACCGCATACTGATTTCATCATGGCGATTATCGCTGAAGAACTCGGTATCTTCGGAACGATCCTTGTAATCGGAGGATTAGGATTTTTAGTAGTGCGTGCTTTTTGGATTGCGTTAGCTACTAAAGATCCCCATGCTAGAATGCTTGCTTCAGGTGTTGGTGCCCTCATTGGTATTCAAACGTTCATCAATCTCGGTGGGGTGACAGGGCTCATTCCATTGACGGGTGTCACGCTTCCCTTTATTAGTTATGGCGGAACTTCGATTATTCTGTTATCTTTAGCTTTAGGAATATTGATGAATGTTTCAATGTTCACTAGATATGAGAAAAATAAATAGAAAAGGGCGTGCCTAGCTTGGAAATGAAATCCATTAAAAAGATTCTGGTTGCAAACCGTGGGGAAATTGCAATTCGTATTTTCAGAGCGTGTACTGAACTTCAAATTCCAACAGTAGGGATTTATTCGGCAGAAGACCGAGGATCGTTTCATCGTTATAAAGCAGATGAATCCTATCTGATTGGTGAAGGAAAGAAACCAATCGATGCGTATCTTGACATCGAGGGGATTATTGAAATCGCTAAACGTTCGGGTGCTAATGCCGTGCATCCAGGTTACGGTTTTTTAGCAGAAAACGAAGAGTTTGCTGCACGTCTTGAAAAAGAAGGAATCATTTTTATTGGACCAACCTCTCGTCATCTTGAGATGTTTGGCGATAAAGTGAAAGCGCGTTCACAAGCAATACAAGCAGGGATCCCTGTCATTCCAGGTACAGATGGACCCGTCCACTCCATTGAAGAAGTGGAGGCGTTTGGGACTTCTCATGGTTATCCGATTATCATCAAAGCCTCACTTGGCGGTGGCGGACGTGGGATGCGTATTGTGGAGCATGCCGATGAAGTTCAAGAATCTTATAATCGTGCGAAATCTGAAGCGAAGTCAGCATTCGGATCCGACGAAGTATACGTTGAAAAATTGATTAGAGAACCAAAACATATTGAAGTGCAGATCTTAGGTGACACTCACGGCAATATCGTGCATCTGTATGAACGGGATTGTTCAGTACAGCGTCGCCACCAAAAGTTGGTGGAAATTGCACCTTCGATTTCATTGTCTGATGATTTAAGACAAGCTATTTGTGATTCAGCAGTTAAACTCATGACAAATGTAAACTACATAAATGCGGGGACAGTTGAATTTTTAGTCGCAAATGATGAGTTTTACTTTATTGAAGTCAATCCGCGTATTCAAGTTGAACATACGATTTCGGAAATGGTAACTGGTATTGATATCGTCCATACACAAATCTTTATTGCAGACGGAGAGAATCTCCATACTGGACAATCAGCTGTTCCGGCACAAGAGGATATTCCTTTGTTTGGATATGCAATACAAGCACGAGTAACAACTGAAGATCCGTTGAACGATTTCATGCCCGATACAGGGAAATTATCAGTTTACCGATCAGGCGGTGGGTTTGGTGTCCGTCTCGATGCAGGTAATGGGTTCCAAGGGGCCGTTATTACGCCGTATTATGATTCGTTACTTGTAAAGGTTTCAACATGGGGAATGACGTTCCGAGAAGCTGCCTCCAAAATGGACCGCAACATGCAGGAATTCCGAATCCGTGGGATAAAAACAAATATCCCATTCCTAGCCAATGTTGTCCGTCATGAAAGCTTTTTAACAGGCGATTATACGACGAGTTTCATAGACGCAACTCCTGAATTATTTGAATTCCCAGTCAGAAAAGACAGGGGAACGAAGGTGTTGAATTATTTAGGGACCATTACTGTTAATGGATTCCCAGGAATCGGGCGTCAATCAAAACCTGTATTTGCGGTACCGCGCAAACCTGAAGTTGATTTTAGTATTCCTCCCAAGCAAGGAACTAAACAAATTCTGGATGAAAGAGGACCAGAAGGGTTAGCTAAGTGGGTCAAAGAACAGGAAGATGTGTTGCTGACAGACACCACATTCCGTGATGCGCACCAGTCATTACTTGCAACACGTGTCCGGACAGCGGATATGACGAATATAGCTGCAGAATCTGCTCGTCTGATGCCCGATCTATTTTCATTTGAAATGTGGGGCGGTGCGACGTTTGACGTTTCATACCGTTTCTTAAAAGAGGATCCATGGGAGCGTCTAGCAGTGCTTCGCAAGCAAATCCCGAACGTATTGTTCCAGATGCTATTCAGAGGGGCAAATGCAGTTGGCTACAAGAACTATCCGGATAATGTAATCCGGGAATTTGTTAAAGAGTCGGCAGCTGCCGGCATTGACGTATTCCGTATTTTCGATAGTTTGAACTGGATTAAGGGGATGGAAGTAGCGATCGATGCAGTACGTCAAGAAGGTAAAGTTGCAGAAGCTGCTCTATGTTACACAGGGGATGTATTAGATCCGATGAGGACTAAATATACGATTGCGTACTACAAAGAAATGGCGAAAGAGCTTGAAAATGCAGGAGCGCATATTTTGTCCTTGAAAGATATGGCAGGTTTGTTAAAGCCTGAAGCGGCATATCAACTTATTTCTGAATTGAAAGCAACCGTCGATATCCCGATTCACTTACATTCTCATGATACGAGTGGTAATGGAATCGCCATGTATACACGAGCTATTGAAGCAGGTGTCGATATTGTCGATACTGCACTTGGAGCGATGTCTGGACTCACATCCCAACCTTCAGCTAACTCACTTTACTATGCGTTGCAGTATGGTGGCCGTGGAGTCCGTACAGATGTTAAAGCACTTGAAGAGTTATCCTTCTACTGGGAGGACGTGCGTGAGTATTATGCCCACTTTGAAAGCGGTATGATCAGCCCTCATTCAGAAGTGTACGTCCATGAAATGCCGGGGGGTCAATACTCCAATTTACAGCAACAAGCGAAGGGTGTCGGACTCGGTAATCGTTGGAAAGAAGTTAAAGAAATGTTCTCCCGCGTCAATATGCTGTTCGGGGATATTGTAAAAGTGACACCATCGTCCAAAGTTGTTGGAGATATGGCACTGTTCATGGTTCAAAATGATTTGGATGAAGATGCGGTACTTGCTAGAGGAAACTCGATTGACTTCCCAGAGTCTGTTATTGAGTTTTTTGAAGGTTACATCGGTCAGCCTTATGGTGGATTCCCAGAGGAATTGCAAAAAGTCGTGTTAAAAGGTCGTAAACCGTTAACTGTGCGTCCAGGGGAATTATTAGAGCCGGTTAATTTTGAACAAGTCATTGAAAAACTCGATGGAGAACTAGAGAAACCAGCAACCATACATGACGCATTAGCGTATTCGTTGTATCCAAAAGTATTTGAAGAATATTTGGCGATGTATAAAGACTTTGGTAATCTATCTGTTATTCAGACTCCTGAATTCCTCTATGGTATGAGATTAGGTGAGGAGATAGAGGTCGAGATTGAAGTAGGGAAGACGCTTATAGTTAAGCTCGTTTCCATCGGTGAACCTCAAGCGGACGGAACCCGTGTCGTTTACTTTGAGATGAACGGACAGCCACGTGAAGTGGTCATTCAAGATGTTAGTGTTGAAACGGATTCTGTGAAGAAGCAAAAAGCGGATCCTGGAAATGACGCCCATATCGCTGCGACGATGCCTGGTACGGTTCTGCAACTTGCGGTTGAGAAAGGGGACCGTGTCCGCCGAGGTCAACATTTGTTGATCACTGAAGCGATGAAGATGGAGACAACGATTCAAACGCCATATGACGGTATCGTAAAAGAAATTCATGTAACCCCAGGTGAAGCGATTTCAACTGGAGATTTGCTAATTGAACTCGAGCATTGATTGGGGAAGCGTTTGTTTTGTGAGTGCTAATTGAATGTTGAGAATGAGCACATGAAGTGATTGGTGTGCTCATAAAACTTAAGGGATGCTCATAAACCATGGAAAGTGATCATAAAAGCTGGAAAGTGCTCATAAACCGTGGAAAGTGCTCATAAAACTGGAAAGTGCTCATAAACCGTGGAAAGTGATCATAAAAGCTGGGAAGTGCTCATACACCACGGAAAGTGCTCATAAAAGCTGAGAAGTGCTCATAAACCATGGAAAGTGATCATAAAACTGGAAAGTGCTCATAAACCGTGGAAAGTGATCATAAAAGCTGGGAAGTGCTCATAAACCATGGAAAGTGATCATAAAACCTGAGAAGTGCTCATAAACCGTGGAAAGTGATCATAAAAGCTGAAAAGTGCTCATAAACCGTGGAAAGTGATCATAAAACTGGAAAGTGCTCATAAACCGTGGAAAGTGATCATAAACCATGAAGAGTTATCATAACCAATCATAAAATATGCCTCTCATACGCGTTCAATCGTTCGTCCTTAATCAAATAGAAACCACAAAAAAACAGCCGCTCGCGAAACCCGAGTGGCTGTTTTTTCATTATTTTTGAATTCGTACTCTGGATAGTAACAAAATCATGTAAGTAAGCAATCCGAATAATAATGTCACGAATAAGGAATGGAGCAATGCGATTGTAAGGTTCAACCGGGTGAAGATGGACAGCATACCAGTCGTTGCTTGCGCAAGAACAAGTATCAATGCAATTGACCAGCCCCATACCAATACTTTTTGATCACGATAGTTACGCCAAACAAGGATTGCAATATACACAAGCCAGATGACAATTAGTGCAGCTGCAGTTCGATGTCCCATTTGTACCCATTCATTTAGATTGGAAGGAAGCTGGAACTGATCATTTCTACAAAGTGGCCAATCTGCACAGGCGAGACTGGATTCTGTATGTCGAACAAGAGCCCCTGTATAAATGACGATGTACGAGTAGACGGTAACCCCGATTGTATGGAATTTTAATTTGGATCCAACTTGAATCTTGTCGGCATCGAACTTTTTATCTACTTCAAATATGAGGAGTGTCAAAAGTAAAACGGCCGCAAAAGAAATCAATGATATTCCGAAATGTAGAGCGAGGATAAAATCCCCTTGTCCCCATTTAACCTGGGCTGCTCCAATGAGTGCTTGTAAAATGAGGAAAAATAAGGCCATAACCGAAAGGAATTTAGTTTCGCGAACATGTCCAATTGCTTTCCATGACCATACAGATAAAATCACTATTAAAATTCCGACAGCACCTGTAACGAGGCGATGAGAAAACTCAATCAGTACTTCTGCGGTAATCTCGTCCGGAATGAGTTGTCCATTACAGCCTGGCCAATGTCTTCCGCAGCCCATACCGCTGTCTGTTTTCGTAACGAGTGCACCGCCGAGCAGGATGAGTAGCATCCCGATAGTCGCAGCTACCGCAAACCATTTTAAGTAGTTGTATCGTTTCAAACAAAGACACCTTCTTTTATAAAATGTCGACCGTTGAAAAGGTCTCTAGTTTTTAATGATAGAGAATCGGACCATAAAACACAATGCCGGAAACAAAGAACACGCAATTAGGTTCCTTTTTTCACAAAATGTTCATAAAAACGACCTGATAACTTCACAAATGGGCAGATGGAATGATTTACTATAGAAGGTGCACTGTATAATTCCTCGAGAGATTGTGCAATTCTATACAAATTGCGATTTTGTATAGAAATTGTGAAGGATTTTCGATATAGTTAAGTACAGCGGTCATTTTTAATGGGCTTTGAAAGGGGGAGTAACATGTCAAATAGTCGTACGACTGCTGCAGAGAGGGTTCCGGAAACTGTAATTGCACCAACATTCATGAAGGACTTTTTAGCACTTATTAAAATTGGAATTGTAAATTCTAACCTGATTACTGCATTTACAGGTCTCTTCTTGGCGTTCCAGTTTGCGAACATCAGCTTTGTACATAGACTGGATCTTATGATTGCTACGCTATTCGGAACTGCCCTGATCATAGCCGGTTCAGCAGCGCTTAATAATTTGATTGATCGTGATATCGATCCGATTATGACGCGGACAAGAACTAGACCCACAGTAACTGGGCGATTTAAGGCCCCGGCAGTGCTCGCTATGGCGTTGGGCTTTATAGCTATAGGAGAAGTATTGCTGTTTTCTGCAAATGCTACTACAGGGCTACTGGGACTCGCTGGAGTATTCAGTTACGTCGTTCTCTATTCTATGTGGTCAAAACGCCGTCACGTATCCAATACGATTGTCGGAAGTTTGTCTGGTGCTATTCCGCCACTAATTGGTTGGGCAGCAGTGGAACCGTCGCTTGGACTTGGAGCTTGGGCACTGTTTCTAATTATGTTTGTCTGGCAGCCACCTCATTTTTACGCGCTTGCTATGAAGAAAACAGATGAATACGGAGCAGCAGGAATTCCGATGTTACCTGTCGTAAAAGGATTTGCCCGTACAAAAAAATCGATGCTTGCATGGGTTGTGCTGTTGTTTCCTTTGCCATTCATGTTAAGTGAACTAGGAACTGCATTTTTAGTTCTTGCTACATTGTTGAATGTAGGTTGGTTATTACTCGCGCTAAAAGGATTCCGTGTAAAAGATGATTTAAAGTGGGCAATGTCCATGTTCATCTACTCACTGAATTATATGACAATACTTTTTGTCTCGATGATTATCTTTTCGATTTTCATCTAAATGTATGGAATTCTTTCTTTGACAGGAATTCATTATAGAGAGGTCTTCACTCCTCGATGGAAGAAAACACTATTAGAAAGAGAGGGATTATGAAGCGATGATGAAAGGACTCAAAAAATGGCGTCTCTTTTCCTTGTTAGCGGTTCTGACTGTATTTTTAGCAGGATGTGGCCAAGAGGAATTATCCACGCTTCTACCAGCTGGTCAGGTAGGTAAAGATCAGTTTAAACTACTGATGCTTTCTTCAGGGATCATGCTGTTCGTCATTCTTGTTGTAGTCGCAATTTATGTAGTAGCACTGATTCGTTTTAGACGTTCGAAACTAGGTGAGGATTTCATACCTGAACAAGTTGAAGGTAGTCATAAATTGGAGCTAGTTTGGACAATCATTCCAATTATCCTCATTATCATTCTTGCAGTCCCTACTGTGTATTACACTTACAAACTTGGGGACGTAAAGGCAATGGAAGAAGTTAACGATGATGGGAAAGCGAAACACCTTGTAGTAGACGTAACCGCTAAGCTTTACTGGTGGGAATTCGAATACCCTGAACTTGGTATTGTGACAGCTCAAGAGCTCGTGGTACCAACAAAGGAAAAAATCTACTTTAACTTAAAAGCGGCAGACGTGAAGCACTCCTTCTGGATTCCTGCAATTGGTGGGAAGATGGATACGAACGTAGAAAACTTGAACAAATTCTATCTGACATTTGACAAAGAGTCAGAAGGTCTTAAAGATGGAGTATTCTATGGTAAATGTGCTGAGCTATGCGGACCGTCTCACTCACTGATGGATTTCAAAGTGAAAACTTTACCACGTGATGAGTTCAACGCATGGGCGAAAAATATGAAAGCAACTGAAGACGCTAAGTCAGTCGCAAACGCGAATGCAGATGGCGAAAAAGTATTCCAGGCTAGCTGTGCTACTTGTCACGCTGTTTCTGGTGCTGGCCAAGGTGGATCACCTGGTCCGAACCTAGCGTCTTTCGGTGACCGTAACCGCGTAGCTGGTTTCTTAGAACATAATGAAAAAGACTTGAAAGAATGGATTAAAAATCCACAAAAAGTTAAACCGGGCAACACAATGCCTTCTTTTGAAAATCAGCTTTCTGACCAAGAGTTAGATGACTTAGCTGAGTACTTGCTCGGCTTGTCTGTTGAGCAGTAATACGTAACGCGATATTGAAGAGGAGGTAAAATAACGTGAGTTCTGTTGCTCAAAAAAGAGGATTCGGCGCAGCCCTTTGGGATTGGATGACAACTGTCGACCATAAGAAGATCGGAATTCTTTACCTCATTGGCGGCGGTTTCTTCTTCGTCGTTGGTGGTATTGAAGCGATGATTATTCGTCTCCAGCTGTTAAAGCCGAACAATGACCTTGTAAGTGCAGGTCTTTTTAATGATTTAATCACAATGCATGGTACAACGATGATTTTCCTAGCCGCCATGCCGATACTATTTGGATTTATGAACTATATAATGCCACTTCAAATTGGAGCGCGTGACGTTGCGTTCCCGTTCATTAACTCACTTGGATTCTGGATGTTCTTCTTGGGAGGAGTATTCTTAAACGTTTCTTGGTTTTTTGGACAGGTTCCAGATGCTGGATGGACTTCATATGCATCACTTTCACTTGCATCTCCAGGACATGGCATTGACTTTTATGCGATAGGTCTTCAAATCGCTGGTGGAGGTACGCTGATGGGCGGGATTAACTTCCTTGTTACTATCATTAATATGCGTGCACCGGGTATGACGTATATGAGGATGCCATTGTTCACTTGGACGACGTTTGTCGCTTCAGCAATGATCCTATTCGCATTCCCACCACTTACTGTCGGATTGTTCTTCTTGACATTCGATCGAATGTTCGATGCGAACTTCTTTGATCATCAGATGGGTGGAAACACAATTATCTGGGAGCATATTTTCTGGATTTTCGGTCACCCTGAAGTATATATCCTGATCTTGCCGGCATTCGGTATTTTCTCTGAAATCTTTTCGATTTTCTCTCGTAAGCGCCTCTTCGGCTATCCGGCGATGGTATTTGCGACAGTATTGATTGGTTTCTTAGGATTCATGGTTTGGGCCCACCATATGTTTACAGTAGGTCTTGGGCCAACTGCAAACGCAATCTTCGCAGTTGCGACGATGGCGATTGCTGTACCAACTGGTGTTAAAATCTTTAACTGGTTGCTTACAATTTGGGGCGGAAGCATTGTCATGACAACTCCAATGTTGTATGCACTTGGATTCATCCCATCGTTCGTAATGGGTGGGGTTACAGGGGTTATGCAAGGTGCTGCACCTCTTGACTATCAGTTACACGATAGTTACTTCATTGTTGCTCACTTCCACTATGTAATTGTCGGTGGAGTTGTACTTGCGATCTTAGCTGGAGTACACCTTTACTGGCCTAAGATGTTTGGAACAATGCTCAGTGAAACACTTGGTAAAATCACATTTGTATTCTTCTTTGTCGGGTTCCACTGTACATTCCTAATCCAGCACTGGCTTGGATTCTGGGGAATGCCACGTCGTGTTTGGACATATATGGACGGACAAGGCTGGAATACAGCGAACTTAATCAGTTCGATTGGTGCGCTTCTTATGGCAATCGGTGTAATTGTAATGGTGATTAATATCATCATGACAACTGTTAAAAACGTGCGTGTTGGAAATGATCCATGGGGCGATGGACGTACGCTTGAATGGGCAATTCCTTCACCACCACCGTTCTACAACTTTACTCAAACTCCACTCGTACGTGGACTTGATACTGTTTGGATTGAAAAGCAGGAAGGGAACGCAACTGGACTAACATTTGCTGAACCAATAACTGATATCCACATGCCGCATGGTTCAATCATTCCATTCTTCATGACAGTCGGTTTGTTCATCGCTGGATTTGGTGCTATGTATCACCAAGAAACTTCTTGGGGACTTCCATTGCTCATCTTCGGTCTTGCTTGGACGTTCGTATCAATGGCAATGCGTTCATTGAAAGATGATCTAGGCTACCATGTAACGAAGGAAGAAATTCAGGCTGATATTAACAATGCTAGCAAAGGGGGTCAAAACTGATGGATTTGAATAAAAAATTCACTCCGGAAACTTGGCCGGAACACCCTGAGCGTGCAACGCTTGAAGGAAAAAATAAGTTTGTTGGATTCTGGCTCTTCCTTGGTGGAGAAACAATTCTATTCGC
This sequence comes from Sporosarcina sp. SAFN-010, assembly GCF_059415065.1. Lineage (NCBI taxonomy): Bacteria > Bacillati > Bacillota > Bacilli > Caryophanales > Caryophanaceae > Sporosarcina > Sporosarcina sp. SAFN-010. The sequence continues at coordinate 194,588 of NZ_JBPFDS010000001.1, read as the reverse complement.
TACTTTGTTTGCTACCTATATGGCGTTAAAAAACAAGGGACCAAGCGGTTTTGGATTTTCAACACAAGAGCTGTACCAGCTTCCATTAGTGTTTGTCATGACCTTGTTGCTTTTAACTTCTTCACTTACAAGTGTGTATGCTATGCACCATATGAAGAACTACAACTTCAAGAAAATGCAACTTTGGTTAGCTATTACTGCGCTCCTAGGACTTTGTTTCCTTGGACTAGAAGTATATGAGTTCACTCACTACGTACATGAAGGATTTACGTTTGGAAACAGTGCATTCAGTTCATCGTTCTTTACACTTGTAGGAACACACGGTTTCCACGTTGCTGTCGGACTTGTATGGATAACACTTTTGCTCTTCCGAAATGCAAAGCGTGGATTGAACCTGTATAATGCATCTAAGTACTACACATTCTCACTTTACTGGCACTTCATTGACGTCGTATGGGTATTCATCTTTACGGTAGTTTACTTGATGGGAGTGATCGGATAACATGGCAGAAGTAGAAATGTACAAGAGAACCCCTATTGAACAGGATCTATTTGTCCGTCGTTCAAAGGAAACTATGCGTGGTCAAGTTATGATGTTCTCACTCATGATCTTCATGACACTTGTCTCGTTTACATTCGTCGTGGCTTATCAGCAAGGAGTAGAAGGATTTACGAAGTATTTAGTGATTCCAGTGCTTTTCCTCTTTGCTGCGGTTCAAGTTGGACTACAGCTTTACTATTTCATGCACATGAAAGACAAAGGACACGGAATTCCTCAAATGTTCATGTTCACTGGAGTAGTGTTTGCTTTCCTAATTCCACTTACTTTCGTTACGATTGTTTGGTGGTAATCTTCACAAAACCTCTGTCTTTGGCCAATTGCCAAGGCCAGAGGTTTTCTTGTTTTTATGGATGTCAAAGAACGTTCATTGTTTTACATAAAAGAACAGCCTATAATGAGAACAGAACTTATAAAAGGAGCTGGGACACTTGTCGTTAAGTATTTTTGGCTTCCGCGCTTTATGGAGTCCGTATTTTTTCTTATTTCTCGTCCTTGTGACGGTCTTGTACTTTTTGCTGACAAAAAAGTGGAGATCTCGATTCGAGGGAAATGAGTCTGTCACGAAAAGGCAGATTACAATTTTCTTATCTGCGATTGTACTGTTGTATATTGTAAAAGGTTCACCAATGGATTTAATGGGACATATATTGTTTTCTGTCCATATGGCACAAATGGCACTGTTACTCCTGGTCATTGCACCGTTATTTATCATCGGGATTCCGAACTTCCTATGGAAAAAAGTTTTTAGTTACCCGATAATTGCGGCCGTAATCCGCTTCTTCACAAAGCCAGTTATTAGCTTGATTGCCTTTACGATTATGTTTTCTTTGAATCATTACCCATTAGTTTTAGATACAATAAAACTTAGCTTACCCTTGCATACTGCATTTACATTGACACTTTTCTTATCTGCTTTGTTCTTGTGGTGGCCGATATTCAATACTTTACCGGGCGAGCCTCAATTACATGGTTTGAAAAAGATAGGTTATGTCATATTGAGTGCGATTCTGTTAACACCGGCCTGTTCTTTGATTATCTTTGCGGATGTTCCCGTGTACGAGACGTATAGTAGTGGAGAAGCGTGGCTAAAAGCGATGGCTTTATGTGTACCTGCTGGGACGCTATCTGGTTTGACGATCTCAGGTCCCGAGTTATTTACGAGTATGCCTACGCTTTATGATCAGCAACTTGGCGGCATAATTATGAAGGTTATTCAAGAATTATTGTATGTGTTCATCATAGGAAAGATCTTTATTACATGGTATCGTGATGAACAAGAGAATGCTGATGAAATTACACGGCAAGATTTGATCAACCGAAAGAAATTATCGGTTCATGGCTGATTGTTAGATCTGAATAGAAATGGAGAAACCTTATGAACTTGCCTTTTCTACCGACATTGAGCACGTTGCTCATTATAATTTCTGGTGTTTTAGTGGTGATCGGATGGATGCTGATCCGCAAGAAGCGGAAGCAAGCACACAAAAATGTGATGATTGCAGCATCTATTTCAGCACTTCTGTTTTTAGTGATTTACTTATCCCGTACAATTATCATTGGGAACACGTCTTTTGGTGGCCCAGATAACATTAAAATCTATTACACCGTGTTTTTAATATTCCATATTTGTTTGGCTACGACTGGAGCTGTTCTAGGCGTCCTGTCGCTCATCTCAGGATTTAAGAACAACTTACCAAAGCATCGTCGTCTTGGCCCTGTAACAAGCACTGTGTGGGTTTTTGCAGCCCTTACAGGTGTAGCTGTCTATCTGCTCCTCTATGTGTTTTACAAAGGTGGAGAAACGACTTCAATGATTAAAGCCATTCTTGGATTTTAACGTAAAACACGCATGCCCCTTTAATTGGGACATGCGTGTTTTTGTGTGGTTTTGCATTTCAGCTATATTCTAAAATTCAGCTTAATAATTCCTGCTTCGATTGCAGTAGTAAAAAGAATTACGACCATCGGGCCGATAAAGAATCCGAGTACCCCAAACAATTTCAAGCCGATGAACATCCCGATCAACGTAGGAAGGGGGGATAAACCGATTTGAGAACCCATCACTTTTGGTTCCACAGTTCTGCGTATGATTAGTAGTACTGCAGCTAATATTGCGAGTTTTGTTCCCATCGCAACGTCTCCACTTACAAATTCATAAAGCGACCAGGGCGCAAGAATGATAATGGAACCTAAAATAGGGATGACGTCGATAATCCAGATGATGATCGCCATGACGACTGCATATTTCGGAACGATCAACAACAATCCGACGAATGCAACAGCTAAAATAATGAAACTGACGAGCAATTGTGCTTTCATAAATCCAATGACTGTTGCATTTAGTTTAGTAGTCATATACCGTACTTTTTCTGCCGTACGATCCGTTAGTAGGTTAAACGCGCTTTGTTTTAGTTGAGGTAGTTCTAGCATAAATAAGAACAAGGCAATCAAGAAGACGATGAAACTCACGAGGAAATTTGGGATTTCAGAAGCGAGTGCAATGATCTTTTCATAGCTCAACAGTTCAAGAAGGGAATCTTTGAAGGAAGTGAGCGCAGCTGTCAATTGTTCTTGTGTGGCTTTGACGATGTCTGAAGGCATTCCTGAAGTATATCTAAATACTTTCTCCTGCATATCAATCCAGACTCCGGATAGCGAGTTTAAATAATCCGGTGCATCTTTTGTGAATTGAATAATTCTACCGATTAACGATGTTACGGAATAATAGATCCCTACCGCAACAAGCAAAACGACAAAGATAAATACGGAAATAACCGATAACTTTCGTTTCCATTTGAATTTACGCTCTACTAACTTGACAAGCGGATCTATCATCAGCGCTGTCAGTAGGGCTAATATTAGTGGTATGGAAACCGGGAGTATAAAGAAAAGAGCAGCAGCTGCAACAATTGCAGTTACTATAATAAGCAAAGTTCGTTTTGTTAACCGTTTCGACACCCGGCATTCCTCCAAATCGTGTATTATTTCTATTATAGCCAAAAAAAATGAAAATGGATATGAAAAACCGGAGAACAAATTATTCTCCGGTGGATAATCATTTTTTTAAGTTAAATGCTTGCAAATCTTTAACCATGCCTGCCAATGTTTTTTTGCAATCATTTACAACGAATGATGGATAGAACTCGTCATCTCCGTATTCAACGCCATGTGGATAATAGTGTTTACCGAGTTGAGGAGTGATGAATTCAATAACCGCCTCATTCTTGCCAACGTCACCATTCGGAGTGAGTCCATAGACACGTAAATAATATACTCCTTCGCTCACTGTATACTTTTTGTCGAATGTGACACGTTCGTAGTCCCATTGTCCAGCGAGAACTAGGTCATATCTTTTAGCAATTTCTTCAAGATCGATTAGGCTAACAGCCAGCTCTTCAATACCTGTGTTTACAAAATCCATTGATTAGCTTCCTCCTTATGCAACAGTCAATCGATTGCTATTCGTCTATAATCATAGAACAAAAGGAAGTTGGTTGCAATGGCAACATTGTGTCTTGAAGCGTATTTTAGGAGACAGGTGAGAAATGGATGACTTATTCATCTAATGTTGATTACAATAAGGTAGTGAGTTATGTGTGTGGTAGCTGTAAGAAGGGGTGGGGAATTGAAACGATTATGGAAAGTGCTTGTGTTATTCCTGATTGCACTTCTGGTATTTTACTTTTGGGATGATGGAATTAGGGAGAATGAGCCATTGGAGTCACCTGTTCAGCCTGGAACTGCTATTAGCGGCGAGAGCTCTTTCGAACAGCAAGGCGATAGTAATGCAAAACGACCCGAAAAAGGAATTTCGACAGTGGTCGGGCAATCTTCAGAAGAATTGACGAAACTGTTTGGAGAACCAGATCGAAAGGATCTTTCTGTTTTTGGATTTGAATGGTGGATTTATAATGCAAATCCAATGATTATGGCAGGAGTCGCAGACGGTAAAGTGAATCAGATATATAGTGCAGATCGAGAAGCAGATGTCTATCCTTATGTAAATGGACAAAATAGTCAAGATATCTATCGAAGCACAATTATTGAGTCAGAACTGGAAGTGGTGGTTGGGGACAATCAGTACACATTTGTGCTAAATGGGGATGACATTAAAAACAAAATGCTCATTCAATCAGAAGGTCTTTTCACTCAACTATATATAGATGAAACAGGGGAAGAGCTGGAAGGTGTACGGTTCATTGACCCGATGACTCTTGTCATGCAGCAACCTTATGATCTTTTCTATAAAGGGGAGCTCATGGAAGTGAAGAAGCCTTCGTCTGAAGATCAGATGGCTGTAGATAGGGCTCTTGAACGTCAAATTCTCGATATCACTAACATTTATCGGGAGAATCATGGTGTCGACAAATTGAAGCGTGACTACCAACTTCAACTGGTTGCGCGCGAACATAGTAAAGAAATGGCATTACAAAATTATTTTTCCCAAGATTCACCGACATCGGGTACACTTGCCAATCGGCTGAAACTTGCTGAGATAGACGTTAAAAAAGCAGGAGAAAATATTGCGTTAAATTATACGGATGCAATTGAAGCGGTTCATGGTTGGTTGAATTCTCCTGCCCACCAAGAAGTCTTGTTGGATAAAAACTTTACACATATTGGTACTGGAGTGTATGGAAATTATTATACGCAAAATTTAATACAAGAAGTTGAAAAACCAACTAGAGAATAGGGTTTTTAAGATGAGTGGGGAACTATCCAAGTACCCTCTTCAGCCACAGCGATTCCTCTTACGCAGAGAGGGATTGCTGTTTTTTTTGCATGAAGTGCTGCTCGTTTTTGAATAATCGGTCTCGCGCAGTCTAATAGGGGAAGGAATTCATCGATTGTCAGCGAATCGAATTTTTTAGCATCTGGATAGATATGAGGGTCTGCCGACATGACACCTGGGACATCCTTGAAAAACTCGACATGGCTGGCATCCAGACTGCTACCAAGAGCAATTGCAGTCAAATCACTGCCTCCTCGACCTAATGTCATATAATCTCCAGCTGCATTCATCCCTTGAAATCCAGGGATGATTAAACAATTATGATCCTGAAAGGTTTGTTCGATATAGCTTGTCTCGATTGTCTCGATTGTTGCGTTACCAAAGGAGCCAATGGTTCTTATGCCTGAGTTCACACTGTGCATAATCCTGTTAGGAGTACCTGCTTCCTCTAATTCTGCGCTTAAGACAGCAGATGCTAGCAGCTCCCCGCACGCAGCAGCTAGGTCCCAGGGAGCTGTAGAGGACTTTAAGGACGGTGTAATGCTCAGGAGTCTGTCTGTTGAATACGGGCTTTCTTGTCGCCCAATCGCAGACACGACAACGATGACCTTGTCATTTAAATTTAGACCTTCCTGTATTCGATCAATACATAAACGGCGCATAGCACGATCTTTCATCGCTGCGCCACCAAACTTTTGGATGATCATCTCTTCTCCCAACTTTCTTCGTGACATTTACCCGAAACATTTCATACTCTGTGGTAGGTTCACTCTTACTATATTCCCTGAGAGTAAAAACGTTCGGGAAGGAGAAGCTGATTTGCATCTGATCGAATTATTAAAAGATTGGCCGTGTACGATCCGTGGGAACTGGAGGGACGTCACAATTGAGTCAGTTACAGAGCATCCGAAACGTATTAAGAAGAATTGTTTGTTCGTCGCTAGAAAAGGAGCTAAACATGATGGCATTGAGTCGATTGAAGAAGCACTTGAGAAAGGAGTCGCAGCGATTGTCATCGACCGGTCGGTATCGGAAAGTAAGTTTTCCGAATGGAATCAGCGAGGCGTAGCCGTTGTGACAGTACCAGACTGTAAGCAATTCCTATCTTATAGTAGTGCACAATTGTCTGGAGTTCCTGCAGATGATTTGACGATAATTGCAGTCACAGGTACAAATGGAAAAACTACTGTGACCCATTTCATCGGCCAGTTGCTCGCACAATTTGGTATTAAGACGGCTGTACTTGGAACAACTGGTTGTTATATAGATGGGGAAAAGATGGATGAAGAGATCCCCCCTCTTACAACGCCTACTGCAGAATACTTACATCCATTGTTAAGGAAATGCAGAGATCTAGGTGTTACTCATGTTGCACTAGAAGCTTCTTCCCTCGGATTAGAAAAGGAAAGGCTCGCTCATTGTCGAGTATCCATAGGTGTCTTTTTGAATATCGGAACAGATCATTTTGAAGAGCATGGGGGACGTGGGAATTATATCGCGGCGAAAAAAAAGCTGTGTTCGTTGTCTGAACAACTCGTCGTAAATTGTGAAGACAGTGAGTGTATGGAAATTGTTAGAGATGTCGAGTTACCAACACACTTGTTTGGAAGAAATGTCGCAGGGGGGTATATGCCCTCAGAAGAGTTAATCGGATCGTTGCCCCCGGGAGAGCATAATCGGTTAAATGCGATGGCAGCAGCATCTGTTGTGAAGTTATTAGGGTTTCCAGAGAGGGAGATTTTTTCATCTTTTCGTCTCTTAAAATTACCTGAAGGTCGTATGCAACTTGTGGAGCATGAAGGGAGGCGGGTGTTCATCGATTATGCACATACCCCGGATGCGCTATCTGCTGCCTTGCAAGCAGTAGCAAGTTTGGAACCAAAAAAACTCATTTGTGTATTCGGTTGTGGGGGAGACCGAGACAAAGAGAAGAGACCTATCATGGGTAAAATCGCTGAAAATTGTTGTGACACCATAGTACTCACATCTGATAATCCTCGAAGTGAGCATCCATTGGAGATTGTGCAAAATATTTTAGCAGGAACAGAAAATCCTTCATTAATCCAAGTGGTAATGGATAGAAAACGTGCAATCCACCAAGCAATCGCTGCAAGTGAGCCAAATGATATTGTGCTTATTGCTGGAAAAGGTCATGAAACTTCGCAATACATTGCTGGTAAGGAAATTATGATGTCTGATTTCGCAGAAGCGATGACAGCCCTTCATCAGTTGGAAACACTTTAGGAATGAACAAGTGATGCGTTTGCTCCCTCTATTTGGTATAATGGGGAGGAATGGAGGGAATTCACTTATGATGATGACCGACGAATGGCTTGCCATCATCGAACAGACAGACGAATTGGCCGAGATGATTTTGACATCCGACGTACTTTTCGAATACCGCGCCGCTCATCAAGCGGTTTACAGTGATCCGGATTTAGTCAAGCAAATCCGTGACTTTTCTGAGATGAAAGACCGTTATGAAGAGGTGCAGCGCTTCGGAAGATACCATCCGGATTATAATAGAGTTATGAAATCGATACGACTTGATAAACGAGCATTAGATATGAATGAAAAAGTTGCAGCTTTGCGACTTGCGGAGAATGACGTCCAATATATGTTGGATGAAATTAGTGCAGCTATTGCACATTCTGTATCAGAATCCGTAAAATTGCCAAGTGACAATACGTTTGTAACCGAATCATCATGCGGAGGCAGTTGTGGTACCGGTGGAGGTTGCTCGTGCTCTGCTTAAGGATAGAACAGTAAAAAGCGGATGGCTAATCAGCCATCCGCTTTTTACTGTTCAAGTAACGTATCTAATTGCGCCATTGTGGCCTCAGAAGAATTCGTGATAAATCCTGAAATGCCTGATTGCGCCAACTTAATGACGTCATCGGTCTCGTAATTTTCCACATATACAGTGATGTTCAGTTTGTTTAGAAATTGGATGAATCCCTCACTTGCGGGCTGAAATGGACCAATCTTGCCCGCTAAAACGAAAAGGTCAGTCCGAGGACGATATAGATGACCGAAACGACTAGTATATGCTGCATATGCTTGCTTCTGTTCGGCCACGCCTGCTCCTACAGCGGCCATATGTTGTGTGTACAAGTTGAAACGATCCACTTGTTCATCATATTGACTGATGACAGCGACTTGTTCTTGAGCTTCACATTCTTCAAGCAGTTTCCATAACTTAGAAGGCATCAGACTCCCTTCATAGGTATCTGGGGAATCAGCGATACGAATGATGAAAAGAAGATGTGGGTAAAGGGCGAGCATATCTTTAAGTGAGCAATGGGGGGATTCTGGATGCTCATTGTTTACAAGAACGATTTCTTCATTGGCTGTTAGTTTTACATCCATAGCAAATCCGTGAACTCCTAGGGAAGCAGCGTCAGCAGCTTGTTGCTCACTATTGGTGATGTCAGTTAATTGTTGAATAACAATAGGTCCTTCAAAGTGAAGCGCTTTTTTCCCTGGTCTCGCGTTTGGACGGATGATTGCTTTTGAAGCGGCCCAGGCTGCTGCGCCCGCTGCACCGACGGAAAGGGCAACTTTTGTTTTTCTTCCCATGTCAAATTCCTCCTTGTTTTGAAACTGTTACGTTCATTATAAAACAAATCGGACGAACTGTCAGTAAAGTCTGGTTGCGGCTTTTTTCAAACCTATGGTATTGTAAGGGGAAGAAAAGAGGGATACTATTGGTTGATCGTCAAGGAGTTATCATTTATCTCCATCATCTGAAACAGGCGAAATCGTTCCGTAAATACGGACACGTTCACTATATATCACGACGCATGAAGTACGTTGTCCTCTATTGCAGTCAAGACGACGTCGAGGACGTCATTCGTAAAGTCGAGAAGCTCTCGTCGGTAAAGAAAGCAATTCCTTCCTATCGACCGTTTGTGAGCACGGAATACGAGAATGTACGTCCTGACAAAGCCAAGGAATACGATTACAAAACAGGTCTATAAGGTTAGTCGAGTGGCGGTAATAAGTGATTGAGCCGTAAAACTCCAGTTACGTATTGGTAGAACAACTTTGTTTCTGGAAACTCAGAGGAATGTTTAAGTTCTACTGGAATCGGCTTGCTGCCGACAGTTGCAGCGGCTTCTTCAAACATGAGTTGTCGTTTAGAAACACTTCCTTCTTTTGATGGGATTCCTTCCCGGCAAATATAGATCGGGTAAAATCCACCTTCACCAGCAGGAGAGAAAGAAGCTGCTAAAGAAATGGAAGGTTTGCCATCTTTTGTGGTAGTTTTGAATAGGAAGGTTCTTTCAAGTCTGTTTGAGTTTGTAGTAATTAGTTCGCACAATTCAAAAATATCCGAGTACCCTTCACCTAGTTCGATGAATCGTTGTTGTCGCATTTGTGATGCACACACCTTTCAAAAAGAATCTTTTCCATCATAGCATGCTAAAGGATTCTTTGCAGATTGGTACGTAAGGGATAAATAAGGGAGTTACAAAATGAGAGTGATCGCTGGAACGAGAAGGGGAATCCCTTTAAAATCGATTACAGGAACGGATACAAGACCGACATCTGACAAAGTAAAAGAAGCGTTGTTTAGTAAAATTGGTCCTTTTTTCAACGGAGGCATTGCAGTCGAGTTATTCGGTGGAAGTGGCTCGCTTACTTTGGAAGCGCTCTCGCGTGGATCGGACAGCGCTTGGATTTTTGAGAAGAATCCTAAAGCATGTGCGATTATTAAAGCGAATGCTGAGAAATGTAAGTTTCAGGAGGAACTTCACATAGTTCGAGGGGATGCCAGATCGGCAGCTAGTATTTTTGCTAAAGCAGACGTTCAAGCTGATTTATTATTTTTAGATCCACCCTATGCAAAAGAAGAATTTTACAATCTTGCTTTACAGTTTGTAGAACAGAATTTGTTGTCAAATCATGCAATTATTGTTTGTGAACACGAAAAACAACTCACTCTTCCAACTTCATATGGTGCGTTTGCAACAGTAGGGACTACAGTGTATGGCGGAAGTGCAATCACTATTTACAAGAAATGAGGGTCTATCATGTCTAGAGTGGCAGTGGTGCCAGGAAGTTTTGATCCGCTGACGAATGGTCATCTTGATATTATTAAGCGGGCGGTAAAAATTTTCGATGAAGTTCACGTTGTGGTCATGAATAATTCATCTAAAAATCCGCTTTTCACGGTTGAGGAACGCCAACAGCTAATTGCACAGGCGACAGCAGAGTATCCGTCTGTGAAGATTGACTCCTCTTCAGGTTTGCTAATTGACTATGCTAAAAGTATTAAGGCGATTGCGATTGTTAGAGGATTACGTGCGGTATCTGATTTTGAGTATGAAATGCAAATTACATCGATGAACCGCTTTTTGGATGAGGACATTGAGACATTCTTTGTTATGACAAAGAATCAGTACTCTTTCCTCAGTTCGAGTATTGTGAAGGAAGTGGCGAAGTATGGCGGAGATGTCTCGGCATTGGTTCCGGAGACAGTCAATCGGGCATTAAAGAAAGTGTATACATAGCAGAGCGAACAATGGGTATGGCAGTTGCCGTACCCATTGTTTTTGTTTAGCTCATTTTGTGAATTTGCTTTTAATTATAGGTTAACTGCGTTGATTGGATCTGAAGTGAATTTAACACTGGATCGCAAAAGCATTAAGTCAAAGAAGTATATAAAGAATCACTGGGACTGCTAGGACACTCCAGATACGACCAATTACATAAGGTTTGAGTGACAGTTCGGCAGAGCGCGCAATAACGAATACTTGCATGTGAATACTTAAGCCATTGATCGAGAGAATGGCGGCAATTAAATACGGAAAGATGGGGGAATTATAAAAATGCTGCGTAGCGGATTGCACGCCAGATGTCATTTCGAAGAACGAAAGGACAACTGTTTTCACAATCCCCATCTCCACTGATGCAGCGGCTTGTATAACAGTGGTCAGTACGTTGCCGAGAGAAGAAAAGAACACGACAGTTGTTGCAACTAAAATGATAATGGATGAGCTTTCTTTAAAGGCATCCAATAGAGGCGCTGAACTTGGAGCTGAGGTGGGAACATTTTTTGGCATCTCGAGTTGAGAATTTCGTGATGCCATTAACAAAAGAACGAATAGGAAAAACAGAATGTTAGCCACGTGTATTGCAATGAGTAGTTTCCATCCTGACATCGAATTTCCAAACAATTCGAGCCCCACATATCCCACAATGAACATTGGACCAGGTGCATGACAAGCTGCTAGTAGAAGGCTGCTTTCGTAAGCTGAAAGCTGCCCGTTTCGTTTCATTTCACTTACTGTAACCGCCCCGACTGGAAATCCACCAAATGAGCCCAGAGTGTACGCTTTCAAGTAGCGCATCCAAGGAGGAGAAGAATTTTTGGAAACGGGTAATTTTAAGAGCCATTGGGTTAGAATAATGTAAGGCAGTAAATAGGGGAGCAATGCCTGCACAAATAATTTCACGCCTGTCTCTGCGCCGTCATGTGCAATCCCTGGTTGTAAAATGAATAAGGCGATGAGCGCCCAAATCATAATGACGTTAATCATGCTTCTCTTGCAAGTATAGGTAGCTTTGTTTGCACGCTTGCGGCTCCTTTCTCTAATGTGTGAGAAGCTCAAACAAAAAACATTGTGCCGCTCTTTTTTCGGATGGTACACTTAACCATATGTAAAATAGGTACAGGCTATTAATGGAGGTGCAGGAAAATTACATTTAAACGAATTGGCATAACCGCAATGCTTACAATTTTGATTGCATTGTTCATGCTCTATCCACTTGACAGTTACATATCCCAACCTGGTGGCGCCTATGAATTATCACCACTCGTCAAAGTGGAAGACGGCGACGAAGACGATTCAGGAACGTTTAGTCTCATGACAATTTCTGTTGGGAAAGCAACACCTGCAACCTATTTTTGGTCTAAGGTTTCAGACAAAATGCAGTTACTTCCAGCGAACAAAGTAAGACGCCATGGCGAGAGTGATCAGGAATACAATGTGCGGCAGTTGCGGTTGATGAGTGATTCACAATTCAACGCTATTACAGTTGCCTTTGAAAAGGCCGGGAAACCGGTGGACATTGATTTTGCTGGCATTTACATTCAACACGTCGTAGAGGGGAGTGCATCAGACGGAAAACTAAAAGCGGGTGATCGAGTTGTTGGAGTAGACGGAAAGCCGCTGATTGAGCCTGATCAGTTCGCTACTTATATTGCAGATCAGCGTAAAGGAGACACAATTCAAGTTGAAGCAGAGCGAGACAAGAAAAAATTCCAAACAGACATTACATTAAAAGAAATTCCGGAAGCAAAAGGAAAAGTAGGACTAGGGATTCAATTTTTAGAAGATCGCTCACTGAAAACGATTCCGAAAGTGAATTTCAATACATCTGAAATCGGAGGTCCTTCTGCGGGATTAATGTTTACTTTGGAAATTATTAACCAATTAAAATTGGGAGATATCTCAAAAGGATATACCATTGCGGGAACCGGTGAAATGATGCCAGGTGGAACTATTGGGCGAATCGGTGGGATAGACTTTAAAGTCATGGCAGCTGATCGTGATGGGATGGAAATCTTCTTCGCTCCAGATGACGATTTACCTGAAGAAGTGAAAGCTGCGAACCCAGGCATTAAGACCAATTATGAAGAAGCCGCAGAAACCGCAAAAAAAATAGGTACGAAAATGAAAATCGTACCCGTTAAAACCGTGGATGATGCATTGAGCTATCTAGAGAAGTTAGAACCGAAAAAATGAGTTAGTCTTTCCGGATCGGAGGGATCCTATAGTCAAGCCCGAGCTGTGGCTGGGTTGAATCAATGCCAAAAGCGTACAAATCCGAAATAGTCGCAGAGAAGATAGCAGACGCACTTTCGGAATTGGCTAGGCGGCTAACTACAGGCAGTTTCATCTCCTCTTTCATTTCTTTCAAATAGGATTGGCCGGTGGATGTCATTCCTAGGAGTCGCAAGTGATCTGGATTCTGCATGGATTCTCGATCATTGTATGTGAAACCTGTGAAGATATGAGTAAGCATGCGTTGGATCCGTGTCCAGGTGTATCGCTTCGATTTTACGATTGCCATGAATTGCTGAAACGTATCAGCTTTTTTTGCTGCTTTGTACAAAAGGTTTTCAAGTCCTTCTGAAACATCTGCAATGGTTGCAAGCCACAGGGGACCTTCACGCAGGATTTGGAATCGAAGAAGTGGATAAAAGCTATCCCAGCTACCAAAACGTCCGCGCTGCACAAGCCAATCGTTGAGTGATTGAACAACTGAATGGGGTACAAACTGCTGAATGTTCTCTGTGCTCTTGCTTTCGAAAAACGCTTTTCGGATACCTGTTGCACTTGCAATTGCCGTGTCATGCGTAACATCATCATGATATCCGGCACCAAGTCGTGGGAGGGTTGTGGGAACCATTGCAGACCCCATTTTTCTAGCTGATTCCATATAGTGAAAACCTAAAATGTTATTAGGTAGCGATAAATCCACAGTCTCATGTTCGGTATTAGTAGAACGAATGAGTGTTGAGTAGGCTCTGTTCAATGCTTTTGGATAGCTTATGCCTTCTTGAACTGCATCCCGGATAGTGTCGTCATACTGAGTTTGAACCGATTCTATTCGGTTCAGCGTTTCAATAAAGGGGGCGATTGAACCGTTTTCACTTCCGAAACAATAACTGGAGCACCCAGCAGCATCTAAAAGTTGGATAGCACCGGATGCAAACGAAGGTGCGTTTGAGGTTGCACGTTCGTAAGGTAATTCGAAAACTAGGTCGACTCCATTGTCAATGGCCATTTTTGTACGTGTCCATTTGTCGATTAGTGCAGGTTCACCACGCTGCAGAAAGTTTCCACTCATTACTGCGATAACTAAATCTGATTCGGTTTGAGCTTTCGCAGAGATTGCGTGGTGCAAGTGTCCGTTGTGAAAAGGATTATATTCTACAACAATGCCAACAGCTTTCATGGAAAATCACTCCTGTTTGAAGAATTCTATTCGTTTAGTATAATGAACTAAGCGTTCAAGTGACAAGAAAATATCTTGACATCTTTTTTTATCCGCTATATAATCAAAAGTGTTGTCTTGAGGTGATAGGCATGAAATGGTCAATTCATCAATTGCGTAAGTTCAGGCAGGGAGCAGCAATGCCGCTTGACGAAGTGGTTGATCTTGGATCTGTAAGGGAAAGAAACCCGGAAATCCGGGCAATTTCACCTGTTCAGTTAAAAGGAAGTTGTACAGTTGGTTCGAAAAAGATATCGTTTCATTTCCATTTGGAAGGTTCGTTGACATTACCATGTGCTCGCACATGGGAAGATGTTCATTTTCCGTTCTCTATTGAGTCGGACGAGCAATACAGCTGGGATGAAGACGTGTTAGCACAAGACGATGAAATCCACCCGATTACGGGAGATGTAGTCGATCCAATGCCAATCTTTGAAGAACTCATTCTTTTGGAAATACCATTACAGGTCTACTGTGATGATGCGGAAACCATGACGGAAGCCTCCGGCACGGGTTGGTCGTATGCGACTGACGAAGAGTACAATCTACAATTGACAGAAGAACAGGATAAGAAAACGGATCCTAGACTTGCAGGCTTAGCAAGATTTTTTGAATCCGATAACGACTAGTCGAAATAAAGGAGGTGCCCTCTAATGGCAGTACCAAAGAGAAGAACATCTAAAACCAAAAAGAACATGCGCCGTACACATTACAAGTTACAAGTTCCAGGTATGACAACTTGTGAAAACTGTGGTGAAATGAAATTGGCACACCGCATCTGTAAGTCTTGCGGTCAATACAAAGGGAAAGTTGTTGTAGGCGAATAATTAGATTCTGCCGCAACTCCCGGATAGCATTTGCTATCTTAAGACTACCGTGAGACCATGGCTCACGGTAGTCTTTTTTTATACATATAATTAGGAGGCATCAGCATGTCAGTTAACATTACATCTGATCAGGGAATTGTCACGTTTACAATAACGCGCCCTGAAGTTCGCAATGCCGTAAATCAGGAAGTGATGGATGGTCTTGAACAATTCATTGACTTGGTTGAAAAAGATGATGATATAAAATGGGGTGTCGTCACGTCTGAAGGTGGAAAAGCTTTTTGTTCGGGAGGAGATCTCGGAGAGTTCCATTCGTTAGAAACGTCTGCACAAGCACTTCCTATGCTTTCTCGAATGACAGAGTTGTTATACAGACTTGCAACGTTACCAATCCCGGTCATTGCACTGATGGATGGTACAGCAGTCGGTGGTGGTTGTGAAATTGCATCGGCTTGTGATTATAGATTGATGAAATCAGGTGCTAAAGCAGGATTCATCCAAGGGACGCTTGCGATTACAACTGGCTGGGGTGGCGCATCGTTGCTATATGAAAAAGAACCGGGGCATAGTGCTATCCTTCAACTATTAACTGAAGCGCGTGTCCATACAGCTGAAGACTTAGCTGAACGGGGATGGATAACGGAATTGTATACAGGCGACAAACAAGTTGCACTTGACCGATTCACTTCGAAATTCGAACATATCCATTCTTCAGTGATGCGTGCTTATAAAGCGATTGCAATCCGTAAATGGGAACGGTCAGATTTGAAAAATAGAATGATTGAAGAGTGCAAGCAGTGTTCAATTCTCTGGGAATCTGAAGCGCATCATGCGGCTGTTCATCAATTTCGTAGCCGGTAAACACTTCTTCAATAGATTGAATATTCAAAAGATAAACGAATAGTTGAAAACGGTTTCATTGTTCAGATAAACTAGTAAATAGATAAATGAAAATCATCTATCTGCAGCAAACAAAGTTGAGGAGGAACACAATATGACACAAGTACTTTCTACAATGACAGGAACAGTATTCACAATTGAGGTTGAAGTAGGGCAAGAAGTGAAAAAAGGGGATGTCGTTGTAATCCTCGAATCGATGAAGATGGAAATTCCAGTAGAGGCTGAAATGGATGGGAAAGTAGCATCGATAGCTGTAAAAGAAGAGGATTTTGTTGACGAAGGAGACCTAATTCTGACGTTTGAAGGATAAGCGAATTAGTTAAGGGGGAGTTCACATGACAAACCACACAGAAGAACAAAAGGGGTATAATCATAAGCTTGAACAACAACTCGAGAAAATCTTTGCTGGCGGACAACCTAAATATCATGAAAAATCTGCACAACAAGGAAAGTTATTTGTACGCAAGCGTCTTGAGTTACTGTTTGACGATGGTGAGTATACAGAAGATGGACGTTTCGCGAATTGTGAAGCTGGAGACTTGCCAGCGGATGGTGTCGTCACCGCTATGGGGAAAGTCGGTGGCCAAACAGTTTGTGTCATGGCAAACGATTCAACGATTAAAGCTGGCTCATGGGGTTCTCGTACAGTAGAGAAGATTATTAGAATCCAAGAAACGGCTGAAATGCATCGTGTACCAATGCTGTATTTAGTCGATTCTGCAGGCGCTCGTATTACGGATCAGCTGGATATGTTTCCGAATCGGAGAGGCGCAGGTCGAATTTTCCATAACCAAGTGAGACTGTCAGGGTTTATCCCGCAAATTTGCGTTCTGTTCGGACCGTCAGCTGCTGGAGGTGCGTACATACCAGCTTTTTGCGATCTTGTCATCATGGTCAAGGGGAATGCATCGATGTATTTAGGTTCTCCGAGAATGGCAGAAAAGGTCATTGGTCAGAAAGTGTCATTAGAAGAAATGGGCGGTGCGGAAATGCATTGTTCAGTCAGTGGATGTGGAGATGTACTGGCGGAAGACGAAGAGGAAGCGATTGCTGAAGCAAAACGGTATCTTGCGTTCTTCCCTGCGAACTTTACGGAGTCTGCACCTGTAGCGGACGCGGTGGCAGCGAAAGTTGGCCGAACATTGGAAGAAATCATTCCTGAAAACCAGAACGCACCGTTCGATATGTATGAAGCGTTGGATGTGTTAATTGACGAGGGTAGTTTCTTTGAAGTGAAAAAGAAGTTTGCGGCTGAATTGATTACAGGACTCGCGCGTATTAACGGCAAGTCTGTAGGGATTATCGCAAACCAACCAAAGGCAAAGGGTGGCGTGTTGTTCGTGGACTCTGCGGACAAAGGTGCGAAATTCATCAACTTATGTGATGCCTTTTCAATTCCTCTGCTATTTCTAGCAGATGTCCCGGGGTTCATGATCGGGACAAAAGTGGAGAAAGAGGGGATCATACGTCATGGAGCCAAACTAATAATGGCGATGAGTTCTGCAACTGTACCGAAAATTTCAGTTGTTGTTCGAAAAGCATACGGCGCTGGACTTTACGCGATGGCGGGTCCTGCGTTTGAACCGGATGTATGTATCGCATTACCAACTGCACAAATCGCGGTGATGGGACCAGAAGCGGCCGTGAATGCTGTCTATTCGAACAAAATTGAAGCAATTGAAGATCCGAAAGAGCGCCGCGCGTATGTACAGGAAAAACAGCAGGAATACAAAGAAGAGATTGATATTTATCGATTAGCTTCTGAAATGATTATCGATGAAATCGTGAAACCTTCTGATTTGCGATCAGTCCTTACTGCACGTTTTGAGCTGTATAGTACGAAGAGTATTCCGCAGCCTCCACGGAAGCACCCGGTTTATCCAGTTTAATTGATAAGAGTTTCTGTCCGCCTAAAGGGCGGACTTTTCTTGTGAAAGGGGGGATAGAATGGAAGTTGTCATTGCAGGAGCAGGAGCGATGGGGCTCTTAATTGGTTCTTACTTGGCTGAAGCGGGGATGTCGGTGTCGTTTTTAACTAGACGTGAAGACCAAGCTATTGAACTTCGCGAATATGGTGTGACAAGAATACAAAATGACCGAGAAAGAACTTTTCAAGTTGCTGCATTTTCGGATTTGACACGTGCCCCTCGTAAAGCCATGTGGATTCTTGCTTTGAAGTCGATTGATCTTCATAATGTAGTGGAAAAGCTGGAGAACAATGTACATCCTGAACATCTAATGTTCATCCAAAACGGACTTCGTCATTATGAACTTGGACTCTCAACATCCATTCCATCTGTATCAGCTGCATCGTTGACACATGGCGCAGGGAAAAGGGATGACAGAACTGTGATCCATAACGGTGTCGGAGTAATGAGTATAGCTCCTATTAAAGGCGGTCAGAAATTATCTTTTCCGCTATTTGAAGCAGATTCACCTTCATTTCCTATTCTGCACGAAGAGGATGCATATCAGATGTTGCTACGAAAGGTGTTAGTGAATTGCTGCATTAACCCGTTGACGGCTATTTTAGAGTTGAAAAATGGTGAATTACTTACTAATAATTCCGCTCATCATCTTATGCAAGTAATCTATGGAGAACTTGCAGCTGAATATCCAGAGATAGCAAAGAAACTGTCTTTTTCAGATGTAGAAGAAGTGTGCAGAAGTACTGCAGATAACCGCTCTTCTATGTTTGTTGATAAAAGAAATAAGGTACCAATGGAAATCGACACGATTATTAGTGCAGTTCTCGAAGGACACGAAGAAAAAATGCCAACGCTTAAATTGTTTGAAACATTGCTGAAAGCAATTGATGAAAGGAAAGAAGACACATGAAAGAGATGTTACAGTTTTTGTTGTCACTCATCATCATTGTGCCATATTTTTTGACAATGGTATTGTTTGTAATTGTAAAAGTGAGTGGTTATTCTTCCGTAAGGTCATTTCGAATTGCGGCAGATGTAACAGTACCTTTTTTGTTCCTATCTGTGAGCGTGTTACTTAGAATGATCACAGGGATACAAGCCGGTGTCTTGCTAATTGTAGGGGTGCTTATCGTAGGGATTGGTTTTGCGATTGCAGAGAGAATTCGTAGTAAAGAGTTCCGAATGAAGTATATGTTCCGCAATCTTTGGAGAATGCTGTTTCTTATACTGTCATTGCTCTACATCGTCTTGTTGTTGTTAGGTGTCGTACAAACGGTTGCTGAATTTATAAGGGGTTAGCTGATCAGCAAGCGTATGTTTTTTAACAATGACAGTGGAGTGATATACTCAATCCATAAATAGATGGTGAAAAAAGGGGCTTGAACGATGGAAATTGCATCACAAAACGTACATAAAAGCGCCGTTATGGAGGCGTATGGACAAGACGCGCAGTTCAACAAAACATTCTATGATTATCCACTTAGCGATGAAAGTTACCCACAGCGACTAGCTGAATTGAACAGTCGCCTGTTTCAACGACAGGAGCTTGCGAGTACAATCCGCTCCTATATGGAGCCTTTCGGAATTTCGGATGCCGCTTCTGCGCATTTAAAAGAACTCTCAAATAATGGAGTTGTTATCGTTGGGGGACAGCAAGCTGGACTCTTGACGGGACCTCTCTATTCCATCCATAAAGCGATTACTGTTATTTTACTTGCGGCACAACAACGGAAAGAGTTGGATGTTCCCGTCATACCTGTATTTTGGGTAGCCGGAGAGGACCATGATTTAGAAGAGATCAATCATGTCTTTTCAGAACAAGATGGCAGACCGTTGAAACAGCAATATCCGGAAAGATTTGTCTTAAAGACAATGGCATCAGATACTGAGTATGATGCTGTACAAATGACTAGCTACATACGTCAAGTTTTCCGGGATTTCGAAGAAACCGCATATACTAAGGAATTATTGGAAGAAGTGCTTCAATCAGCAGAACAAGAACATACATTTACCGGT
The DNA here is from genome assembly GCF_059415065.1 of Sporosarcina sp. SAFN-010. NCBI lineage: Bacteria > Bacillati > Bacillota > Bacilli > Caryophanales > Caryophanaceae > Sporosarcina > Sporosarcina sp. SAFN-010. The sequence goes on along the minus strand of NZ_JBPFDS010000001.1, from coordinate 174,614 downwards.
TTCTTTGTTCGATTGATGAATGGCCTATTCCAAAAACACGGACTGTTGTTCATAGACTCAGCAGAAAAGTCGTTGCGTAAGCTCGAATCCGACTATTTCAAAAAACTCATTAAAGAGTCTGAAACAATTGCTGAAATGATTGCAGGTAAGGAGCGACTGTTTGAAGAACAAGGCTTTGGAACACCTATTCAATCATCAAAAGATGCGGCTCATTTGTTTTTTATTCACGAAACAGGCAGAGTCTTATTGAGTAGAAATGGTGATTTGTTTATCAATGAATCAGCAGGTATTCAGTTTACAACTGCAGAAATGCTTGAAATCGCTGAACAAACTCCATGGCTACTAAGCAATAACGTTGCGACGAGACCTTTAATGCAAGATATGGTATTCCCTGTTCTTGCATTTGTCGGAGGACCTGGTGAAATTGCTTATTGGTCGCTGTTGAAAGATGCTTTTAATCATTTAGACATGAAGATGCCTATACTCGTACCTAGAATATCCATGACGTTAGTTACTCAACAAACCTTGCACGCATTGGAAAAGTCAAAACTGACAGTTGCTGAAGTGATGGCTGGAGCAGTCATTAGCAGAAGAGCAGATTTTCTAGACGAGCAACGAGACGTTGAACTCGAACGGTTACTACAAGAAACTGGGGACGTCATTCAGGAACAATACAACAAAATGGAGCAGCACATCTCTGATAAGGACTTGGCGAATCTTGCTGAAAAAAATCTTGCTTATCATTTACGTCAGCTTAACTATCTTCAAGATAAAGCGGAAGATGCCTTGCTTAGGAAATACGCGGCGGCAATCCGGAACTACAGTCTGATAGAAGGGGACTTGTATCCCGAAAGAAATCTTCAGGAACGTACGTATACTCCATACCCATATTTAAATGTGTATGGACCTAAGTTAATCGACGATTTACTGAATGCCTCGTTACCGATTAATGGTCAACATGTTGTTATCTACTTATAATTGATTTGTTAGAGCATCTCTTATGCAGAGCAACTGTGCATATAGGGGTGCTTTTCTTTGTAATAAATGTAACAAACTCAATAAATGAAGTACTATTGATACATTTTCATTGCAATATGGGAAATTGGTGGAGGAAAGTGGGGGGATGTGGTACATTAAATTTATATAGTGGGGTGAAGGGTATGTTCATGGGCGAATATCAGCATACTATCGATACAAAAGGCCGTTTGATAATCCCTTCAAAATTCAGGGAAGATCTTGCGGATGGATTTGTGTTGACTCGTGGCCTGGACAATTGCCTCTTTGGTTATCCAATGCATGAATGGAAAAAGCTCGAAGAGAAATTGAAAGCGCTGCCCGTGACCAAGAAAGACGCCCGAGCATTCACGCGATTTTTCTTTTCTGGTGCAACTGAAGTTGAACTGGACAAGCAAGGACGTGTAAATATTCCATCTTCACTACTTGGCTATGCCAAAATCTCTAAAGATTGCATGGTTATTGGTGTTTCCGGAAGATTTGAAATATGGTCTGAAGAAAATTGGCAGACTTATTACGAGGAGTCCGAGGAATCCTTTAACGATATCGCAGAGAATATTATGGACTTTGACTTTTGATGAGTTAGTTTGAATTTTGACGTTAATTTTAGAAAGCAGGCGGTACCAGTGTTCGATCATACAACTGTTTTACTTCACGAAGCTGTAGAAGGCCTTTCCATACAACCTGAAGGAATCTATGTGGACTGCACACTTGGCGGTGCGGGACATAGTACGGAGATTGCAAAGCGTTTATCAGGTAAAGGAAGACTTATTTGTTTTGACCAAGATATGACTGCTATCGAAGCGGCGAAAGATACGTTATCCGAGTATTTGGATAGAGTGACGTTCATTCACGCTAATTTCAGTCAGCTAAAAGAGGAACTCCAAAGAATTGATATAGAATCTGTTGATGGAATTTTGTATGATCTTGGTGTTTCTTCACCGCAATTGGATACACCTGAACGAGGATTTAGTTACAATCATGATGCACCATTGGACATGAGGATGGATACCACAGCTGCTTTGACTGCTTTTGAAGTAGTGAATGAATGGAGTTATCAAGACTTACTTCGTATTTTCTTCCGCTACGGAGAAGAGAAATTCTCGAAAAGTATTGCCCGTAAAATCGAGGAAGCACGAGCTGAAAAGCCGATTCAAACGACTGCGGAACTTGCAGAGCTTATTAAAACTGGAATTCCTGCAGCTGCAAGAAGAACAGGTGGCCACCCTGCAAAACGAGTGTTTCAAGCTATTCGAATTGCAGTCAATGATGAATTAGGTGCGGCAGAAACATCGCTGACAGATGCTATTGAACTCCTCAACCCTAAAGGGCGCATCAGTGTCATCACGTTTCACTCGTTGGAAGATCGATTGTGCAAGACGATTTTCAAAGAAGCTTCCTCTCTACCGGAACTTCCACCCAACTTGCCTGTGATACCAGAAGGTCTTGACGTTAAATTGAAGCTGATTACCCGTAAACCTATTTTGCCAAGTGAAGAGGAAATAGAAGCGAACAAACGAGCAAGATCTGCAAAGCTTAGAATAGCTGAAAGAAAATGAAAAGGGGATGAGGATGAATGGCTCTAGAGCAACGTAAAATCCAACCGAACTACATACCGGAACAGGAAACTCAAGCGAGTCCTGCATCGATACCTGCTCCGAAAACCCGGAAGTTTTTATCGCCGGGTGAAAAATTTCTAGCTGTTGTGTTCATTGCGGCTGTTGTGATGTTTTCAACGATGGTGCTTCATACACAGGCGCAAATCAATGATACAAATAAAGATATGCACTACCTTTCAAATGAAATTGAGGAAACATCAAAACAGAATATTGAATTGTCCAATCAAGTAAGCGAGAAATCGACGTACGAACGTATTTGGGAGAAAGCAAAAGAACTTGGCTTGAATCTGAATGAAAGTAACGTAAAGGTCGTGCCTGGACGATGAATAAAAAGAAATTTCGATTTCAAGGTGGAGCCTTTCTAATGCTGTTGTTATTTGGAGGGCTCTTTTTCCTTTTGTTCGGAAGAATGCTTGTAATCCAAATTACCGGACAAATCGATGGGCGTCCCCTTGCGGCAATGGCAGATCAGAAATACTTAAAAGAAAGTGTGTTAAAAGCAAACCGAGGACAGATTGTTGACCGAGCGGGGGAAGTTATAGCGACGGATACGCTGAGTTATCGGTTGGTTGCCGTTCTTAGTAAGGATGCAAGTAAAGGTTCTAAAAAACCGCAACATGTAACTGATTTTGAACATACTGCAGAAGTGCTAAGTAAGTATATTGATATGGACAAGGATGCTATCCTGAAACGATTTGAAGATGCTCCAGAAAAAGCATATCAAGTGGAATTCGGCAAGGCTGGCCGCTCCATATCAAATGAGGCTGCTAATGCTATCAAAAAAGAGAATTTACCAGGTATCCGTTTCTTCGAGGACAAAAAACGACTTTATCCGAATGGCAATTTTGCTTCTTATTTGGTAGGCTTTGCGATGCCAGAAGAAACGGAAGACAAAACTGTCGAAACTATTGGGAAGATGGGACTCGAAAAAACATACAACAAACAACTGACCGGAATTGACGGAAAAGCGGACTTCAAAACAGATCGCTGGGGAATTCAGTTGCGAGATACGAAAAAAAATATTGAAGCCCCACAAGATGGCCAGACTATACAGCTCACACTAGACAAAACGATCGAGAATTTCACAGAAGATGCGCTCAATCGGGCTGAGGAGAAATACCATCCTGAAAAAATGCTTGCTGTCGTTGTGAATCCGAAAACCGGCGAAATTCTATCAATGAGTCAACGTCCATCTTTCCATCCCGGAACACGCGAAGGATTGACCGAGAATTGGCTTAATGAAGCTGTTGAGGAAACATTTGAACCAGGATCGACGATGAAAATGTTTACACTTGCAGCAGCCATCGAAGAAAACAAATGGGATCCCAATGCTTACTATAAATCAGGACAATATGAAATTTATGATAAAACCATTCGCGATGTAAATAAAGTCGGGTGGGGGATGATTACATTTCTTGAAGGATTCCAACGTTCGTCCAACGTATCGATGGCATACTTGCTTGAGAAATTGGGAGATCAGACACTTATTGAATACTTTGAGGAATTCGGATTTGGGAAGAAAGTCGGAATCGATTTGCCGAATGAGGCACCTGGTATTCTGTTAGCTAACTATCCAAGTGAGAGACTCACAACTTCATACGGACAAGGTTCAACTGTTACTCCGATTCAGATGGTACAGGCAGCAACAGCCATCGCGAATAATGGAAAGATGATGACCCCTTATGTGATTGACCAAATTATTGATCCCAATACAGACAAGGTCGTCGAGAAACATGAACCTACGGAGAAAAAGAGCCCAATTAGTGAACAAACCGCTAAACAAGTGCGTGAAATTCTAGCTTCTGTTATTACTTCTGAACATGGAACTGGTAAAAAGTTCGCTTTAGAGGGATATGATGCAGGTGGGAAAACAGGTACTGCACAAATTCCAAAATCATCAGGTGGAGGATATATTGCAGGGGATGGTAATTACCTGTATTCATTCCTTGGAATGGCTCCAGTAGATGATCCACAGTTATTAACGTATGTACTCGTTCAAAAGCCTAAATTGAAAGCGGGTCAATATGGATCAGACCCGACTTCAGAAATTTTCACATCTATCATGGAAAGTAGCTTGAAGTATTTAAATATTGCTCCTGATGCTGAACAACCTGATAAGTCGTTGGAACTGAAAGATTATACAGGTAAATCATCAGAAGAAGTAACGGCGAGTTTGACAGAATTAGGATTAAAACCAGTCGTTGTCGGAAAACCAGGTAAAGTCGTTCAGCAGTCTCCTGCCGTCAACACTAAGTTAACTAAAGGCTCACTTGTGCTTCTCAAAACTTCTGGGGAAACTATGCTTCCTGACTTTACAGGATGGTCCAAGAAACAAGTATTAGTGTTCAAGAACTTCTCGGGTCTAGATATACGCTTTAATGGGGAAGGATTCGTTGTGAAACAAAGCCTATCGAAAGGTGCATCCGTGTCCGGAGATGACCCAATCGTAATTACACTAGAAGAACCCGAAGAACTTAACCAATCGAAGCCCGAATCAGAAGAAGAACCTGAAATTATTGGTGGTTGATGAATAGCTGAGCATACACTCTCATAAATTAGCAATAAAACGAGAGGTGTGAAGCTCTTTGAAAGAAATAATCGGAATGCGGTCTAAAAAGAGACTGCGAGCCGTGTTTGTTATTTTTTTACTCCTACTGGGAGCAACTGTCGGGAAATTATTTCATGCACAAATCATTAAACATGAATGGCTAAAAGAGCGCGCGCAAGCAAACTGGGATCGAGAAATTCCTTTTGGCGGGGTGAGAGGAGAGATTGTGGATCGAAATGGCAAATTGATTGTCGGGAACCAACTTGCCCCTACGCTTTACTTCATGCCTGCTCAAAACCCCGATCCTGAAGATGCGGCAGCGAAACTTGCTCCCATCCTCCAAGTCGATCAGGCGAAGTTAGCCGAGAAAATGAGTAAAAAAGATTATATGGTTAAATTGGCACCAGAAGGAAAAAACATTGCGAAAGCTCAAGCTGATGAGATTTCTGCGTTGAAAATCCCTGGTCTCTACACTGGTGTAGATTTCATGCGCAGCTATCCAAATGGCGAACTACTTTCACGTCTTCTAGGATTTACAGGTTATGATGGTCAAGGTCTTGCTGGTATTGAATATGCATACAACGAATTTCTGAACGGAACAGGGGACAGAATTCGAATGTATACTGATGCAAGAGGAGTGCCACTCCCCCATGTAGATGATGACTTCAAGGACGGAAAAGAGGGCTCATCAGTAGTTTTGACAATTGATGCAGAGATACAAAAAATTGTTGAAAGAGAACTGTCACAGGCAATGGAAAAGTATGATGCCACTCAAGCACTTGCGATTGTGATGAATCCTAAAACAGGGGAGCTTCTGTCTTTAGCGTCTGCACCAACATTCGATCCAGCAAACTATCAGGAAGCTGATCCTAATATTTACAACCGAAACTTACCGGTTTGGATGACGTTTGAACCGGGTTCCACATTTAAGATTATGACATTAGCGGCAGGACTGGAAGAAAAAGTTATTGACTTAGACCATGAAACCTTCAATGATCCAGGGTATACTATGGTAGGTGGAGCTCGCTTGCGTTGCTGGAAGCGGGAAGGTCATGGCCATCAATCATTTCTGGAAGTCGTTGAAAACTCATGTAACCCGGGCTTCATTGAAATTGGACGACGTCTAGGAGAAGAGAAACTTTCTTCTTATATTCGTGATTTTGGATTTGGAGATTCGACAGAATCGGGTATTGCAGGTGAAGCAAAAGGAATTTTATTTGCTAAAGATGCGTTTGGACCTGTTGAGCAAGCAACCACTTCTTTTGGTCAAGGTATAGCGGTAACTCCAATTCAACAAGTGCAGGCTGTAGCAGCAGCGGTTAACGGTGGATTGCTGTACAAACCATATATCGTCAAGGAAATTATTGGGCCTGATGGAAAAGCATCTCAATCGTACGTACCTGAAATGAAGCGCCGTGTTATTAGTGAAGAGACTTCTGCTGAAGTTAGAAGAGCATTGGAATCTGTTGTTGCCAATGGTTCAGGACGTAATGCGTTTGTCGATGAAATTAGAGTCGGTGGGAAAACGGGGACTGCGCAAAAAGTTCAAGATGGAAAGTATAAAGAAGGAGACTACATTGTCTCATTCATTGGGGTTGCACCTTCAAATGATCCTGAATTAGTCGTCTATGTAGCAATTGATAATCCTAAAAACTCAGTTCAGTTCGGAGGAGTCATTGCAGCTCCGATTGTCGGAAGAATCATTGAAGAAATTGCGCCGTTGGCAGGTGTCAAACCACAAAAAGATCAGTTGGAAAAAGAATATCGTTGGGGCGATCCCATTACGCAGCAAATTCCAGATCTTCGAGGATTGACTAAAGACGAAGTTGCAAAACAGCAATATACGCTTAAAATTGAATGGCATGGAAATGGTAAGAAAGTTAATAAGCAGTTACCTGTACCAGGAACAGAAGTGAATGAAGGAGATGTAATTCACGTTTATACAGAGTAATTGTGCAAACATGACTGAACCAACAACTTGTTTGGGAACACAGAAGGAGAACTAGACATGACGCTCGTCACAACAATCACGGCTATTGCCGTAACATTTGGGCTTACAGCTCTACTGGGTTATGCGATCATTCCACTGCTAAGACGGATGAAATTCGGTCAAAGCATTCGTGAAGAAGGTCCTCAAGCCCATTTGAAAAAAGCAGGGACACCTACAATGGGCGGTCTGATTTTTCTTGTCGCGATTCTTATCGCAACGCCTATTTTGTCTTACATAAATGGCGTACTCACTACGCAGACAATTGTTCTATTGCTTGTATTGGTAGGATTTGGAGTCATCGGGTTTATAGATGACTTCATCATCGTGGTAATGAAACGAAATCTTGGTCTGACATCACTACAAAAACTGATTGGTCAAATCATTATTGCGATATTTGCATTTTTCCTATTGAAATTAGGACCTTTTGATACAGTGATCTCGATTCCCTTTACAGGATTTGAAATCGATATGGGAATCTTTTATGTCGTATTCTTGATTTTCTGGCTCGTTGGATTTTCAAATGCTGTGAATCTTACAGATGGATTGGATGGCCTTGTTTCAGGTACGTCATCGATTGCATTTTCTGCTTTCGGAATTCTAGCAGTTTCCTATAATCAGCAAGATATCGCAATGTTTTCATTTGTCGTATCTGGAGCCATGCTTGGTTTCCTATTGTTTAACATGAAACCAGCGCGAGTGTTTATGGGAGATACGGGCTCACTAGCACTTGGTGGAGCACTGGCAATGATTTCAATGCTCATTAAGCAAGAGTTCTTGTTGCTCATTATCGGGATTGTATATGTAATTGAAACATTATCCGTGATTATTCAAGTGATTAGTTTTAAAACGACAGGCAAACGGGTATTCAAGATGAGTCCGATTCATCATCATTTTGAACTTTCTGGATGGTCTGAATGGAAAGTGGTTCTTGTCTTTTGGGGAATTGCATTTCTTGCTGCAATCGTACCTGTACTTATGGAGGTGATGTAAATGCACAACGCAGCACAGTTTTTAGGGAAAAAAGCACTCGTGCTAGGATTGGCAAAAAGTGGTCATGCAGCTGCCTCGTTGCTTGCAACTTGCGGGGCATCTGTTACGTTAAATGACTCGGCACCGGATAATGGAAACCCACTTGCTGAAGAGTTACGGGTGCAAGGAGTCCATGTGATTTGTGGTGGACATCCAGAAGATATCTTAGATGCTGGATTTGACTTCATCGTTAAAAATCCTGGTATTCCTTATACCAATCCTGTTATTTTACAGGCTGAGCAACTCGGAATTCCGATTTGGACAGAGATTGAACTTGCTTATCTAATTAGCGAAGCACCGTTTATTGGAATTACAGGTTCAAACGGAAAAACTACGACGACGACACTGCTTTATCACATGTTGAATATCGGGGATAGACACCCTCTAATAGCAGGTAATATTGGAACGGTAGCCAGCACAGTTGCTTCAACAGCAACTGCCGATGAAGTCATTGTTTTAGAAGCATCTTCGTTCCAATTGATGGGCGTTGATGAGTTCCGTCCGCATATCGCAATTTGGACAAATTTGTACGAGGCGCATTTGGACTATCACGGTAGTGCAACAGCGTATGCTGAAGCGAAAGCTCAAATCACAAAAAACCAAACAGCAACTGATTTCCTAATATATAACGCAGACCAACCAGTAATTAAGCGATTCATAGAAAACTCAAAAGCCACTCTGGTTCCTTTTACAACAAGAGGAAGATGCTCTGAAGGAATTTCAGCAGACGGTGAGTCGATATACTGGCTCGGTGAACCGATTATCTCAAGGAAAAAAATTACGTTACCTGGAGCGCACAACTTAGAAAATATTTTGTCTGCTACTGCTGCCGCGTTGTTGTATGGCTGTGAACGAAGTGCGATAGAAAGTGTACTCAGTTCGTTTACAGGTGTTAGGCACCGCATGCAATTTGTAACGGAATATGATGGACGGAAATTTTATAATGATTCAAAGGCGACAAATACGCTGGCAACCAAAAGTGCGTTATCTTCATTTGAAACACCGACAATTCTAATAGCTGGCGGTTTGGATCGAGGACATTCGTTTGAGGAATTACGCCCTCATATGACCAATGTCAAAGCGCTTATTGGAATTGGTGAAACGGGTGATCGACTCTTACAGTTCGCTGAGTCATGCGGCGTAGGAATTGTTCATGAGTCAGGAACTCTTCGTGAAGCGATACTGGTAGCCTACGCCGCTTCTGATATAGGAGACACAGTTCTACTATCACCAGCTTGTGCGAGCTGGGATCAGTATCCTAACTTTGAAGCAAGAGGCGATGAATTTATCGAAGCTGTTCAAAAACTAAAAGCATGAACTATCAGTATTCGTTAATTCTTTAAATCTAACAGCGAAAGGATGCATCCACTGCTTTCAAAGTATAGAATGCTCTTTATGTTTTCAGCGGTAGCTCTCACGATAATCGGTGTGCTCTTCGTCCACTCAGCCGCAGCGTATTGGGGAGAAATCCGCTATGCTGATGCCGCTCCATTTGCCCTTAAACAACTTATTTACATAGGTGTATCCATTACTATTGCCTATTTGATGATGCGAAGCCCGGTCTTATCGACGGAGAGGTTTTGGACGTTATTCTATGTTGTTGCAGTCGTGTTATTAACGTTAGTGCTCATTCCAGGAATTGGAGCAGTTAGGAATGGTTCTCAAAGTTGGATTGCATTTGGTCCAATCAGTTTGCAACCTGCAGAGTTTGTGAAAGTGGCTTTGATTGGGAAGCTTGCTATGAGTATGAAGACTAAATCGGGCCAGAAAGTTTGGGATTGGCGTCATTTCGCATTGATCTTATTACCCTTTGCGTTAATTATGATGCAACCTGACTTGGGTTCAGCCGTCATAATGATCGTTTCAGCTTTTGTCGTATTGTTTGTTGCAGGGTATCCTCTCACTTTCTTTTCTTTGTTAGGTGTAACTGGTGTTGGAGCGTTCGCTGCGTTAATAGCAGCAGCACCTTACCGTTTAGCCCGCATTAAATCCTACATCGATCCATGGAGTGACCCGCTAGGTAAAGGCTTCCAAGGTATCCAATCGCTTTTTGCAATTGCGCCTGGAGGATTGCTGGGACATGGATTTGGAAATAGTAGACAAAAATATTTGTACTTACCTGAGCCTCAAAATGATTTTATCTTTTCGATTATTGCAGAAGAGACTGGCTTTATAGGTGCAACCGTTGTTTTATTATTGTTTGTCTGTTTACTTATAGGTGCATTCGGGGTCGCTATTAGAACTTCTGGATGGAAAGAATGTCTTGTTGTATCTGGCATGGCATCCATCATTATCTTCCAGACATTCTTGAATGTTGGTGTTGTTTCTGGCCTGCTTCCAGTAACAGGTGTTACTTTACCATTCATCAGTTACGGTGGATCTTCGATGCTGACGACATGGCTTGCCGTAGGTACGATTTTACATTTTTCTAGACAAAAGAAAGATTGAGTGAAAAGGAGGGGGAGGAAATGGAGAAGGTTATCGATATTGAAGAACGGATTCCGTCTATGCGCAAAAAGCGTCGTAAAAAGACGAATAGGAAGTTTGTAATCATTTTACTCTTATTTGTCACCATCCTCCTCGTCCTCCTTTACTTTCAATCGCAGGCGAGTAAAATCGATGCTGTCGTTCTAGAAGGCTCCGTGCTTCATGATAAGAATTTCTATTTAGAACAAGCTGGGATCTCTTCAGGTGACTCTATATGGGGATTTGGTATTGAGGATGCAACCAAACGTCTTCGTGCCGTAGAAGGTGTACAAGATGCTACTGTTTCTCGGAAATGGTTTCGTGATGTACACATTACGGTAAAGGAATGGAGCCCGATAGCGTGGATGGATAGAAAAGGACAATACGAGCTTCTTCTTGAAAACGGAGATGTTTTCACGCCTGTTGAAAAACCTTTAGTGGACATTCCGATTGTGGATGGATTTGAAGACGAAGATGTTCGAAAACTTCTAGCCTCACAGCTTATGGAATTGGACGAGTCAGTTTACCAACTCGTTTCTGAAATTGTGGAGCAGGAAGATTCAAAGGGTGACAGCGTGATTTTGTATATGGATGATGGATATGAAGTTCACGCTTCACTCGGAACGCTATCGGAGAAGCTATCTTATTATCCTGAAATTGTGAATCAGCTGAATGGTTCAGAAAAAGGCGTGATTGACGTGGAAGTAGGAACGTATTTCACTCCGTATAGTAAATTGTATGGAAGTGAAGAAGGTAAAGTGGATGAAGAAAATGCGGACGAAGAAAAAGGTGATGACAGTGAGTCTGAAGACGAGTGATCGAAAAAAAAGGAATAACCGTATTTCTTATGCCCTCGTATTTTTAGTGCTTGGTTTCATTTTATCCTTTTCCTATCGTACGCTCGGTCCAGGGTCTGAAACGCAGCAACTTCGCTCTCAAATCGATTCGAAAGAAGAGGGGTTTCGAGAGGAATTAATCGAACAAAAAGAACGTAACAAGCAGCTAACTGATGAAATTTCATCAAAACAAAAGACGATTGCAGAAGTTGAACAAACTTTAAGTGACACGGAAGAAAATCATGATTTGCTTGTCAAAGAAGCAAAAAGTCTCCGGTTACTACTTGGGGTTGTTCCAGCAAGCGGACAAGGGGTTCGGGTGGAACTGGCTGATGGAGATTACGATCCGGCTGAACAAAATCCGAATGAATACATTGTCCATGAGAGCCAAGTTCTATTAGTAGTCAACGAACTTAAAATTGCAGGAGCTCAAGCGCTTTCGATTAATGGTCAACGTTTGAATGCGAACTCCAGTATAAAATGTACGGGGCCCGTCATTACAATTGATGGACAAACCTATCCTGCTCCTTTCGTGGTTGAAGCGATAGGGGATTCCAATGCGCTTAACTCGTCGCTGATGCTAAAAGGAGGCGTAATGGATAGTTTGTTATCAGATAACATTGAGATGAAAATCGAAAAACGAAAAGAGATTCTCATGCCTGCACTACGGGATGATATACAAGGATAATTCGATCCGACGAGGGAGGATGAGTGTGTATGAAGCGTAAATGGATGTTCACTTTCATCCTGCTCATTGTCGGTTTTATGGTTGCGGTACAGTACAATACTGTTCAGCAGCCGGAAGAGCGAGATACGCGGGACTTGTGGGCAATCAGAAACGAGTTAGCAAAGGAACGGAAACTCCATTCAGAATTATTGACTGAAGTTCGTGAACTGGATAAAACAATTGGGAAGTACAATGCATCCGAAGGAGCAAGTGCAGGTAAAGCATTAGCCGATACGGTTCATGATTTATACGGACAAGCAGGAATGATAGACCAAACGGGTGCGGGCATTGTAATAGATGTCGTCCCTTCTGAAGAAAGTATTGCATTCGGTACCCCACTTCACGAAGTGAGTCCTGAATTATTGACGCGCTTTGTCAATGAAGTGAATCGTTTTAAAGGGATTGACATGGAGATAGATGGAAAACGTGTGACGGGGTTAAGTGCCATCCGGGACATAAATGGTGAGACAACAGTGAATGGATTGGCTGTGTCGTTACCTCCATTTCAAATAAAAATCCTTTCTGCAGATATGGAGAGTAGTGAAAAGTTATATAACTTTTTACAATCCTCATCCATTCTCGATGACTTCTACTTAGATGATTTTGTGTTAGAGGTTGGAAAACCTCAATCTGAAGTAACGATAAATGGTCGAATCGATAAATTTGAGAATCACTTTCTCAAAGAACTGCCAAAGGGGGGCTGACAATGTGGTTACCAATATTGGGGTTAATACTTGGGGTATCGCTAGGATTTCTCTCAGATATCCAGATTCCACAAGAATACGGTAATTATTTGTCAATTGCCGTATTGGCAGCACTCGATACATTGCTTGGAGGCATCCGAGCTCACTTGCAAAGGGTGTATGATGATCAAGTATTCATCACAGGATTTTTCTTCAATATATTACTGGCTGCAGGACTCGCATTCCTTGGCGTACACTTAGGTGTGGATCTTTATTTAGCTGCTATATTTGCATTTGGAGTCCGGTTATTCCAGAATTTAGCCGTTATTCGACGGGTATTACTCACTAAATGGTCAGAGTATCGAAAAGTTTCTACGACAAATACTTCAAAATGAGAGGATTTCGAGAGGGGATGGCGAAAATATTTAGACAATGCAGTAAGAATACAATAGAATGGAAGAAGAGTCACAATGGGAGGTGCCAAAGATGAGTCAGTCAAATATGTATGTATCACTCGACATCGGGTCCTCCACTATCAAAGTCCTAATCGGCGAGGTGGATGGCGGGTCCCTACATGTGATCGGGGTAGGCAATGTTCAATCTGCCGGTATTCGTAAAGGATCCATTGTGGACATTGACGCAACAGTACAATCTATCCGTAAAGCAGTAGAACAAGCAGAACGGATGACAGGATTACAAGTTAAAGAGGTTGTTCTTGGAATCCCATCAAATGGTGTTACTCTTCAAGACGTAAAAGGTGTCGTCGCTGTAAACTCTGTGAACCGTGAAATTACTGACGACGATTTAGACCGAGTCATGGAGTCTGCACAAGTAATGTCTGTTGCACCTGAACGAGAAATTGTAAATATCATTCCGAAGCAATTCATCGTGGATGATTATGATGAGATAAAAGATCCTAGAGGGATGATCGGTGTACGTCTAGAAATGGACGGTACAATGATTACCACATCGAAAACACTAGTGCACAATATCCTTCGTTGTGTAGAACGCGCTGGGCTGTCCATTCGTGAAATCTATTTACAGCCGCTCGCTTCCGGGACGTTCGCGTTAACAGAAGATGAAATGAATCATGGAACGGCGTTCATCGATATCGGTGGCGGTTCAACGACAGTTTCCGTGTTCTGGGAAAATCGATTCGCCGCGACGACAGTATTACCTGTCGGTGGGGATCATATTACGAAAGATCTCTCGATTATTCTCAAAACGCCGACTGAACAAGCAAGAAAAATCAAGCACCAATATGGTCATGCATTTTACGATGATGCATCTGATGACGAGCTATTTGAAGTTCCGGTAATTGGTGCAGATACAAAAGATCAGTATAGCCAAAAATACATATCGGAGATTATCGGTGTAAGGCTCGAGGAACTCTTTGAGCTTGTCCTTGAAGAGTTGTATCGCTTGGGTATCAGGGATCTTCCGGGTGGTGTTGTGTTGACTGGTGGCACGACCAAAATGGATGGCATTTTGCAACTGGCACGTCATGTACTCAACACCCGCGTCCGAATCCATACACCAGAATATATCGGTGTACGTGAGCCGATGTACTCAACAGCTGTTGGCCTAATTCGTTATGCGAGTATGGAGGATACATTCTTTGGAGAAGGTCACTCTGAACCAATGGGACAAGCGTATGATGAAACGGCTGCTGCACCTGCTGCAAGAAGGAGTCACGAACCGAAACAAGAAAAAGATTCATTACTTGGTAAAACAAAACGCTTTTTCGACAGCTTTTTTGAATAAATTCGAGTTCCAAATGAGACGTTGAATGATTAGGAGGAGAAGAGATGCTAGAGTTTGATACGAATATTGAAGCGCTTGCAGTCATCAAAGTAATCGGTGTTGGTGGCGGCGGTAATAACGCAGTAAATAGAATGATTGATCATGGAGTACAAGGTGTAGAGTTCATAGCGGTGAACACGGATGCACAAGCACTTAACTTATCCCAAGCCGAAGTGAAACTTCAAATTGGTGGGAAATTGACACGAGGTTTAGGAGCTGGAGCTAACCCTGAGGTCGGTAAGAAGGCTGCAGAAGAAAGCCGTGAACAATTGGAAGAGGCGCTTCGAGGCGCTGATATGGTATTTGTCACTGCAGGTATGGGGGGCGGTACTGGTACTGGAGCAGCTCCTGTCATTGCTCAAATCGCCAAAGATCTTGGAGCGTTGACAGTTGGTGTTGTGACTCGTCCATTCACATTTGAAGGACGTAAACGTTCGACACAAGCAATCGGCGGAATTACAGCAATGAAAGAATCTGTCGATACACTTATCGTCATTCCAAATGATAAATTGCTTGAAATTGTAGACAAAAACACACCAATGCTTGAAGCATTCCGCGAAGCGGATAATGTCCTTCGTCAAGGTGTTCAAGGTATTTCAGATTTGATCGCTGTACCTGGATTGATTAACTTGGACTTTGCCGATGTGAAGACGATCATGTCCAATAAGGGATCAGCTTTAATGGGAATCGGGATGTCCACTGGTGAAAACCGTGCATCTGAAGCAGCTAAAAAAGCCATTTCGAGTCCTTTGCTTGAAACATCGATCGATGGAGCAAAAGGTGTGTTAATGAACATTACCGGTGGTTCTAACTTAAGTCTATTCGAAGTACAAGAAGCTGCCGATATTGTCGCTTCTGCATCCGATGAAGATGTGAATATGATCTTCGGTTCTGTCATTAACGATGACTTGAAAGATGAAATCATCGTGACAGTCATTGCGACTGGTTTCACAGATGAGCAAATCACTCAAGTTCGAGGAACACGAGCAGCTGGATATGGCGGAATTCGTCAACGTGAGACGCAAGCACCACAAAGTAATCCGACTCCAAACAATCAAATTCGTCATGAAGAGCAGCAGCATCAGCAACCGGTTCATCAAGAACCTGTGCGCAGTCAGCAACAGACCCAACAAGACGATGGCTTAGATATTCCTACGTTCTTACGTAATCGTCGTCGCAAATAATTAAAATGTACAAACCTCCGGCAATTGAGTCGGAGGTTTTTTGTGTTTTTCTTTCGAACAATCTGTCGAACTTTTCTTTCACTTAGGTACCGTAAAGTGACAAAACTCGTATTGGAAAAATGGTAGTCTTGCAAACAAGGAGGACAGCCTATGTATGGGGAAGTCATGATCGGCATAAATATGGTCTTCAATTATACAGTTCTGTCATTTGCGAATGCGACGGGAAATACAAAAATCAGCAGAAAACGATTAGCGTTAGCAGCCTTTGCAGGAGCAATCCCAGCCGTTGCTTTCCCTGGTTCCATCATTGCTTCGTTTTCTGCGTTTGCAATCATGACAGGCTGTGCATTCGGTTTTTCTGCGCGACTCTGGAAATCATCAGTGGGTTTAGTGCTAATCGGTGCATTTTTAGCAGGAGGGTTGCTATCGGCACTTCCATTTAGCCAATGGGGGCAAGATTTTCAATATCGATTGATTATCTATGTAGCTCTTGCCTATTGCTGTCTTCAAATTGTAAAAGTTAAATGGCTCGATGTTCGTAAAATTAGCCGATTTTCAGAGTTTGCTTGTAGTTCGCACTTACATCTTTTCGGCTCCTCTATACCTCTTCATGTATTCATCGATACAGGCAATAGTTGTACAGAGCCATTATCCAATGATGCTGTCCATTTTGTCTCATTACGGGCTCTAAAACCAATTATTCCAGATGAATTCTTTGAGAGTTTACAGCAAATTGGAAATGCACAAGGCGTTATTCCGGATATCACCCAATTTCCTGAACAATACAGGAAGGATTTACGTCTTATTCGAATTCAAACTGTCGAAGGAGCGAATTGGGCGGTAGGAATTAGATTTGACGATTGGGAACTGGAAGGAAATCGTCTACTTGAAAAAGGTTATATTGTTTTAACGGCTGACGATGCACGTTATCCACACAATGCATCTGCTATCTTGCATGTATCTGCCTTGGAAACTAGAGAAGAAGAAAGGGGAATGCTTCATGCTACATGAATTGAAAAAATGGCTATCCGTTCTTGCAGGAATATTTAAAAAGAAAAATGGGACCTACTATATTGGGGGGCATGAATCGTTACCGAAACCTCTGACTAGAGAAGAAGAAGCGGAAACTATTGCTGCATATATGGCAGGTGACCAACAAGCTAGAGATCGGCTTATAGAGAAAAATTTGCGTCTAGTCGTTTACATTGCTCGCCGCTTCGATAATACGAATACGCATATTGAAGATTTAATCAGCATTGGGGCAATAGGACTTATTAAAGCAATTGAAACATTCAAAAGTGATAAAAATATTAAGTTGGCAACGTACGCATCGCGTTGTATTGAAAACGAAATCTTAATGCATTTACGAAAAACCAATCGGACACGTTCTGAGATTTCTTTTGACGAACCACTGAACTCTGATGCAGATGGGAACGAGCTATTGCTGTCCGACATTTTAGGGACTGATGAAGATATTATTACAGATGATGTTGAAAAGAAAATCGAACGTCAGCATATGATAGATGCCGTAACGACTCTTAGTGATCGAGAGCGTCATATTATGGAATGTAGATTCGGGTTAACAGGAAAGATTGAGATGACCCAAAAGGAAGTTGCAGATTTACTCGGTATTTCACAATCTTATATTTCCCGTTTAGAGAAAAAGATCATTTCGGAACTTCGAGAGCAATTGAATCATCCAATCGCATAATGGTTGAAATTGGCGTTACCGAAAACCGCATAGAACTCCACTCAGAGGATAAGCTATCTCGTACAGTCATCTACAGAATACGGAGGAATTCAGATGGTACGTACAAGAGTGGAAATTTGCGGTATCGATACATCTACTTTGCCGCTTCTGACGAGTGATGTCATGAAAGAGACTTTCATCCGGTTGCAAAGTGGGGATGAATCAGCTAGAGACGAACTCGTAACAGCGAATTTGCGCCTCGTCCTAAGCCTTGTGCAACGATTTGCCTATCGTGGGGAACAAGCAGATGATTTGTTTCAAGTAGGATGTGTGGGACTGCTTAAGTCGATTGACAACTTTGATTTAAAACACAATGTCCGATTTTCGACATATGCAGTTCCGATGATTGTCGGAGAAATCAAGCGACATTTGAGAGATCATCATTCCGTTCGAGTGTCACGCTCGCTCCGAGATATTGCATATAAAGCAATCCGTGCAAAAGAGGAATTCATCAATGAACACCAAAAGGAACCAAGAATATCAGACTTAGCTAAAATGACAGACATTCCAGAAGAGGATATCTTATTTGCACTCGATGCGATACAAGATCCTATGTCCCTCCATGAACCGATGAATGGTGAAGGAGGAGACCCAGTGTATATGATGGATCAGCTACATGACAAAACTGTATCGGAAGAGCGCTGGTCAACTTATGTGTCGATGAAGGAAACTATGACGGGACTGGATGATCGTCAGCAACTGATTTTGTCGAAGCGGTTCTACCTTGGACAAACACAGACTGAAATTGCCCGAGAGCTAGGAATTTCACAGGCTCAAATATCTCGATTGGAGAAGCAAGCAATCGCTCAAATTCGTGAAGGAATGGAACAAAGTAATTAATATAGGACGCAATGCGATTACCGCATTGCGTTTTTTTTGTGCGCCTATCTGCATAGAATATGGAAAAGGGGGATTTCTATGCGCTTTTCAGAATTTCAAAAAAAAGAAGTGATTGATATGCAACGCGGGAAATTTCTTGGATTCATTCAAGATGCGGCGATCGATATAACGAAAGGGAAAATTGATACGCTTCATATCGGTGATACGGAACGGTCTTTGTTTATGGAAATGCGTGTGAAAGACCAAAAGCAGTTTGGTTACGATGAAGTTGTGACAATTGGAAAGGATATTGTACTAATTAAAAAGAAAGAGCCTAAAAAGTGACTAATCGTTGATAACTAAGTGGCCGCTTGATACAATAGAACAAAGTATCGAGAAAAGTAGTGATCAAGATGAAACCATTACAGCAACGGATAAATACCATCGAAGAAACAATCTGTCAGGCGTGTGAGCGTGTTGGTAGAACTCGTGATGAAGTTACGGTTATTGCAGTCACAAAACAAGTGTCTGAAGAACGTACACAGAACGTATTGGACGAAGGGATCATCCATTTAGGTGAGAACCGACCTGAAGGACTTCTTAATAAGCAACATGCGATTCCTCAAGGGGCTGTTTGGCATTTCATCGGAAGTGTGCAAAGTCGTAAAGTGAAAGAAATTATTGAGCGCATTGATTATCTGCATTCATTGGATCGATTGAGCTTAGCAAAAGAAATTCAGAAACGTGCTGTTGAACCAGTTGACTGTTTCGTACAAGTTAACGTTTCTTTTGAAGATTCTAAATCAGGATTGTCGCCAGCTGAGACATTAGGATTTATTGAGGCATTGAAAGATTTTGACAAAATAAGAGTGATTGGTCTTATGACTATGGCTCCATTGACTGAAGATCAAGATACAATCCGAGAAGTTTTTAGAGGTTTGCGGGAACTGCGAGATGAACTTGCGGCTAAAAAGATGCAACACGCACCGTTAACCAAATTATCCATGGGGATGTCGAATGATTACAGTATTGCAATCGAAGAGGGCGCAACCCATGTGCGAATCGGGACTGCACTCGTCGGTTCAGAGAGCGAGGGAGACGAATGAGTATTAAAAACAAATTCGAAAAATGGTTTTACCTTGACGAAGAAGAGGCAGCGGCGCAAGAAACAGCGGCAAAGCAACAAGTTGCTCCGACACAACCAGAGAGGAAGCCAAGTAAACAATCCTCGATGAAAAATGCTCCCTTGCCAAAACAAAATCGCAAAGAACCTCAGACTGCCGGGAACATTGTGAGCCTGCAAAGCGTCCAAAAGTCGTCAAAGGTTATTTTAGTGGAACCTCGTGTCTATGCTGAAGCTCAAGATATATCAGAACATCTGACTAACAAACGTGCAGTTATTGTTAATTTACAACGTATTGATCGCGAACAAGGAATACGGATCGTAGATTTCCTGAGTGGTGCGGTTTATGCATTAAATGGAGACATTCAACGAATCGGCACAGATATTTTCCTTTGCGTTCCGGAAAACGTAGAAGTGAATGGTTCAATCTCCGACTATTTGAACGAAAGAAACTAAATGAGGTGTACCGACAGTAATGGCACAATTATTAATCCAGCTTTATAATGTAATTACGTATGCACTTTCCATTTATTCTATTTTGCTCGTCATCTATATCTTGATGTCGTGGGTACCGGCTTCCAGAGAAACTAAGTTCGGTAGAATTCTTGAAAAGATTACAGAACCATATTTAGGATTTTTCCGAAACTTCATTCCACCTCTTGGAATGATTGATATTTCCCCTATTGTTGCTTTGATTGCTTTGCGGCTAATCGGCGAAGGATTAGCACCGGTATTTAATTTCCTTTTACGTATGCTTTAATGTTCTGAACTGAACAATCATTTCGTTGAACCAATCCTCACGCTGTGGGGATTTTTCTATAAGGAGACCAGTACAATGGATGGCATCTTACAACACTTTAGAAAAGAAGAGCAGCCTTTTATAGAAATGGTGATGGACTGGGCGAGAGAGGTCGAGGATTTATACTCACCTAAATTGACCGATTTTCTTGATCCGCGTCAGCGTTTTATTGTGGAATCCGTCGTTAAGGGGAGCGGCTTGCTTGTTGCTGAAGATGGAGGTTTTGTTGGAGCTGAGCGAAAAAGGGTGCTCATCTATCCTGATTATTATGAACCTACGCGCCAAGATTTCCAAATATCTGTATTCGACGTTCGTTACGCTTCCAAGTTCTTGACGTTAGAACATCCTGAGATTCTTGGTGCGTTAATGGGACATGGTTTGGATCGGGCAAAATTTGGCGACATTCGTTTAAAAGACGGAGATGTGCAACTCGCGACTGTAATGGAGCTGAGTACGTACCTCACTGCTAATTTTACTTCAGCTGGCAAAGCAAAGATTCATCTTACAGAGTTGTCAGATCATGAAGGTTGGATTGCGCTTGAAGAAGCTTGGACCGAAGAAACGCAAGTCATTAGTTCTCTTCGACTAGATACGGTCATTGCTTCATTATTAAATGTTGCAAGGCAGAAATCTTCGACGTACATTCATGGAGGTAAAGTAAAAGTGAATTGGCGTGTGGTGGATCAGCCATCGTTTGAGTTAAATGAATCTGATGTGCTTTCAATTAGAGGGTATGGTCGATATAAAGTAATCGCAATTGAAGGTAGGACTAAGAAGGATAAAATCCGATTGGTTACTGGGAAGTTGGAATGATTTTTATGGACAGACTTTAGAAAAAGTCTATTTTCTGTTATAGTCAACGATATAACGAATAACGAACATCAAAAGGGGAGAGACTCGCATGGCGCTTACACCAATTGATATACATAATAAAACATTCGGAAGCAGATGGCGTGGCTACGATGAAGATGAAGTGAACGAATTCCTCGAGCAACTCATGAAAGATTATGAAAACTTGCTTGATGAAAACAGAGAATTGACGCGTAAACTGAAAGAAACAGAAGAACAAGTGGCGCATTTCAATGCAATCGAAGAAACATTACAGAAATCAATTATGATAGCTCAAGAAGCAGCAGAGGATGTTCGTAGAAATTCTACACAAGAATCCAAGCTCATCATTAAAGAAGCTGAAAAGAATGCGGATCGCATTGTTAACGAAGCGCTATCTCGCTCACGTGAAATTTCAATGGAGATCGAAGATTTGAAAAAACAATCTAAAGTATTCCGCAACCGTTTCCGTATGCTAATTGAAGCACAGCTGGATTTAGTGAAGATGGACGATTGGGATACACTTCTCGATTATGAACAGAACACGAAACAACTGGAAGCAGCTGCTGATCAGGAGTAACATCCACTTGACTTAAAGGCCAGTTCGCCCCTATAATATGGTTCATATTGAATGACAGGCATTGAAAGAGACAGTACTTTCCAAGTAGGCTGTATGTAGCGAGTTGGGGATAGTGGGAGCCCGATTGCAGGTTGGAAAGGAAGATCACTCTGGAGCCGGATTGCAGCAGCAATCCCGGAGCACACCCCGTTACGGTGTTCGAGAGGTAGCCGTGATTTCTATACGGCTACAACTAGGGTGGTATCGCGAGCACAGTCCTCGTCCCTTTTATGGGGACGGGGTTTTTTTGATGTTTTATTTTTATTCAAAGAAATCTTAGTATCAACACTGTAACGAAACGGAACACCATCATTATTGAGCTGTTATTTCAAAGGAGGAATTGGAATGGATTATAAAGACACGTTACTTATGCCGAAAACTGACTTTCCTATGAGAGGCGGTTTACCGACGAAAGAACCGCAAATGCAAGAACAGTGGGAAAAGGACAATATGTATGCAAAAGTTCAGGAACGAACAAAGGGAAAACCGACGTTCATTCTACATGACGGACCTCCATATGCTAACGGTGACCTTCACATGGGTCACGCGCTTAACAAAGTGCTCAAAGACATCATCGTACGTCATAAATCTATGACAGGCTTCCACGCGCCATACGTTCCAGGCTGGGACACACATGGTCTACCAATTGAACAAGCACTTGTGAACAAAGGTGTAAAGCGTAAAGAGCACAGCATTGCGGAGTTCCGTGAAATGTGTAAAGACTATGCTCTCACTCAAATCGACAACCAGCGTACCCAGTTTAAACGTCTAGGTGTTCGAGGCGATTGGGATAACCCGTATATCACACTAAAACCTGAATTTGAATCACGACAAATTAAAGTATTCGGTGACATGGCGAAAAAGGGATATATCTATAAAGGATTAAAGCCAGTTTACTGGTCACCATCCTCTGAAACAGCATTGGCTGAAGCAGAAATTGAGTATCAAGACAAAAAGTCACCATCTATCTATGTTAGCTTCCCAGTTCGTGATGGCAAAGGTGTATTAGAGTCAGACGTCAATATCTTGATCTGGACAACAACGCCTTGGACAATTCCAGCAAACTTAGGAATTTCCGTACACCCAGACTTTGTTTACACAATTGCAGAAGCAAACGGTAAAAAGTTCCTTGTTGCAAAAGACTTAGTTGAGGGTCTAGCTACTGAACTCGGATGGGAAAACTACACGACTACAGGTGAATTCAAAGGTCGCGAACTTGAGCGTATCACTGCAAGTCACCCAATTTATGATCGTGAATCACTCGTAATGCTTGGCGAACACGTTACTGCTGATGCAGGTACTGGTTGTGTTCATACAGCACCAGGACACGGTGAAGACGACTTCTACGTAGCGAAACAATATGGTCTCGGCGTCTTATCCCCTATCAACGACCGTGGTGTGATGACTGAAGAAGCACCATTGTTTGAAGGATTATTTTATGAAGATGCTAACAAAGCCGTGACTGAGAAGTTGAAAGAAGTAGGAGCACTTGAAAAGCTTTCGTTCTTCACTCACTCATATCCGCATGACTGGCGTACGAAAAAGCCGGTTATTTACCGTGCAACTGCGCAATGGTTTGCATCGATTGAAACATTCCGTGACGATCTTCTTGAAGCAATCCGTAAAACGAACTTCACGCCATCTTGGGGTGAAACTCGTCTCTACAATATGGTCCGTGACCGTGGTGACTGGTGTATTTCACGTCAACGCGTATGGGGTGTTCCGATTCCTGTGTTTTATGCAGAAGATGGCGAACCAATCATCACAGATGAAACAATCGATCATATTTCAACATTGTTCCGTGAACATGGTTCAAACATCTGGTTTGAGTGGGACACGAAAGATTTACTTCCAAAAGACTTCTCACATAAAGGAAGCCCGAATGGTACATTTACGAAAGAAACGGATATTATGGACGTGTGGTTCGACTCCGGTTCGACACATCAAGGAGTTCTTGAGGAGCGTGAGGATCTCTCTTACCCAGCAGATCTCTATCTCGAAGGATCTGACCAATATCGTGGATGGTTCAACTCATCATTGACGACAAGTGTGGCGATTAACGGAATTGCACCATATAAAGGCTTGCTGAGCCACGGATTCACATTAGACGGTGAAGGACGCAAGATGAGTAAATCGATCGGTAATGTTATCCTTCCTTCTAAAGTAACTAACCAATTCGGAGCCGATATTTTACGTCTCTGGGTATCTTCAGTCGATTACACAGCAGATGTCCGTGTTTCCGATTCAAACTTTAAACAAGTTTCTGAAGTGTATCGTAAAATCCGTAACACAGTCCGTTTCCTTCACGGGAATACTTCTGATTTCACACCAGGAACAGATACGGTTGCTTTTGAAGAGTTACGCCCGGTAGATCAG
Source organism: Sporosarcina sp. SAFN-010 (assembly GCF_059415065.1). Lineage (NCBI taxonomy): Bacteria > Bacillati > Bacillota > Bacilli > Caryophanales > Caryophanaceae > Sporosarcina > Sporosarcina sp. SAFN-010. Next base: position 150,401 of record NZ_JBPFDS010000001.1, on the reverse strand, counting down.
TATGTGTATGTAAAGCTTCAAGATTTGATTCGTGACGTGAGAACGGCTTACGAGCAATATGAATTTGCGAATGTCTACCATGCCATCAATTCATTCTGTACAGGTACATTGAGCTCCTTCTATCTTGATATCGCGAAAGATGTTGTCTACATCGAAGCTGTCGATCATCCACACCGTCGTGCGATGCAAACAGTTATGTATGATGCACTTCTAGCACTATTGAAGCTAGTTGCACCAATCTTGCCACACACAGCGGACGAAATGTGGGCATACTTGGAGCACGAAACGGCAGAGAGTATTCAGCTTACGGATATGCCGGAAGCAAAAGAGCTTGAATCGACAGAGCTCCGTACTCAGTTCGATCAGTTGATGCTTGTACGTGACGATGTGTTGAAAGCGCTGGAAGAAGCACGCAATAACAAGACAATCGGTAAATCATTGGAAGCTCATGTCACTGTAGCTGTCCGTGATGAGCTTGCTCCACTATTTGCAACAGAACAAATCGACTTTGCTCAATTCTTCATTGTATCGAAATTCAGCGCTGTTGCTGCATCTGAGATGCCGGATAACGCAGTTTCGCTTGCGACGGGTCAAGTAGCTGTTGACAAAGCATCTGGAGAAAAGTGTGAACGTTGCTGGACAATTTCGGAGACGGTCGGTTCAAACGCTGATTATCCTGAGTTGTGTCAGCGTTGCGCAGACGTTGTTGCGCATCATTATGCTTAATTGTTAAAAAGGCGCTGCAATCCGTCTATCGGGTCTTGCAGCGTTTTTTTCTTTCATACCTGTTAGAGTTGCGCGTGTAGGGTTAGGGTATGATAAACTATACAAGATACTGCAGGATGGAGGGAACCGGGTTGTTCATTTATTATGGTATTGCTGCGCTTGTCATTTTGGTCGATCAGCTGACAAAATGGTTGGTTGCTACAAATATGGAAATCGGCGAACGAATTCCTTTAATAGAACCTTATCTAGGCTTGCTGTCTCATCGAAATCGTGGTGCGGCATGGGGCATGTTAGAAGGTCAAATGTGGTTATTTGCAATTGTTACGATTGTCGTCGTTATCGGCATCGTTTACTATTTTCAAAAAGAAGGAAAGAACGAACCGTTGTTTGCATGGAGTTTAATGTTATTGCTTGGTGGCGCTGTAGGTAACTTTATTGACCGCATGGTGCGAGGCGAAGTGGTGGACTTTGTCAACGTCCTCATCCCGGTCATCAACTACGATTTCCCTATATTTAACGTAGCAGATGCAGCCTTGACATGCGGTGTCGTACTCGTGATCATTCATTTAATCTTAGATGAAAAAAAGAATAAGAAAGATAAGGTGACATAATGGAACAGTTTCAATATGTAATAGAAGAACAGACAGCAGGAGAACGGATTGACAAAGCGCTTGCATCTGTAAATGCAGACTGGTCCCGGACTCTTATTCAGCAATGGGTAAAAGACGGAATTGTCTTAGTGAACGGTGTTGCGGTGAAATCGAATTATAAGGTGAAGTCTGGAGATTCACTTACAGTCGATGAACCGGAGCCGGAAGAACTCAATATGCCTGCTGAAGATCTAAATCTTGAGATTGTCTATGAGGATAGTGATGTGCTAGTTGTAAACAAGAGAAGTGGCATGGTAGTCCATCCGGCTCCTGGACATACGACAGGAACACTTGTGAACGGGCTTATGCACCATTGCACAGACTTGTCAGGCATCAATGGCATCATGAGACCGGGTATTGTACACCGTATCGATAAAGATACGTCAGGATTACTCATGGTTGCTAAAAATGATAAAGCGCATACGTCACTCGTTAATCAGCTTGTGGAGAAATCCGTGACACGCGTTTATACAGCACTCGTTCATGGCCATATTCCTCACGATAACGGTACAATCGATGCGCCTATCGGAAGAAACCAGAAAGATCGCCAAAGCATGTCAGTCGAGAACAATGGCAAACATGCTGTTACTCACTTTAAAGTGCTGGAGCGATTCGGGGAATTTACACTCGTGGAGTGCCGCTTGGAAACAGGTAGAACCCATCAGATTCGTGTCCATATGAAATATATCGGTCACCCACTTGCAGGAGATCCGAAATACGGTCCGAAAAGAACCATCGATTTTGATGGTCAAGTTCTTCATGCAGGAACACTAGGATTTGTACATCCAGTGACGGAAGAGTATATGGAATTTAAAGCGCCACTGCCAGACGACTTCGAACAGTTGCTGAGTGAAATGAAATCCAAAAAAGGTTGACGGATAGAATTTCAAGCTGTATGCTTGTTGTAGAAACTTCATAGCGAACCTTTAACGCCAATCCAGAGAGGTTGGGAAGGATGCACGTTGTTCAGAGTCACGCTTGCGAGCGCAGACTGCTGGATTGTATTCACGCACGCAAACCTTCCTGCCCGAAAGACGGCCGGAAGGTTTTTTGTATGGAACGCTTTTTGGAAGAAAATATTTGTAGTTAAAGGGAATACCATGTATTAAGCATTATTCAAAAGCTGAAGGAGGCGTTTGACATGGCAGAAAAAGCTAATATTTTGGATGAAAGTGCCATCAACAGAGCACTCACCCGCATCGCACATGAAATCATTGAACGTAACAAAGGCATCGATCATTGTATTCTAGTCGGCATCAAAACAAGGGGAGCTTTCCTTGCAAACCGACTTGCAGAAAAAATCGAACAGATCGAAGGCAAGCCTATCCGCATCGGTGAACTTGATATTTCTTTATACCGCGATGATCTAGGCCTGAAATACGAAAACAAAGAACCGCTTGTTAAACAAGTAGACATCAACTACAGCTTAACAGATGAAAAGGTAGTCCTGATCGATGATGTCCTCTATACAGGACGAACAGTGCGAGCGGCAATGGATGCGGTCATGGACTTAGGAAGACCTTCGTCTATCCAACTCGGAGTTTTGGTAGATCGTGGACATCGTGAACTTCCGATTCGACCGGACTTCGTCGGAAAAAACATTCCTACTTCAAGTGAGGAAAAAGTAGTTGTAAACTTAGTCGAAACAGATTCAGAAGACAGCGTCACCATTCACTCTAGATAATTGAAAATAGCTTGGAGGCGCACAGACTATGGCAGAAAAAGTATTGGATATTCACGAAAAACCCGCAGCCGGTAAATGGCTTGCATTAAGTCTCCAGCACATGTTCGCCATGTTCGGGGCAACAATTCTAGTCCCACAACTCGTTGGACTTAGCCCAGCAATCGCATTACTCACGAGTGGTATTGCAACACTCATCTTTGTAGTCGTCACACAAGGTAAAGTTCCAGCTTATCTAGGATCTTCATTCGCTTTCATTGTCCCGATTACAGTTGCTACTGAAACTGGGGGCATCGGTAGTGCGATGATCGGAAGTATGTTCGTAGCACTCGTTTACGCGATTGTGTCCCTTCTAATATGGAAGACAGGTCATAACTGGATCATGAATATTCTACCTCCAGTCGTTGTGGGACCCGTTATCATGGTCATCGGTCTCGCAGTAGCACCAACTGCGGTTGGTATGGCAAGTCGTATCGATGTTAACGGAGTGTCAACTTACAGTCTTCTTCATTTCTCAGCAGCTCTCGTCACATTGGCGTCAGCAATCATTTGCCTCATGTTCTTCAGAGGTGTCATCAGCTTGATGCCGGTCTTGATTGGGATTATCATAGGCTACTTTTACTCAGCTGCAATCGGCATTTTGAACTTCCAGCCAGTACTTGATGCGAAGTGGTTTGCAGTTCCAGAATTCTTAATACCAGGAGTCGATTATGACTTTGTTGTAACACCAACTTTGTTGTTTGTCATGGTTCCGATTGCGATTGTGACGATTTCAGAGCATATCGGTCACCAGCTCGTACTTGGGAAAGTAGTGGAACGTGACTTCATCCGCGATCCAGGACTGAATCGTTCGTTGCTCGGCGATGGACTAGGAACATTGATAAGTGGAGTGCTCGGTGGTCCGCCGAAAACGACTTACGGTGAAAACATCGGAGTCATGGCGATAACAAGAGTATACAGTGTCTATGTCATCGTGGGAGCTGCAGTGTTTGCGATTCTGTTCTCCTTCATGGGGAAAGTCATGGCACTCATTTCAACCATCCCAACAGCTGTTCTTGGTGGAATTTCAATCCTGCTCTTCGGGATTATCGCATCATCCGGATTACGCATGCTCGTCGATCATCAAGTGGATTTCGACAAACAGCGGAATCTAGTTATCACATCGGTCATTCTCGTCATTGGAATCGGTGGTGCATCCATCAACTTTAGCGAAACCTTCCATATCGAAGGAATGGCATTAGCGGCAATTGTTGGTGTAGTGCTGAACTTAGTACTTCCAGGTCGTGAGAAGAACACGTTGGATGATGTTGAAGACGAACCATTGCTTGTAGATAAAGACAACTAAATACGTTAGACCTTTTAACATTGTACAGAGAGACAAGGAAAGGTTTATGTGGCAGGGACTGTAAAAGGGATCTGCATACATAAATGGCCTTCCTATATGCTGGGAAGGCCTTTTTTAAAACCTTCCCCTAACTAAGAGGAGGACGACAAAATGGATAACTTACTTACGATGAAACAATTTAGCGAAGAGAATATTATGGAAATCTTGAATTATGCGGAGTACTTGAAGCGTCATGGAATTCGGGAATTGCCCGGGAAATATTTAGTGAGCAACTTGTTTTTTGAGCCAAGTACACGCACAAAACTAAGCTTCGAAATCGCTGAAAGAAAATTAGGATTAGAAATTATCCAATTTGATCCAGGTCATTCAAGCACGACTAAAGGCGAAACGCTTTTTGATACAGTACGAACATTGGAAGCACTTGGTGTCAACGCAGTTGTCATCCGTCATCCTGAAAAAGAGTATTACAAACAACTAGAGGGCATTAAAATCCCAGTATTCAACGGCGGAGATGGAACAGGGCAACACCCGAGTCAATCACTGTTGGACCTATTTACCATCAAAGAGGAGTTCGGTTACTTCTTAGGGCTGAATGTAGTGATTGCTGGAGATTTGTCGCACAGCCGTGTCGCTGCATCGAACGCAGAAGCTTTACAAAAACTCGGTGCAAATGTGCAATTTGTCTGTCCTGATGAGTGGTCTGGGGATTATGAGACTCTTCCAGGTTGGGACAGTGTGATCGAACAAGCGGACGTGGTAATGCTGCTACGCGTTCAACATGAGCGCCATGACGAGAAGATGAGCTTCACGAAAGAAGAGTATCACGCGCAATATGGATTGACTGCTGAGCGTGCAGCTATGATAAAGGAAAATGCAATTATCATGCACCCAGCACCGATCAACTGGGGAGTTGAAATTGCCGAGTCACTGACAACTCATCCAAAGCTAAGAGTCTATGAAGCTGTTGAAAATGGTGTTTACATCCGTGCTGCTGCAATGGAAATGATCTTAAGAGGGGGAAATGTTCATGCACAAGCTGCTCCGAAATATTTGGCTATATGATGAAACTTCACAGAATTTAAAGGATGTACGAATTCAAGATGGTAAAATTGTGGAAATAGGACAAAAACTAGAAGTGAATGGTGCTGAAATAATCGAAGGCAACGGTTCTTGCCTTGCACCTGGGTTTGTCGATGTACACGTTCACTTACGCGAGCCAGGTGGCGAGCATAAGGAAACGATTGAGAGTGGAACGAAGGCTGCAGCAAAAGGCGGTTACACAACAATCTGTGCGATGCCAAATACACGACCAGTTCCAGATACAATTAAAAACATTGAACATGTCAATGAATTGATTGAAAAAAATGCTGTCATTCGAGTTTTACCATATGCATCCATAACTATCCGTGAAGCCGGAAAAGAACGTACGAATTTGGCGGAGCTAAAAGAACATGGTGCGTTTGCGTTCACAGATGACGGTGTAGGAATCCAACAAGCAGGAATGATGCTTGAAACGATGCAAGACGCAGCGAAATTGAATATGGCGGTCGTTGCTCACTGTGAAGATAATACGCTCATTTATGGTGGCGCAATGCACGAAGGGATCCGGAATAAGGAACTCGGACTTCCGGGAATTCCGTCTGTTGCAGAGTCAGTTCATATTGCACGCGATATTCTTCTTGCTGAAGCAGCGGGTGCACACTACCACGTTTGCCACGTTAGTACGAAAGAGTCCGTTCGCGTCATCCGAGATGCAAAACGAGCAGGTGTCCATGTAACAGCTGAAGTGACTCCTCACCATTTATTGCTAACAGAACACGACATTCCTGAAGATGATGCTGTCTGGAAGATGAATCCGCCACTACGAGGAAACGAAGACTTGGCGGCACTGCGAGAAGGATTGCTTGACGGGACGCTTGATTTCATCGCGACAGATCATGCACCTCATAGTGCAGAAGAGAAAGCTGCAGGATTCAAGAAAGCACCGTTCGGAATTACTGGGTTTGAAACAGCATTCCCGTTACTTTACACACATTTTGTGAAAAACGGAGATTGGACATTGAAACAACTGATCGACTGGTTTACGAAAAAGCCATGTGATGTTTTTGACCTTCCGTATGGCTCGATTGAAGAAGGGGCTATAGCCGACCTTGTATTGCTCGATTTAACAACTGAGCAAGTCATTGACCCAACTACGTTTTTATCAAAAGGAAAAAACACGCCGTTTACAGGAGTGAAATGTACAGGGTGGCCAGTACTGACACTGTTCGGAGGAGAAACAGTCTTTTCAGAACAACAGTGAGGACCGCAATGATCCAGAGAAATAGAAGGGGGTTCTTGCATGATTGTGCAGAACAGAATGACTATATGCGCAACACGTCAAATCGCCGATAATATTATTGAAATGGTACTTGAAGGTAACTTAGTGAAAGAAATCGCTTCACCTGGTCAATTTGTTCACATCCGTGTAACGGATACATTTGAACCATTACTTAGACGACCGATTTCAATTGCTTCATTCGATAAAGAAAAAGAACAGATGACACTTATTTTCCGCGCTGAAGGCAGGGGAACCCAGTTACTTGCTGCAAAACAAATTGGTGTAGAAGTCGATGTTCTTGGTCCGCTTGGAAATGGCTTTTCTGCAGACAATTCAGCACCGGGAGAAACAGCCCTACTGATTGGGGGCGGAATTGGAGTTCCTCCTTTGTATCAATTGTCTAAAGAACTGACAGCCAAAGGCGTTCACTGCGTACATATTCTAGGATTTCAATCAGCTACTGCTGTATTTTATGAGGAAGAATTTGCAGCACTTGGCGAGACAAGAATCGTAACTGCAGATGGTAGTGCGGGGGAACAAGGTTTCGTCACTGATTCTCTAGCACGAAATCCTGTAGATTTCACAACGTATTATACATGTGGCCCAACTCCAATGCTTCACGCAGTACAGCAAGCATTTCATGATAAACAGGGATTCTTATCGTTTGAACAGCGCATGGGGTGTGGCATTGGTGCTTGTTTCGCATGTGTATGTGAAACGCAAACGGGACAAGACATGCCTTACGTCAAAGTTTGCTCGGATGGACCTGTATTTCCGGCGGGGGTGGTTGCGATATGAATCGATTAGCTGTTGAATTACCTGGTTTGTCACTAAAAAATCCGATCATGCCTGCTTCTGGATGTTTCGGGTTCGGTAAAGAGTATGGAAATTTGTATGATTTGTCACAGCTTGGGGCAATTATGATTAAAGCAACGACGCTGGAAACACGTTTCGGCAACCCGACACCACGTGTAGCGGAAACGGCTGCAGGTATGTTGAATGCAATCGGACTTCAAAATCCAGGATTGGAACGGGTGATGGCAGAAGAGTTAACGCGACTTGCACAACATGACGTTCCGATTATAGCTAATGTGGCAGGCTCTGAAACGGAAGATTATGTACAAGTTGCTGAAGCTATATCTAAGGCACCCAACGTGAATGCGTTAGAACTAAATATTTCATGTCCGAATGTAAAATGCGGCGGAATTGCATTCGGAACAGATCCAAAACTTGCAGCTGAGTTGACTTCGGCTGTAAAAGAAGTATCAAGTGTCCCAGTTTATGTGAAACTATCACCAAATGTATCGGACATCACTGTAATTGCTAAAGCTGTGGAAGCAGCTGGAGCAGATGGTATTACCATGATCAATACACTCGTTGGCATGCGCCTTGACCGGAAAACAGGGAAGCCAGTCATCGCAAACGGAACTGGTGGACTTTCTGGACCAGCAGTCAAACCAGTAGCTATTCGAATGGTGTATGAAGTGAGTAAAGCGGTTAATATTCCTATCATCGGAATGGGCGGAGTTACGGACGCAGGCGATGTGATCGACTTTTTATCAGCAGGAGCAAGTGCAGTAGCAGTCGGCACAGCAAACTTTGTCAATCCATTCGTTTGTCCGGAAATCATTCATGCCTTGCCAACCTTGTTAGATGAACTAGGGTTAAAAACAATTACAGATTTAATCGGAAGGAGTCATGCGGTATGAACACATCCCCAATCATTGCATTGGATTTCGAACACCAAGAAGCCGCATTATCCTTTTTAAAACCTTTTGAAAGCGGTACGTTTGTCAAAGTAGGGATGCAACTTTTTTACAAAGAAGGTCCAGCAATTGTTTATCGTCTAAAAGAACAAGGATTTGACGTGTTTCTAGATTTGAAATTACATGATATTCCGAATACCGTGAAGTCCGCGATGACTTCACTCGCGTCAGTTGGTGCTGATTTAGTGAATGTGCATGCAGCAGGGGGCTCATTCATGATGGATGCAGCACTTGAAGGCTTGGATATAGGTACTGCAACGGGTAAGAAGAGACCTGCGATCATTGCGGTCACACAGTTGACTTCAACAACGGAAGATCAGATGCAGCGCGAGCAGCTCATTCAAACTTCATTGAACGATTCAGTCCTCCATTATGCAAAACTTGCTCAAGCTTCCAAGTTAGACGGTGTCGTATGCTCCGTTTTAGAAGCGGGATCTATTGCTGAAGTGTGTGGAAACGAGTTTTTGAAAGTGACACCAGGTATTCGACTTGCAAATGATGCAGCTCACGATCAGAAACGAATCGCGACACCAGCGGAAGCTAAGAAAATGGGATCGACACATATTGTGGTTGGTCGCTCGATTACAGGAGCTGCAGATCCGTTATCTGCTTACAAGGAAATTGCACGACAGTGGAAAGGACTGAGTGAATGATGACAAAACAAGAAATTGCGAAAATTTTATTGCACGTAGGGGCTGTAACCCTTAGTCCAGATGAACCCTTCACATGGGCGTCTGGCATTCAATCACCCATCTATTGTGACAACCGTCTCATTATGTCAGATCCAGGCGGTAGAAGACGAATTGCAGAGGGAATGGCAGCTTCTATTAAAGCAAATTATCCAGAAACAACTGTCATCGCGGGTACTGCAACAGCGGGAATCCCACATGCAGCATGGATTGCTGATATTTTAGGGTTGCCGATGGTGTATGTTCGTTCGAAAGCGAAAGGACATGGACGAAGTAAGCAAATCGAAGGGAAAATTAAGCCGGAAGACCGTGCTGTCATTGTGGAAGATTTAATTTCTACTGGTGGTAGTAGTTTGACAGCAGCTGACGCATTGCTAGAAGCTGGCGTTCAAGTAGAAGGCGTTGTCTCCATCTTTACATACGGATTGGAAAGTGCAGACACTGCTTTCGAAAAAGCTGGTTTGTCCTACACAAGCCTCTCAGATTTCAATGCTCTCGCTGAAGTCGCAACCCGTTCCGGAGCAATTCGCGAAGAATCCGTTGCCTCTCTCCTTGACTGGCACCAAAAATTAAAATCAGGCACATTGCAATAAATGACGGAAGCTGGCGTTTTACGCTGTGCTTCTTTTTTTATGGAGATTTTTTAATCGACAGCATTCGATGAGTGTCGTTTGTTGGGAGAAAGTGAATTCCTATGTAGTTTTGCGGCGATTCGAGGAGATATATGTAAGGGAAGGTTGGTTTATGAGCAGTTTTGTCGATTTATGATCACTTTTTGGAGTTTATGAGCGCAAAATGATGTATATGATCACATTTTGTGTTTTATGAGCGTTTTCGACGATTTATGATCATTTTCTCGAGTTTATGAGCGAATTCTAGGGTTTATGATCACCCTACCAAACAACATAAGAAAAACCAGCAAGGCGATAAGCCTAGCTGGTCTCGGTTATGCTTTCAATTGTCGTACGACATCTTCATCCGGCGTGACAAAGATCGTCTTTTGTTCAAAATAGATGACAAATCCTGGTTTTGAACCATTGGGCTTTTTCACGTGACGAACTTCTGTGAAATCGACAGGAACAGATGCTGAACCACGCGCTTTACTGAAGTAGGCGGCGAGCGTCGCGGCTTCTTGAATCGTTTTTTCACTCGGATCTTCATCGTGAATCACAACGTGAGATCCAGGTATATCTTTTGTATGAAGCCAAATGTGATTCCGTGCAGCAAGCTTAGAAGTCAGCCAATCATTTTGACGGTTATTTTTTCCGACTGAGATTTTAATACCATCGGTCGACTGGTACGATTCCGGCATAGGCTTCTTCGGCTTCACTTTCTTCTTGCCTTTTCGAGCTTTCATGAGACCGAGTTCCGCAAGTTCATCCCGGATTTCATCGATATCGTCAGTAGATGCCTGCATGACCTGCTGTTTCACCATTTCAAAATACTCGATGTCCTCGTGTGCTTTTTCTAATTGACTTGCGAGTTGAATCAAGGCATTCTTCGCTTTTGTATACTTGGAAAAATAGCGCTGCGCATTGTCAATCACGGATTTGCGTGGATCGAGCTGAATGGTGACCGTCGTTCCTTGCTCGTAATAGTTTTCAACAACTGCCTCTTTTTGACCCTTTTCAATCGCATAACTATTCGCTGTCAGAAGCTCTCCATAAAGCTGGAAAGTATCAAGACGTCCCGCATCGTTGCGTTCTTTTTCTAGCTTTTGGACTTTTAATTTCAATTTCGCAATTTCGTTATCCAGCCAGCGCTCTAAATCGGCCGCTTGTGCTTTAACTCGTTCCCGAACCGCACGAGCAAAGTAGACTTTATCCAACAATTCACCAAGGGTTGGATAAACAATCTCGGCTCCTTGAGTGAAAGTTAGCTCAGCTGCAGAAAATAATAACTTCCCGTCTTTTTCTAAAGTGTTCGGATGGATTGGACCCTCTGAAAATATCTGAACAAATGATAGATATGTCTGGAATGCAGATTGCCCTGTTGAACTCTTTAATCGATACAGGAGTTCTTCAGCGTGAATGGGTGAAAATCCTGATAGTTCCTGAACGACTGCTTTCGGAGTATCAAACGTCGGGAGCAATTCTTCAAAGACTTCTTGTGTGAGTGTAAATGGATTCCGTTTATCTTGTGGTGGAGCCGGAATATACGGTTGCCCAGGCATAATTGTGCGGTAGCTGTTTACGCTCGGAGGCAAATGCTTCATGCTGTCGATAATCATATCCCGTTCAGGATCAATCAGTAAAAAGTTACTGTGACGACCCATGATTTCAAATATGATCGCACGTTCCATGTCGTCACCAATTTCGTTTTTTGAGCGGATGGTAAACTTCAAGATTCGGTCAGTTCCCATTTGCTCAACGGCTGTAATGGTTCCCCCTTCAAGGTGTTTCCGCAGTGTCATGCAAAACATAGGAGGCTCTTTTGGATTTTGAATCGTTTCTTCTGTAAATTGTACGCGTGCATAGGAAGGATGCACCGAAAAAAGTAATTTTCGGTTTTGACCGCCTGCACGGATAATGAATACGGTTTCTTGAGCGTTTGGTTGGTGAATCTTTGTGATTCTTCCGTTTTCAATAGTTTGTAGTTCGCGTTTCATCGCGGTTGTGAACAACCCGTCAAATGCCATGTGAATTCCTCTTTCTTTTCGTTTCCTCCATTTTAGCACTACGCGTCAAACATATGGTATAATACGAATACAAACTTCGGATCGAACTGGATTAGGGATGATTTGAATGGAGAGACTACATTAGAAGAGGGATCGCATGTTTAAACAACGAGGACTTTTGATTGTTCTTTCTGGCCCATCGGGAGTCGGAAAAGGAACTGTCCGGAAAGAGCTATTTACACAGCCGGACACCAATTATGAATATTCGATATCGATGACGACGCGTCAGCCAAGAGAAGGCGAAGTGGATGGAGTCGATTATTTTTTCCGTCCACGTGAAGTATTCGAAACACTGATTGAGGAAGGTAGACTTCTTGAGCATGCGGAGTATGTGGGAAACTATTACGGTACACCGCTTGATTATGTCAACGAAACACTCGATTCCGGAAGAGATGTCTTCTTGGAAATTGAAGTAGTCGGTGCTGCACAAGTGCGGGAGAAAATGCCGGACGGTCTATTCATTTTCTTAGCGCCACCAAGTCTTTCACATTTAGAGCAACGGCTCGTAGGTCGTGGAACAGAAGTTCTGGAAGTCATCGCATCACGTGTCGCAAAAGCGCGTGACGAGTTAGAGATGATGGACTTGTATGATTATGTAGTAGAAAATGATGAGGTGACGAAAGCTTGTGATCGCATCAATGCAATTGTCACAGCTGAGCACTGCCGAAGAGAACGCGTAGAAGAACGTTATTTAGCCATGTTGGAAGGGGAATAAGACAATGTTATATCCATCTGTAGATTCACTAAAAGAGAAGATCGACTCAAAGTACACACTCGTTTCACTCGCTGCAAAGAGAGCTCGCGAAATGCAAGAAAAGAAAGATGAGCAACTCGTTTCCTATACATCACATAAAAATGTCGGTAAAGCTCTTGAAGAAGTAGCAGCAGGCATGCTTCATAAACGCAAGACGGACGCTTCCGTTGTCTATGAGGACGAAATTTAAACGTACTTGAGTTGAATACACATATGGAAGCTCCCTTAGAAAATGTACTTTCTTTGGGAGTTTGTCATTTTCGGGGAGGATGAAGGTGTTGTTAGCCAATAAAAAAGTTTTGCTTTGTGTGACCGGCGGCATTGCAGTCTACAAAGCGGTTGCACTGGTTAGTAAATTGAGTCAATCCGGAGCGCAGGTGAAAGTGGTGATGACCCGCTCTGCGATGGAATTCGTTCAGCCGTTATCGTTTCAGATAATGTCCCGGAACGATGTTTATTACGATACGTTCGATGAGAAAGATTCATCAGTTATAGCACACATCGATCTTGCAGACTGGGCAGATTTAATAATCGTGGCACCGACTACTGCAAATTTCATAGGCAAACTAGCAAATGGCATCGCAGATGATATGGCATCAACCCTCTTACTTGCAGCGACAGCTCCTGTATGGATTGCCCCTGCGATGAATGTCCATATGTATGAGCATCCAGCGGTTCTTCGGAATATCGATCGCCTTTATCGAGACGGCGTTCGATTCATCGAACCATCCGAGGGCTTTTTAGCATGTGGATATGTTGGCAAAGGCCGTCTGGAAGAGCCTGAGCGGATTGTAGAATTAATCGATTCGTTTTTCAATGAAACTCCGAAGCTTCCGCTAGCTGGAAAAAAAGTCGTCGTAACAGCAGGTCCGACCTTAGAGCGGATTGATCCGGTCCGATACATTTCAAATTTTTCAAGTGGCAAGATGGGGTATGCGATGGCACAAGCTGCGGTTGAACTAGGAGCTGAAACGGTTCTTATTTCAGGACCTGTGTCGCTTGACCCGCCAACAGGTGTAGAGCTTATTCGTGTCGAGAGTGCAGCTGAAATGCTTGATGCAGTGTTGGGTCAGTATACGGATGCAGATTACGTCGTGAAATCTGCTGCAGTTGCGGATTATCGTCCAAAAACAGTACATGACCAAAAGATGAAGAAAAAAGAAGGTGCTGCATCGTTGGAGCTGGAGCGGACAACCGATATTTTGAAATCGTTAGGTGAAATGAAATCGACGCAAAGGCTCATCGGATTTGCGGCAGAAACGACAGATGCCGTTACATATGGAAAAGGTAAGTTGGAGTCGAAAAATCTCGATTGGATTATTGTCAATGATGTCACAGATCCTGCAGGAGGTTTTGGCAGTGATGCCAACGTCGTAACTTTAATTTCAAGGTCTGGTGTTGAGATTTCGTTCCCAGCTATGGAGAAAAAGGAGCTTGCAAAACAACTACTCACAACAATTGTTCATGAAGGACAAGATTCCCTATGATCGCTGAAGTGATCGTGGACGTCGCAGCGTATCCGATAGATCGTCCATTTGACTATAAAATCCCTGAACTGTTTTCTGGATTTGTTGAACCTGGGATGCGTGTGAAAGTCCCATTTGGTCCACGGAAAGTTGTAGGGTATGTGATTGCGTTGAAAGAAGAAAGCGACTTGGACATCAGTAAGATAAAACCTTTAGAAGAGCTTATCGATTTTGAACCGATTCTCTCTACGGAGTTACTTGAGCTTTCGGAGTGGCTTGCTACAGACACGCTCGCTTATCGTATAGAAGCTCTTCAAGTCATGCTGCCAGCAGCAATGCGAGCAAAGTACGAGAAGTTTATCCAAGTGGAGGACCTTCAATCGATTACAGATGAAGCATTCTTGAAGATGCTTCAAAAACGAGATCGTGTCCCTTTGAAAAATGCGGATACACCCGAGCTTTTGAAGCAATTGAAAGTGTACACAAAATTAGGTGCTGTGCGTGTCGATACCCTAGTTAAGCAACAAACTACGGTTAAACGAGTCCGCATGATTCATATAGAACGTGCAGAAATTCTTCACCAACTGATAGATACGCTTAGTAAGCAAGCGGTTAAACAGCGCGAACTGATGGAGTGGATGATAGCGTACGCTGGACAAGCTATTGAAGCAGGAAAATTAATGGCGGATGCAAGTGTATCTGCACCAGTGCTGAAAACAGTAATCGAAAAAGGGGCTGCACAAGAAAAAAAGTTGGAAGTGTATCGCGAACCTGAATCCTTGGAGATACGAGACACTGCCATCCCCAAACAGCTCACGAGTTATCAGCAACACGCTGTAGATGAAGTACTTGATGCATTTCGAACAGGTTCAGACACGACGTTCCTATTGCATGGAATAACAGGGAGTGGCAAAACAGAAGTCTACTTACGCTCCATCGAAGAAGTGCTATCAACAGGTAAAGAAGCAATCGTTCTTGTTCCTGAAATTTCATTGACACCTCAAATGACTTCACGATTCAAAGAGCGATTTGGCGATCAAGTTGCAGTTATGCATAGTGCGCTATCTGCAGGTGAGAAATATGATGAGTGGCGTAAAATTCACCGGAAAGAAGTAAAAGTGGTCGTTGGAGCACGTTCTGCTATTTTTGCTCCGTTTGAAAAACTAGGGATCATTATTCTGGATGAAGAGCATGAATCGACTTATAAGCAGGAAGATTCTCCACGCTATCATGCAAGGGATGTCGCGATTTGGCGGGCACAATTCAATCACTGTCCCGTTATTCTCGGGAGTGCAACTCCTGCACTTGAATCTTATGCGCGTGCCTCAAAAGATGTTTATCATCTTCTCGAATTGCCAACGCGTGCAAAAGACCAGGAGCTACCGAACGTCTCTATAGTTGATATGCGTGCTGAACTGAAAGAGGGTAACCGTTCGATGTTTTCAGTCCCGTTGGCGGAAGCTATTCGGGATCGATTGGACAAGCGTGAACAGACCGTACTATTTTTAAACAAACGTGGATTCTCTTCGTTTGTTTTATGTAGAGATTGTGGGACGACGATTCAATGTCCGAATTGTGATATTTCATTGACGTATCATCGAGCTACTGAAAATTTAAAATGCCATTACTGTGGTCATGAAGAACGAGTGCCTCACATCTGTCCTGAATGCGAAAGTGAGCACATTCGATTTTTTGGAACGGGCACACAAAAAGCGGAAGAAGAAATTACAAAACTGTTCCCTGAAGCGCGCGTGCTTCGTATGGATGTTGATACGACTCGTCAAAAAGGCTCGCATGCCCGATTGCTCCAGAAATTCAGTGAAGGCCAGGCAGATATTTTACTTGGCACACAAATGATTGCCAAAGGGCTCGATTTTCCGAATATCACATTGGTCGGTGTTTTAGCGGCAGATACGACACTCCATTTGGCAGATTTCAGAGCTGCGGAAAAAACATTCCAATTGCTGACACAAGTGAGTGGAAGAGCAGGGCGTCATGAATTGGAAGGGGAAGTATTCGTCCAAACGTACACGCCTGAACACTACGCCATTGAACTTGCTAAAGCTCAAGTGTATGAACCGTTTTATCAGATGGAGATGAGTAGTAGGAAGCAATTTGGGTATCCTCCGTTTTACTACATCGTCAATGTTCAATTTAGCCACGAAGACTTAATGAAAGTTGTGGGATATGCTGAAAAAGCTGTGCGATTTTTGGCGGACGGATTAAGTCCAGAAAGCGTCATTATCGGTCCGACAGCTTCTGCCATTAGTCGGGTGAATAATAGATATCGCTATCAATGTTTGATAAAATACAAAAAAGAACCAAAACTGACAGAGACGCTAAAAGCACTCATCCGCTTTTATCGAACAGATTGGATAAAAGACGGATTACTGCTTTCTGTTGATAAATCACCTGTCGTTATTTACTGAATAGGGATCAGAAAAGAGGAATTTGTTTGACTGTACTAGAAATTGTTAAATATCCAGCTGAAATATTAGAAACGAAAACAAAAGAAGTGACGAAATTTGACCGCACCGTACATCGGTTGTTGGACGATATGATGGAAACGATGATTGCTTCAGATGGCGTAGGAATTGCAGCACCGCAAGTCGGTCACTCGATCCGTGTTGCGATTGTGGATATCGGTGAAGGAGACCCACCTATTGAACTTATCAATCCAGTCATTACAGCAATTGGTGGAGAAGATGTGGACTTGGAGGGCTGCCTCAGCTTCCCGGATTTGTACGGTGAAGTAAAGCGTCCTTTCTTTGTACGAGTAGAAGCACAAGAGCGTGATGGTTCACTTTATGAACTAGAAGCTGAAAGTTTTGAGGCACGTGCAATTATGCATGAAATCGATCACTTGGATGGCATTTTGTTCAATACGAAAATCAGCAGGATTGTCGATGCTTCTGAATTTGAAGAATTGGACGAAGAACTTGTTCAACTTGAGAAGGACGGTGAAGGGATTGAATAAGCTTTTATTTATGGGAACTCCTGATTTTTCAGCCCCTATTTTACGTATGCTTCATGAAGAAGGGTATTCAATTGTCGGAGTTGTGACTCAACCTGATAGACCTGTTGGCCGAAAGCGCGTCTTGACACCACCTCCTGTGAAAGCGGAAGCATTGCGTCTAGGGCTTCCTGTCATTCAACCTGAAAAATTGAAAGGCTCCGCTGAGTTGGAAGAGATAAAAGCGCTTGCTCCGGACTTGATCGTCACAGCAGCATTTGGTCAGATTTTGCCAAAAGAATTGCTTGATGTTCCTAGATTAGGATGCATCAATGTCCACGCTTCCTTGCTTCCAGCGTATCGTGGTGGAGCACCAATCCATCAGGCAGTCATGGATGGATGCACCGAAACTGGTGTAACGATTATGTACATGGTCCAGAAACTCGATGCAGGTGACATCATTTCACAAGCGACGGAACCAATTTTACCGAGTGATGATACAGGTATCATGTTTGAAAAATTATCTCGTACGGGAGAAATTCTATTAAAAGAAACGTTGCCATCTATTTTGGAAGGAACGAATACACGGACTCCTCAAGATGAAAAACTGGTTACATTTGCGAGAAATATCTCACGCGAACAAGAGCGTATTGACTGGACACGTCCTGGTGTGGACATTCACAACCAAGTTAGAGGGCTTTCTCCATGGCCAACAGCTTATACAACATTCGGGGATGAAAACGTGAAGATCTGGAAGACCGAAGCAATAGCAACAGAAGAAGAAGGCAAGCCAGGTGAAATCATCGAGTTGACGAAGGAACATATCCTTGTAAAGTCCGGTGATCAAACAGCAGTTGCGATTACAGAATTGCAGCCTTCAGGCAAAAAACGCATGACTGCATCTGTTTTCTTAAATGGAACGGGTAGCCAGTGGGAAAAAGGAGATTTCTTCCTATGACAGCAAAAAAGAAAATAATGATGCAAGGGAACGTCCGCGATGCGGCACTTTCAATTTTACTTGAGGTGAGTCGTAACCAAGCGTACAGCAATCTATTATTAACACGAACAATGAAAACGTATGCAATTAGAGAACAAGACAAACCGTTGTTAACAAATTTAACTTACGGGACGTTGCAATATCGATTGACGTTAGACTACTACCTAGCACCATTCATCAAAGGGAAACTGGATGATTGGGTTCGGGAACTACTACGTATGTCGCTGTATCAGATCATCTACTTAACAAAGATCCCTCCTCACGCTGCTGTAAATGAAGCTGTGGAAATCGCAAAAGTACGGGGACATAAAGGAACAACTGGGTTCGTAAATGGAGTACTTCGCTCTGTATTGCGCCAAGGAGTCCGTTCACTTGATGAAGTAACGGACGAAATTACACGTCTGTCATTAGAGACAAGTCATCCTGAATGGCTAATCCGTCGTTGGATTGACCAGTACGGGTTGGAAGTCACTTCAGAAATGGCACGTGCTAATAATGAGCCACCAACGAATACGGCACGTGTCAATATCGCTCAGACAACTGTTGAAAAAGCGTTGCATCAGTTGAAGAGTGAAGGTGCTAAAGTGGAGTTAGGGAAAGTGGTACCTGAAGCGATTTATTGTCATTCAGGAAATGTCGCGAAAACCTATACGTACACCAAAGGATGGCTAACTGTTCAAGATGAAAGCTCGATGCTTCCTGTCTATGCACTTGATGTGCATCCAGGTATGAAAGTACTTGACATGTGTGCAGCACCTGGCGGGAAAACGACGCAAATCGCTGAGCATTTAGAGGATACAGGAGAAGTGCATGCACACGATCTTCATGAACACAAACTGCAACTCATCGAAGAGAATGCAGAACGGTTAGGTCTGAAATCGATTTGGACATCTAGTGGGGATAGCCGCGAACTAGGATATACGTATGCACCGAACACTTTCGACCGAATTTTAGTAGATGCACCATGTAGTGGGCTGGGAGTTATCCGCAGAAAACCGGAAATTAAATATAACAAGACAGAAGCCGACCTTGAATCACTCACAAAAATCCAAGCAGAGTTACTTGAAACAGCTTGGACACTCGTCAAGCCAGGTGGGAAAATTGTCTATAGTACATGTACCATCGATAAAACCGAAAATGATGGAGTTGTTCTTCAATTTTTAGAACGTCATCCTGAAGCTTTGAAGTTGGTCCCGGAATTCTTTGAAGAAGCAGGACTCGCGACACCGAACGGAATGCTACAAGTATTGCCTCAACACTTTGGTAGTGATGGATTCTTTGCAGCTACCTTGCAAAAACCAGCTAGTAACGACTAAAAAGACGTACAGGGATGGGGGAAGCGCAATGCATTTCAGTGTACGAACCGATATAGGTAGGAAACGCACGTTCAACGAAGACCAAGGTGCTGTATTTGTACTTGATAATGGCTATGCACTCGCTGTCATTGCTGACGGTATGGGTGGTCATCGTAGTGGTGATGTCGCAAGTGCAATGGCTGTCTCGTTAATAGGAGAGCATTTCAGCAAATTAGGTTCTAGCATACCTCAATCTAAGGAGACGTGGATTGCATGGCTTGATACGATTATTCGTAAAGTGAACCAGCTAATTTTTGAAAAAGCACAATCGTCTCCTGAACATGAAGGCATGGGAACGACGTTAGAAGCTGCAGTCATTGCAGAAGGAAGCTGTTACATCGCACACGTTGGGGATAGCCGGGTCTACTCAGTTAGTTCTGAAACAATCACTCAGCTGACTAAGGATCATTCTTACGTAAATGCACTACTAGCTAGTGGCGAAATTACGGAAGAAGAAGCGGAAGTACATCCTCAGCGGAATTGGATTATGCGGGCTGTCGGTTCTGAGCGCGACATCGAGCCTGAATTTTATCATGTACCTTTTACAAAAGGAGACTATTTGTTATTGTGCACAGATGGTCTAAGTAACAAAGTGGAAGCTGAAATGATGAGGGAACTCATTGTTGCGGACAACACTCTTGAAGAAAAAGTCATTCAACTGATTAATTTGGCTAACGAAAGGGGTGGAGAGGACAACATTACTGCGGTACTGCTTGCCTCCTCTGACCTTGGAGCTGATGCTGTATGATAGGTAATCGAATTGGTGATCGCTATGATATCATCGGCACAATCGGTGAAGGCGGGATGTCAAAAGTATACGTAGCACACGATGTTATTTTGGATCGGGATGTCGCAATTAAAGTCTTGAACTATGATTTTGCAAACGAAGAAGAGTTGAAACGCAGATTTCAACGTGAAGCGCTTTCTGCAACCAGTTTAACCCATGCGAACATCGTCAATATTTTTGATGTGGGAGAAGAAGACGAACTTCATTATTTAGTGATGGAATACGTGAAAGGTCTGACATTAAAGCGCTTTATTTTGGAAAACGGCCCACTCGAACCTGAAAAAGCCATTCCAATCATGTTGCAGCTCGTTGCCGCTATTTCCAATGCCCATCACAACGGGATAATCCACCGTGATGTGAAGCCGCAAAATATTCTAATGGATGAAGATGGGAACGTGAAAATCACAGATTTCGGAATTGCGATGGCGCTTACAGCAACATCCCATACGAAAACGAATTCCGTGCTTGGGACCGTCCATTACCTATCACCAGAACAAGCACGAGGTGGTATGGCAACTAAGAAATCTGACCTGTACTCGTTAGGAATCGTCTTTTACGAATTACTAACAGGGAAGCTCCCATTCTCAGCCGAATCAGCAGTGGCGATTGCACTCAAGCATCTTCAAGAAGAAACACCTTCTGTGAGGGCTGATTTCCCGATGATCCCACAAAGTGTTGAAAATATTATTTTAAAAGCAACCGCAAAAGACGCTAGACATCGATATGTCTCAGCGGATGCAATGTATGAGGACTTACTAACAGCGCTTAACCCGTCCCGTTCTAATGAACCAAAATTCACGATCCCGTTTGATGAGGACGAAACACGTGCACTTCCTGTCATCAAAGCTGCACCGAGTTTACTGGATTCTGAACAGACGGTGAAAATGGAGCCTGTTCGAATAGAGCCAGAGCCGGTGAAACCTGAACCTGTCCCTCAAAAGAAAAAACGTAAAAAGTGGCCAATTTTTGCTAGCATTGCGATTCTGATCGCTGCTGCAATCGCAGTCCTTTATATTACTGGCGTGTTCGATCAGAAAGTGACCGTACCTGACGTGTTAGGTAAAGATGAAGCGGATGCAATCGCGCTCCTTGAAGAAAATGGTTTTGTTGTTGACGACAAAGTTCCGCAACCATCTGAGGAATATGAAAAAGGCGAAGTTTTCCGAACGATACCTGAAGCAAACAAAGAACGTGATAAAGGAAGTTCGGTCAAGTTGTACATTAGTACAGGAAAAGAAACGATGACCTTTAGTGATTACACGGATAGAGACTATAATTCCATTAAAGAACGACTGGAAACTTATGAATTCAAGTCTGTTAACTCAGAAGAAATTTATGATGATCGGCCTGAAGGAACCATCTTGAGTCAAGACCCCGATCCGGATACAGAAGTAGTTCCGGGGGAAACAGATGTTGTCTTCACAGTAAGTAAAGGTCCCGAAACGAGGACGTTGGAAAGTTTGATCGGCTTCACGGACGATCAGCTGAATGCTTATGCAACTTCTTCAGGTTTCAATATCATTGTCGTCAAAAAGAGTAACTCGGATACCATTCCTGAAGGACAGGTCATGAAACAGGAACCATCTGCTAGCCAATCGCTTCCTATCGGATCGAAAGTCAACGTAACGGTTTCAAAAGGGCCAGCTCAAAAGCCTGTTAAAACTTTCGTGAAGCGTGTCAAGATTCCTTACGAAGTGATGGATGAGGATGGAACGTCTGATGAAGGGGAAGAAGAGAGAGCCCCTCAAACTGTTCGCATCTACATTCAAGACCGTGCGAACTCCATGACCGATCCAATAAAGGAATTTGAAATAACAGAGGATAAAGAGGAACAAATTAAAGTAGAGTTGGAAGAAGGTCAACGAGGCGGCTATAAAATTCTTCGAGGAACAACAATCATCGAAGAAAAGACGTTTGACTACAAAGATATTCAATAAGGATGGGGATAGGATGCCGGAAGGTCAAATTCGAAAAGCGATTAGTGGGTTTTATTATGTGAAGTACGATGGAGGAACGGTGCGCTGTAGAGGAAGAGGTGTATTTCGAAAGCGGAAGATCACTCCGCTTGTCGGAGACTGGGTAACGTACGTGCAAGAAGGGGAAGAAGATGCGACGATTACTGAAGTTCATCCACGAAAAAATGAATTAGTACGCCCGCCAGTATCCAATATTGACTTGGCGCTACTCGCTGTCTCTATCGTAGAGCCGACGTTCAGTTCTAACTTGCTGGATCGCTTTCTTGTCCTTGTCGAGTCGCATCATATTGAGCCGGTTATCTGTTTAACCAAAAAAGATAAAGCTAATGAAGCTGAGTTGCAGGCGGCTGAAGAGGCGGCTGCGTATTACCGATCGATCGGTTACTCGGTCCTGATGACTTCTATTGACGAACCCGGACTCTTGGAAAAGGTTCGTCCTTATTTAGAGGGACAGACTACTGTTCTTGCGGGTCAATCTGGAGTTGGGAAATCGACATTGTTGAATACGCTATTACCTAATCTATCCCTTGAAACAGGTGAGATCTCGGAATCACTTGGACGAGGTAAACATACAACACGTCATGTTGAATTGCATGAAGTGGGTGGTGGTTTAGTGGCAGATACACCTGGGTTTAGTTCTTTGGAATTTGAAACCCTTGAAAAACAGGAATTGGGAAGCTGTTTTCCGGAGTTCCTTGAAGCCTCGGAACAATGTAAATTTAGAGGATGCCTGCACTTGAAAGAACCTTCTTGTGAAGTGAAAAGACAGGTGGAATCCGGCGAAATCCTTCAAAGCCGATATAATCATTACTTGCAGTTCTTGCAAGAAATATCTGATAGAAAGCCGAGGTATTGAAAAGTATGTTAAAAATAGCACCTTCTATTTTATCAGCGGATTTTGCAAAACTTGGAGAAGAAATCAAAGAAGTGGAGCAAGGAGGTGCGGATTGGATTCACGTCGATGTGATGGATGGCCATTTTGTCCCGAATATTACAATTGGACCATTGATTGTTGAAGCAATCCGCCCAGTTACAACCTTGCCATTAGATGTCCACTTGATGATCGAAGAACCAGATCGCTACATTGAGCAATTTGCAAAAGCAGGAGCGGATTACATTACGGTTCACGTTGAGGCATGTCGTCATCTGCACAGAACGATTCAGCTAATCCGCTCTCATGGAGTGAAACCAGGCGTTGTGTTAAATCCACATACTCCTGTTGAAACCATTCTCCATGTGCTTGAGGATATTGACCTTGTTCTATTCATGACAGTGAATCCTGGATTTGGTGGACAGAAGTTCATATCTTCTGTCGTTCCTAAAGTTAAACAACTCTCTGATATTATTAAAGAGCGTAATCTGTCCATCGAGATAGAAATTGACGGAGGAATTACACCCGAAACGATTGGAACGTGTGTGGAGGCAGGCGCAACTGTATTTGTTGCAGGATCAGCGGTTTATAATCAGGATGACCGTGCTGCAGCGATCCAAAACATCCGTACTGCAGGTGAAAAGGTGCAATCCAAGTGAAGACAATCATAATATGTGCAGGGGGGCCAGAGGAAGAAATTATCCCTCTGGCTCTCTTTTTAGATGAAGAAACAGAGTTCATAGGGGCTGATCGTGGCACTCTCCAACTGCTAGATGCAGGAATCGTTCCATTGGCGGCGGTTGGAGATTTCGATTCCGTTAGTGAAGAGGAAATGGAAAAAATAGAGGGGGCAGGTTGTTTCATTGAAAGACGTCCTCCTGAGAAAGATGAGACCGATACTGAACTTGCATTAAACCTTGCTTATTCTTGGAATCCGGAAAGGATTATCTTGACTGGAGTAACAGGTGGACGTCTAGACCATATGTTTTCTGCAGTTCAACTCCTAGTTCGTAACGCAGGGGAGATGAAGTCCACACAATTGACCCTAGCGAACAGACAAAATGAGCTGACACTTCTTCAAAAAGGTACCCATATCTTCAAGAAGAATGACCGGTTTCCGTATCTATCGTTTTATAGCATGACAGAAGCTGTAAGGGGTTTGACGTTGACTGGAGTGAAGTATGAAGTATTCTCTGAAGACCTACATCTTGGTGATACTCGCTTTACAAGCAACGAGATTATTGCACCATCTTGTACTATCTCCATGAAAGCGGGCATATGTTTAATGGTAAGGAGCTCAGATTCCTGAAAGGAGTGGGGAGTTGCGGATTTATACTTTTACATTGCCTAAGTTTGTAAGTGGAATTGTACGAAAGTGCATGGTCGTGTTTTCTAAGGAGGATACAGCGAAAGCGAAATCGACCTCTACAGCATCTAAGAAGCGAAAAAAGCGACATGAAAAAACGCCGGGCTGAAATTCAGCCTGGCGTTTTTATTGGTTGCGGTCTATTATACGCGTTGAACTTTACCTGATTTAAGTGCGCGGGCAGATACCCAAACACGCTTCGGTTTGCCGTTTACAAGAATACGGACTTTTTGAAGGTTCGCACCCCATACACGTTTGCTAGAGTTCATTGCGTGGGAACGATTATTCCCTGCACGTGCTTTGCGACCAGTAATTACACATTCCTTAGCCATTTTATAACCTCCTCGCGAATGATGATTAAGCGTTTCACTTATAATTCGCATACTAGATTAATTTATCATATCCGTCTATCCCATGCAAGCTTTTTTCTCTGTTCTCTCAAGCAATTTTCCTTTACACGTTAAAGAAAACGCTTGCTTTCTTTTCTTATATGCTTGTATATAGTACAATGTGAACAGTGAAACTGGATTCAGGAGGGATAACGGCATGTCAATTCAAATGGAAAACGGTTATGGAAAAATTGATATAACGAATGAGACAATCGCCCGGATCGTCGGTGAAGCTACAATAGAGTGCTACGGAGTTGTAGGAATGGCCTCTAGACATCAAATTCGGGACGGACTGACAGAAATTCTGAGAAAAGAGAACTTCGGTAGAGGTGTCATCGTTAGAAACGCAGGTGCTGACACACAAATTGATTTGTATATTATTGTCGGTTACGGGACAAAAATCACTGAAGTTGCCTACCAAGTACAATCCAAAGTACAGTATACACTTAAAAAATCACTCGGGATGAAAATCGGTTCCGTCAATATTTATGTACAGGGCGTTCGTGTGACGAACCCGTGAAGGAGGAACACAGTTCTATGAAGTTGATGGATGGACTACAGTTTGCAGAGATGGTGAAAATGGGCGCATACCACCTTAAACAAAATGCTGATTATGTGGATTCCCTGAATGTATTCCCAGTTCCAGATGGGGACACTGGAACAAATATGAATTTATCGATGACTTCGGGGGCAAAAGAGACGGAAGCGAACGTTTCTGAACACCTAGGGAAGACCTCACAAGCATTGTCTAAAGGGTTATTAATGGGCGCTCGTGGAAATTCTGGTGTGATTTTGTCACAGTTATTCCGTGGTTTTGGAAAATCAGTTGAAGAAAAAGAATCGTTAACCGCAAGTGAATTTGCTGAAGCGCTCCGATATGGTGTGGAAACGGCTTATAAAGCGGTAATGAAGCCTGTGGAGGGTACGATTTTAACTGTTGCAAAAGATGCAGCAGCTGTTGCTGTGGAAACAGCAACGACGGAAACGGATC
Organism: Sporosarcina sp. SAFN-010; assembly: GCF_059415065.1. Classification (NCBI taxonomy): domain Bacteria; kingdom Bacillati; phylum Bacillota; class Bacilli; order Caryophanales; family Caryophanaceae; genus Sporosarcina; species Sporosarcina sp. SAFN-010. The sequence continues at coordinate 124,642 of NZ_JBPFDS010000001.1, read as the reverse complement.
TCATTCAGTTAATGGAAGCGGTTTTGACAGAAGCAAAAGCTTCACTCAAAAGGACACCAGATCTATTGCCAGTCTTGAAAGAGGTTGGCGTTGTAGATAGTGGCGGACAAGGTCTTGTGTACGTTTACGAAGGATTTTTGGCTTGTCTTAAAGGTGAAGAATTGCCAGAACGCACAGTTGTCCAGTCAATGGACGAACTTGTAAATGCAGAACACCATCGTAATGTACAAGGTTTCATGGATACTGCTGATATTGAGTTTGGTTATTGTACGGAGTTCATGGTGAGATTTGAAGACGAAAAAACGAAGGACCATCCTTTTGATGAAAATGACTTCAGACTACAATTGAACGAAATGGGAGATTCTTTACTAGTCATCTCTGATGAGGAGATTGCGAAAGTACATATCCATACAGAAAACCCAGGGAATGCATTATCTTGCGGTCAACAGTATGGTTCCCTCATCAATATTAAAATTGAGAACATGCGCCAACAACACATGGACATTGTAGGGGATCAATCAGCACGTAAAAATTCCACTGCAAAGAAAACACCTTATGCAATCGTGACGGTTGCAATGGGTGAAGGAATTGCAGAGTTGCTCAGAAGTATCGGAGCCTCCTACGTAATTGAAGGCGGGCAAACGATGAACCCTTCTACTGAAGATATCGTCAAGGCGATTCAAGAAGTTGGGGCGGAACGTGTTCTGATCTTACCGAACAATAAGAATATCGTGTTAGCTGCTGAACAAGCGGCTGAAGTGATTGGAATTGAAGCGGCAGTCGTTCCAACGAAGTCTGTACCTGAAGGGCTCGCAGCCATTTTAGCGTTTAACCCTGAAGCAGACGTGACGACGAATGCAAAATCCATGAACGCAGCAGCTTCTGTTGTGAAAACCGGTCAGGTAACTACAGCAGTGCGAGATACTTCGATTGATGGCGTTTCAATTCATACAGATGATTACATGGCCATATCGAATGGGAAGATTACAGTAGCTACACCTTCACTAGAAACCACAATGAAGTCATTAATTGACGATATGATCACAGAAGATGATGAAATCGTAACAGTGATTTACGGTGAAGACGTTTCTGAACAAGATGCAAAACAAATGGTTGCTTATATTGAAGGTCAGTTCGAACACGTCGAAATTGAATTGTATAACGGGAAACAGCCGTTATACCCTTATATTTTGTCGGTGGAATAACAGAACATGAAAAGCGTCACGACTCCTAGTCGTTGGCGCTTTTTGTCCGTTTATAAGTAGTTATGAATTTTGTTTTCTAGCAGCTGTTCGTGTAGAATGAATACTAGGAATATGGGTAAAAGGGGGAGTTATTGTTGAAATTCAGATCCGTTTTTGAAATTATTGGGCCAGTCATGATTGGACCATCATCATCACATACAGCAGGAGCTGCACGTATTGGACTTGTAGCGAGAGATTTGTTTGGACGTCAACCGGAATGGGCGACGATTCACTTATATGGTTCGTTCGCAGAGACTTATAAAGGCCATGGGACGGATGTTGCGATTATCGGCGGACTTCTTGGATACGATACGTTCGACGAGAGAATCCGCACAGCGTTTGAAGATGCGGAAAGGCTGGGCATGTCTTTTGAATTCATCGCCGAAGTAGAGGAGATGGACCATCCGAATACTGCAAAACTAGTCATCGGAGATAAAGAAGGCGTCATGGAACTCATTGGAATCTCAATTGGTGGGGGCACGATGGAAGTGATCGAGCTGAATGGTTTTCCACTTCGCTTATCCGGACATTTCCCGGCATTACTCGTTGTCCATGATGATCGTGCGGGTGTTATTGCTAATGTATCGAACGCAATTGCTGCGCAAGATATGAATATTGCTCATATGGAAGTTGGACGTAAAGAGAAAGGGAAAATGGCGCTTATGGTTATTGAAGTCGATCAAGTCGTCAACGATGAGCTGATTGAAGAATTGCGTGCACTTCCAAATGTTACACAAGTATCGACATTGGCGAACTAAGGGGGCAGTTAAAATGGATGTTTTGTTTTCAAACGTAAAAGAACTTGTCGAGGTTGCTGAAAAAGAGCAACAACCGATTTCAGAGATAATGATTCGTCAAGAAATGTTATTAACGCGTAGATCACGTGAAGATATAGTTGCACAGATGGAAAACAACTTAGCAGTTATGGAGAGTTCTGTGGAAGAGGGATTGAAAGGTGTCCACTCTTCATCCGGTTTAACGGGTGGCGATGCAGTTCTTATTCAAAATTACATGAAAACGGGTAAATCTTTATCCGGAGAACTTTTGTTGGATGCAGTTAGTAAAGCGGTCGCAACGAATGAAGTAAACGCTGCAATGGGATTAATTTGCGCAACTCCTACAGCAGGAGCTGCAGGGATTGTCCCAGGTACGTTGTTTGCGGTGAAAAACAAATTGAATCCGACACATGAACAGATGGTCAATTATTTATTCACAACTGGTGCATTCGGATTTATCGTAGCGAATAATGCATCCATTTCCGGTGCTGCAGGTGGATGTCAAGCGGAGACAGGATCTGCTGCATCGATGGCGGCAGCAGCGATTGTTGAAATGGCTGGAGGAACGCCACAACAAAGTGCGGAAGCCTTTTCGATAGTGATGAAAAATATGCTCGGTCTCGTCTGCGATCCGGTCGCAGGGCTCGTCGAGGTGCCGTGCGTGAAGCGTAATGCTATGGGAGCAGCCAAAGCGCTCGTTGGTGCCGACATGGCGCTTGCTGGAGTCGTGAGCGTTATTCCGACCGATGAAGTTATTGAAGCAATGCATAAAATCGGTCAGTCGATGCCTTCTGCTCTGCGTGAAACTGCAAAAGGTGGACTCGCTGCTACACCGACAGGAAAAGCATTGGAAGCGAAAATCTTTGGTAAGGACAAGGAATCACGTGACACGGTCACTAAATGAGCCCGTTACCTTACTAAAAGGAATTGGCAAGTCAGCTGGCGAGCAGCTGGAAAAGCTAGGTGTCGAAACAATTGAAGAATTAGTTATGATGTTTCCGTACAGGCATGAGGATTTCAGGCTGAAAGATTTGTCTGAGACACCTCACGAGGAGCGCGTAACGATAGAAGGACGGGTGGAGAGTGTTCCATCCGTCCTGTTTACCGGGAAGAAACGCTCGCGGATGCAAGTTCAGTTGTTAGTCGGAAACCATCTTGTTAAAGCGGTATTTTTTAACCAGCATTATTTAAAGGATCGAATGAATCCAGGACAGATCGTGACCATAACAGGGAAATGGGATCGAGGTCGCCAGCTCATTAATGTGAGCAATTTTAAAGACGGGCCAAAAATCGGACAAGCTGACTTTGAACCTGTTTATAGTTTGAAGGGTGTTGTTAAACAGCCGACGTTTAGAAGATGGATGAGGACAGCGCTAGACGATGTCGTGCATGAAATTCCCGAAACGTTGCCTGTGCAGTTGCTAGGCTCTTATAAACTTCCAGGAATAGCGGAAACGCTTGAAATGGTTCACTTTCCGAACAGTCCAGAAGACGTGAAACAGGCACGACGTCGTGTTGTGTATGAAGAGTTGTTGCACTTTCAGTTGAAGATGGCTGCACTCAAGAAAGTGCGTAAAGCGGCAGGAAAAGGCACGACTATAGGGTATGACTTGGAAAAATTGAAGCAATTCATCTCTAGTCTGCCGTTCGAGCTGACGGGCGCTCAAAAACGGGTGGTCAATGAGTTATGTGCAGAGCTGAAAAGCCCATTACGTATGAATCGTCTGCTTCAAGGAGATGTCGGTTCCGGCAAGACGGTTGTAGCAGCCATTGCGCTATATGCCGCCATCACTGCAGGTTTCCAAGGAGCTCTCATGGCTCCAACAGAAATTTTGGCGGAACAACACGCAGAGACACTAGCTAGTTGGCTCGAGCCGGTGGGCGTAACGGTGGCGTTCTTGTCTGGATCTACAAAAGGGAAAGCACGACGTGAGATCATAGCTCGACTTGAAAGTGGAGAAATCGATTTGCTCATTGGTACGCATGCTCTAATTCAGCCAGATGTGAACTTCCATAGGCTTGGCCTGGTAATCACGGATGAGCAACACCGTTTCGGGGTTGAACAGCGTCGAGTACTTCGTGACAAAGGGGAGAGTCCTGATGTTCTCTTTATGACGGCGACACCAATTCCGAGGACGCTGGCAATTACCGTGTTCGGTGAAATGGATGTTTCTTTGTTGGATGAAATGCCGGCAGGACGAAAAGAGATTGAAACCCACTGGTTAAAAGAAGATTCACTCGCACCAGTTCTCCGTCGAATGGAAAAAGAATTGCAATCGGGTAGGCAAGCGTATGTCATATGTCCGCTCATAGAAGAATCTGATACGTTGGACGTTCAGAATGCTGTTGATGTTTTCGGCCAGCTATCGACGTATTTTGCGGGTCGTTTTACCGTGGGGCTCATGCATGGAAGACTGCACTCGGATGAAAAAGATGAAGTCATGCGTGATTTCAGTGAAGGGAAAACTGATTGCTTAGTGTCGACGACTGTTGTCGAAGTAGGAGTGAACGTACCGAATGCGACGTTTATGCTAATCTATGACGCGACACGCTTTGGCCTTGCTCAGCTTCACCAATTAAGGGGACGTGTCGGTCGTGGTGCCGATCAATCGTATTGTGTGTTATTAGCAGATCCGAAGACAGAAGAAGGTAAAGAGCGCATGATGACGATGGCTGAAACGAATGATGGGTTTTTATTGGCTGAAAAAGATCTTGAGCTCCGTGGATCGGGCGACTTCTTCGGCAAGAAGCAAAGTGGATTACCCGAATTTAAAATGGCGGATTTAATACATGATTATCGTGCGTTGGAAACGGCTCGACAAGATGCAGAACAGTTGTTGGAAATGGATGCGTTTTGGACAGATCCTGATTATAAGAGCCTCCGGACAACTGTGGAAGAATCAGGCGTGTTGCAAAATGAGCGTATTGATTAACAACTGAAAACGGCAACTATATTTTTGAAAGAAGTTATGCAATGTGAATTTTGGAATGCAAAGAGAATGTCCACTCTTGCATTCTTTTTTTTATCTTTATATACTGTTACTATTACCAAGTGCTAAACGTGAGGAGTGACTATGTTGCGAGTACCTAAAAAAGATCGTCAGCATCAGCTGGCACAGCTGTTAGATGCTACTCCTTTTTTAACGGATGAAGAAATCGCACAGCACTTCAACGTGAGCGTGCAGACCATTCGGCTGGACCGTCTTGAATGTGGAATTCCTGAATTGAGGGAACGCATGAGGACTGCGGCGACTGAAACGATTGCGGATAAAGTAAAAGCGCTGCAACAAGAAGAAGTGATCGGAGAAATCATTGATATCGAATTGGATAGCAAAGCGATATCGATTCTCGATATTACACCACTCCATGTGTTCCAAAAAAGCGGCATCGCCCGTGGACACCATTTGTTCGGACAAGCGAATTCACTAGCTGTTGCTGTTCTTGACGATGAGCTCGCACTTACGGCGAAGTCTGTGCTACACTTTGTCAAGCCAGTTAAAGCAGGAGAGCGTGTCATAGCTCGAGCGATTGTCCGTGAAAAAAGGGACAATCGGACTCTTGTCGATGTGACTTCAACAGTTGGAGATGAAAAGGTCTTCAGTGGTGAATTTCAAATGTATCGCTCCACAGGAACGAGTCAGGAGGAAGTTGAATGAAAATCGCAGTAGACGCGATGGGGGGCGACCATGCCCCAAAAGAAATTATCGCAGGCGCATTGCAAAGTCTTCAAGAATATAACGATATACATATACAGCTGTTTGGCGACGAGGAAAAAATGAAGCCTTATTTAACAGCACACGACCGTTTAACCGTCCATCATTGCAGCGAGGTCATTACCTCGGAAGATGAGCCTGTAAGAGCGGTCCGACGAAAAAAAGATGCATCTATGGTCCGTATGGCGAAAGCAGTGAATGATGGTGAAGCAGACGCTTGTGTATCGGCAGGAAACACAGGTGCATTGATGGCAGCGGGGTTGTTCATCGTCGGTCGAATTGACGGTATTGAAAGACCTGCCCTTGCCCCGACGCTACCGACGATTGGTGGAGAGGGATTCGTTTTACTTGATGTTGGAGCGAATGCTGACGCGAAACCGAGCCAGCTCGTTCAATATGCGATTATGGGAAGTATTTATGCAGAAAAAGTTCGTGGTATTCAAAATCCGCGAGTTGGCTTGTTGAATATCGGGACAGAAGCAGGTAAAGGAAATGACTTAACAAAAGCTACTTATGATGAGTTAATGAAAGCCCCATTGAACTTTATCGGCAATATTGAGGCACGTGATTTGTTAACCGGTACAACAGACGTTGCTGTCACAGATGGGTTTACAGGTAATATGGTATTGAAAACGATAGAAGGAACAGCTTCAGGTTTGTTTTCTATGATTAAAGATGTGTTTGCATCTTCCATTAAAACGAAAATCTCTGCAGCACTTGTAAAAGACGATTTGCGTGGCTTGAAAAAGCAGATGGATTATACAGAATACGGGGGAGCAGGTCTATTCGGTTTGAACGCCCCAGTAATTAAAGCACATGGATCGTCCAATGCAAATGCAGTAAAAAATGCAATCCGTCAGGCACGTATCATGGCGGAACATCACGTGAGTGAAACAATTCGTGAAACCATTAAAGAGGAGGAGACACGATGACAAAGGTAGCGTTTCTATTCCCGGGACAAGGTTCCCAAAAAGTGGGCATGGGTGTTGAATTAGCAGCACAAAAAGGAAGTCAGCGATTTTTTGAAACAGCAGATCGCGAATTAGGATTCGGGTTAAGTGGTTTGATAACAGACGGACGACAGGAAGAATTGACAGTCACATATAATGCTCAACCCGCATTGTTAACTGTTGGGGCAATGATTTCTGACCGTTTGAAAGAGGCAGGAATTCAGGCTTCTTATACGGCAGGTCATAGTCTGGGAGAGTATACAGCGCTTTACGCATCGGGGGTTCTTTCCTTTGAAGATGCAGTGAAAACGGTGCACAAACGTGGGTTATTCATGAACGAAGCAATGCCTGCAGGTGAAGGTGCAATGGCAGCAATCCTTGGACTTGATTTAGAAACACTGACTGAGGTGACGAAAGCGGTCTCTGCTGAAGGGAATCTTGTTCAGCCAGCAAATCTCAACTGTCCAGGACAAGTTGTTATTTCTGGAACAAAAGCTGGAGTGGATGAGGCGTGTATCCGCTTGAAAGAAGCAGGAGCTAAACGTGCCCTCATGCTTGACGTGAGTGGTCCGTTCCACTCTGAACTTATGCGTCCAGCAGCAGGAAAACTCGGTGAAGTGCTAGAAAGTATAGATATGAACGAAGCGGAAGTTCCAGTCATTGCCAATGTGACGGCTCAACCCGTAACAGAAAGCATTGAAGTAAAACGTTTGTTGATCGAACAGTTATCGTCACCTGTCCGATGGGAAGAATCCGTTCGTCAAATGCTTGAATTAGGGGTAACGCAATTCATAGAGTGCGGACCTGGTAAAGTACTGAGCGGTCTCGTTCGTAAAATCGACAGAAATGCAACGGTTTGGCCAGTATACGATGAAGAGACACTGAATGCAGTGATAGAAGCGTCGAAGGAGTGGTCGTAATGGGGAAGTTTGCAGGAAAAACAGCGGTTGTGACGGGTGCGTCTAGAGGGATTGGACGTGAAGTTGCATTATTACTTGCTCGTGAAGGTGCGAATGTGACGGTTAACTACAGCGGAAGTCAGGAGCGAGCTGAGCAAGTCGTTCAGGAAATCGAAACGAATGGCGGCAAAGCGATTGCTGTTCAAGCGGATGTAACGTCAGCTGATAGTGTGAAAGCTCTTATGGAACAAACCCTTGAGACATTCGGATCGATTGATCTCCTCGTCAATAACGCAGGGATTACGAAAGATAATTTGCTCATGCGTATGAAAGAGGACGAATGGGATGCGGTTATCGATACGAATTTAAAAGGTGTTTTCTTATGCACAAAAGCGGTTTCCCGACAAATGATGAAGCAACGTGCGGGTCGTATCGTGAACATGGCGTCAGTTGTTGGAATCGCAGGTAACCCGGGCCAAGCAAACTATGTAGCGGCGAAGGCCGGCGTAATCGGACTGACGAAAACGACAGCCAAAGAACTTGCATCTCGTGGAATCACGGTCAATGCAGTCGCACCTGGATTCATCACAACAGACATGACAGATGCATTAGGTGAGGATATGAAGGATCAGCTACTTAGTGGAATTCCTTTAGGAACCCTAGGACGACCTGAAGATGTCGCAAAAGCAGTAGCCTTCTTCTTGTCTGATGATGCTTCTTATGTAACTGGACAAGTATTGAATGTAGACGGCGGCATGGTTATGTAAGTGGGGTGCGTTTTTAATCTCTTGAATTGGATTATTTTTAACTTGATGCTAGTTGATTGAAGTGAAAGATGGCGACTCCAGAGGGAAATGCGAAGATTGAAGACCCCGCAAGGAGCCACGCGTCTGAGGAGGCTGAGATCAAGCCCCTCGGAAAGCGTCCACCTGAAACGGAAATCAACGGTGGCCAGGGCTCTGGGTCGCTTCGGAATATGAAAACAGGACAAAAGCGTCCTGTTGTTCAATTCCTCCAGCGCCCGTCGCCTCTAACCAGGCTGCCTACGCTTTTTACTTGATCCAGCTTCGGTGGCCAGAGGCTCGGGGTCGCTTCGGAATATGAAAACAGGACAAAAAGCGTCCTGTTGTTCAATTCCTCCAGCGCCCGTCGCCTCTACCCGGCCACCTACGCTTTTCTCTTAATCCAGCTACAGTAGCCAGGGCTCGGGGTCGTTTCGGAAGGAAAAACAGGACAAAGAGCGTCCTGCTGTTTCCTTCCTCCAACGCCCGTCGCCCTAATCGGCTACTTCCGCTTTTTACTTTGAAAGGAGGTGAAATACATTGGCTACAGTCTTAGAGCGTGTTACAAAGGTAGTTGTCGACCGTTTGGGAGTCGATGAAAGCGAAGTGAAACCAGAAGCTTCTTTCACTGATGATCTTGGTGCAGACTCATTGGATGTTGTTGAATTGGTTATGGAACTAGAAGACGAATTCGACATGGAAATTTCTGATGATGATGCTGAAAAAATCAGTACTGTTGGAAGTGCTGTCTCATATATCGAAGAAAAAACTAAATGAGTATAGCACAGAGACTCTTTCGACCCTTCACATAAGGTCGGGAGTGTCTCTTTTCTATTTTGCACTACGCTAGCGGACAGGGTAGAATAAAGAGGAACTTGTTAAAGAAGGGCGGATTTTTTGAATGACGACGAATAAAAGAGTAAAAGATAAGCCAGCTAAGACCGTGTTACCAGTAGCGGTACGGAAAAAGTTTGAGGAGCTGCAAGAACGACTTGAAGTTCGCTTTGAGAATGTATCCTTGCTGTACAACGCATTTACCCATTCATCCTATGTGAATGAGCATCGAGGTAAGAAGTACTCGGACAATGAACGGTTGGAGTTTTTAGGAGATGCTGTTCTTGAGCTGGCTGTGTCGCAATATTTATTTGCAACTGAACCGAACAAAAGTGAAGGAGAGCTAACGAAGTTGCGTGCAGCTATTGTTTGTGAACCGTCCCTTGTGACGTTCTCTACCGAACTTAACTTTGGAGAGTATATCCTTTTAGGAAAAGGCGAAGAGCTAACTGGCGGACGCACACGACCTGCTCTACTAGCAGATGTGTTTGAAGCATTTATCGGAGCCCTTTATCTCGATCAAGGATTTGAAGTGTCGATTGATTTTCTAGAACGTACGGTATTCCCGAAAATTGGACTTGGAGCTTTTTCGCATGTGATGGATTACAAAAGCCGGTTACAAGAAATTGTCCAACAGACAAATCATGGGCAGCTTAACTATCGGATTGTTGAAGAATCAGGTCCTGCACATGCGAAAAAGTTTCTCACATACGTACAACTTGGAGACACAAAACTTGGAGAAGGTATTGGGAGATCGAAAAAAGAAGCTGAACAGGAAGCGGCTCGTCAGGCGATCCAGCAGTTATTGGATGAGCATACGAAAGAGGAGAGCTGAACGTGTTTTTAAAACGTCTTGAAATTATTGGATTTAAATCATTTGCCGAAAAGGTATCCATTGAATTTGTACCTGGTGTCACGGCCGTTGTTGGCCCAAATGGTAGCGGCAAAAGTAATATTATCGATGCCATTCGATGGGTACTCGGTGAGCAATCTGCCAAATCGTTGCGAGGAGCGAAAATGCAAGATGTCATTTTTGCCGGCAGTGATTCTAGAAAACCTTTAAACTTTGCAGAAGTGACATTGGTTTTAGATAACACAACAGGGCTATTTCCGCTCGATTATACTGAAATCAGTGTAAGTAGACGAGTGTTTCGCTCGGGAGAGAGTTCCTTTCAACTGAACGGGCAGGCATGTCGTCTAAAAGACATTAACGATGTCTTCGTTGACTCAGGTCTAGGGAAAGAAGCATTCTCAATCATCTCACAAGGGCGGGTTGACGAAATATTGAATAGTCGACCTGAAGACCGGAGAAGCATATTTGACGAGGCTGCAGGCGTCTTGAAGTATCGGATGCGTAAAAAGAAAGCAGAGTTCAAGCTTATTGAAACAGATGATAATCTGGATCGTATTTTAGATATCTTAAAAGAACTCGATGATCGGATGGAACCGCTCGCTGCGAATGCCCGCGCTGCTGAGCGTCATGGGAAGCTTGTGACTGAACTGAGAGATGCCGATGTGCGTCTTCTCAATGTTGAGGCATCCTATCTGCAAACGGAACTATTGAATAATAAAACAGTTGTGGAAAGCAAGACGAAAAACAAACTTGAACTGGAAAAAGAAGCGAATATCGCTGAACAACAACTGCAACAAGCTAAATCCTCACTTTCTTTTTTAGATAAAAAGATTTCAGAGCTTCAAGAACAACATGTGGTATCAAGCTCTGAAGCTGAGAAGTGGGAAGGGCGAAGACTTCTTTCATTAGAAAAACAACGCAACGTCAAAGATCGCTCTAAGCGTCTTACAGAGGATTTGGAAAGCTTAAAGCAATTGCTTCTCCAACTGGAAGCGAAAAAAGCAGAACTCACAGAACATAATCATGAAACTGAACTTCAATTATCTAGTAAGTCGGAAGAAATGACGTCGATTTCGAGAAAATTGAAACGTTCACTTGCTGAAACCGAACAAGAAATCGAAAATCTTAAATCGACATATATTGAAGTGTTGAACGAGGAAGCCACTGTTCGCAATGAGTTGAAACATATTGAGGAACGGCTTACAGGTGAGCAGTATTCATCGGAAAAGAGTGGCAAGCAAACGGAAGCACTTCGATCTAAACTCGACACACTTCATGAACTGAGAGAACAGCAAACTGCTGAACTCGGTAAGCTTAAGCGAAACATGGAGGAAGCGACGAAACAGGTAGCAACAAATCGCACACAGCTTCAAAAAACAGAAATCCAGCTTGAAGAGACGAAAACAATGCATCAGCAAGCTGTTAATAAGCGCTACGAACTACAAGGAAGACTTCGTGCATTAAAGAGTATGGAAGCTGATTTTTCTGGGTTTTATTCGGGTGTTAAAGAAGTTCTCGTAGCTAAACAATCGGGAACACTCCAAGGAATAGAAGGCGCTGTAGCCGAACTGATATCTGTTGATAAAAAACATATCAAAGCAGTGGAGACTGCGCTCGGTGGGGCAATGCAACATATTATCGCGACAACTGAGCGAGATGCAAGAGCTGCCATCGGTTTCTTGAAAAAGAAGAATGCAGGGCGCGCAACCTTCTTGCCGCTCGATGTGATGAAGGCGCGATTTGTTCCGAAAGATGTTTTATCAAAAGTCAATCATCATCCTGACTTTGTTGGAACGGCCGATCAACTTGTAACTGTACAATCAGCTTATCGAAATGTGACGGCGAATTTGCTCGGAGCATCCATTGTTGCAAAAACACTAAATGGTGCGTCTGAAATCGCTAAACTTGCTGGCTATCGATTCCGAATTGTTACTCTCGATGGGGATGTTGTGAATGCAGGAGGTTCCCTTACAGGTGGGGGTTCAAAAGTACAATCTACCGTATTCTCCCGTAAAGCTGAACTGGAAACATTGACGAGTCAACTCGATCAGTTGAATCATTCCATCGGTGCCGCAGAAGAAAAATTAAGTGCCATCAAACTGACGATTGCTAGTGAAATGCAAAAAGCTTCGGTATCCGCGCAAAGCACGGATGAACTACAGCGTGCTATCACTCGTATTGACTCAAACCTTCAAGAGACGACTTTTGAAATTCGAACTGCTGAATCTGAATGGAAAACGATTGAAGCAGGAAGAAAAGGTTCAGAGGATACGCGTAGTTCATTGTTTGTAAAACGAGATGAACTTCAGCTGCAACGTGAACGTTTGACAGCACAGCAACAAGAAATTCAAACTTCAGTTGCATCTCTAGAACGTCTCGCTGCAGATCGTCGCAACGAAGAGCAAGCGCTTCGGGAGCGTTATAGTGAACTGCGTGAAGAAACAGCGATTTTACGTGAACAAGTCACCAATCGATCGTCTCTTGCAACCTCGGCGGAACAAGAACTCCAAGATGCAAAACGCAAATTTGTTCAAACGGAAGAAGAACTTCAATTTTTGTCAGGTCAAGAAGAAGGAGAAGTTCTAACCCCTGAAGAAATTGAACAACGAATAGCTGCAGAGACAAATATTGTAACTGAAGTGAAATCAGAATTACTCGCTAAACGGACGGAACGGGATCAACTTGCATCTTCTTGTGACGAGCAGGAGACCACACTAAAACAGATTTCTGACCAGATTCGGATGATTTCTTCAGAACTTGGCAATTTGAATGTCGTGTTTTCTAGAAATGAAGTGAAGCTGGAGTCAGTCCTTATACGTTTGCTTGAAGACTACGGACTTCACCCTGATTATGAAGTTCCTGAAGATTTCAATGCGTCCGATGTGAGATCTCGTGTGGAACAGTTGAAACGAGTGGTTGAATCCTTAGGTCCAGTGAATCCAGGAGCAGTTGAAGAGTACAAAGAAGTGCTCGAAAGACATACTTTCCTAACTGACCAACGAAACGATCTACTAGAAGCGAAAACGACGCTAGAAGAAGCGATGTCAGAAATGGATATGGAAATGAAAACGAGATTTATGTCCACGTTTGACGCCGTACAACAGCGTTTCCGTACCGTTTTCAAGGAAATGTTTGGTGGTGGGGAAGCAGATCTAGTTCTAACAGATCCGGAGAACCTACTTGAAACAGGTGTGGATATCATCGCTCGACCACCGGGGAAAAAGCTTCAGAATTTGAGCCTTCTTTCTGGAGGAGAACGTGCGTTGACAGCAATTACGTTGTTGTTTTCCATTATCGAAGTACGCCCAGTACCATTTTGTATATTGGACGAAGTCGAGGCAGCATTGGATGAAGCAAATGTCATTCGGTATAGCCGATATTTGAAAAAGTTTTCGGAGGATACTCAGTTCATCGTCATTACCCATCGAAAAGGGACGATGGAAGGAGCCGATGTCTTGTACGGAATTACGATGCAAGAATCTGGTGTATCCCGACTCATATCAGTAAAAATGTCCGAAGTTCCGGAAACCGCGTTAAGCACACCATAATTTTATAAAGGAATGTGAGAATGATGTCTTTTTTTAAGAAAATGAAAGAGAAAATCACGGGCACGAATGATTCGGTAACGGGTAAATTCAAAGAGGGTTTAACTAAAACTCGCGATTCATTCACGTCTAAAGTGAATGATTTGGTTGCCCGTTTCCGTGAAATCGACGAAGAGTTTTTCGAGGAATTAGAAGAGGTCTTGCTACAAGCAGATGTTGGATATGAAACAGTAATGGAATTGATCGACCTACTGAAAGTCGAAGTGCAACGCAAGAATATTAAAGATACAGCTGGAATTCAAACGGTTATTTCTGAAAAGCTTGTTGAAATCTATAATTCTCAAGGTGAAATTGATAATAGCTTGAATATCCAAGAAGACGGAATCACAGTCCTTCTCATGGTAGGAGTAAACGGTGTAGGAAAAACTACGACAATTGGTAAACTAGCTTCCCGTTTGAAAGCTGAAGGAAAGACCGTCATGCTTGCAGCAGGTGATACATTCCGCGCCGGGGCCATCGACCAACTTGTTGTTTGGGGTGAGCGTGCTGGAGTTGAAGTGATTCGACAGTCTGAAGGATCCGATCCTGCTGCAGTTATGTTTGATGCCGTTAGTGCTGCAAAAAAACGCAATGTGGATGTCTTGATTTGTGATACAGCTGGTAGATTACAAAACAAAGTGAACTTGATGAATGAATTGAAAAAAGTTCACCGTGTCATCGACCGTGAAATCCCGGGAGCACCTCATGAAGTGTTACTCGCACTTGACGCGACAACGGGTCAAAATGCATTGATTCAAGCAGAAACGTTTAAAGAAGCTACAGACGTGACCGGGATTGTTCTTACGAAGCTTGACGGGACTGCAAAAGGTGGAATCGTTTTAGCAATCCGTAATAAGTTGAATATTCCTGTTAAGTTTGTAGGATTAGGTGAAGGCATCGATGATTTGCAGCCATTTGATCCTGAAAAGTATGTGTACGGACTTTTTGCTGATGGGTTGGAGTTAGAAGCGGATCAGGAAGTTGAAGAGGATAAAGACAAGTAAAATACCTTGACGGACTATGAGGCAACAGCTACTATTAAGAGAAGGTCTGAGGAGGAATTGTACATGCTAGAGAAAACGACACGTGTTAACTTCCTCTTTGATTTTTATCAATCATTATTGACGGATAAGCAGCGCATTTATATGGAACTGTATTACCTAGACGATTTGTCATTAGGCGAAATTGCGGAGGAATACGAAGTGTCCAGACAAGCTGTCTATGATAATGTCCGCAGAACAGAAGCGATGCTCGAAGACTATGAAGCAAAACTTTCGTTGTTCAATAAATTTCAAGAACGATCAGAGTTAATCGAGCAGATCGAACAGCGACTTTCCACTGAAAAAGCGCTGACAGATGAAGTACAAATTTTATTACAACAAATTAAAGAACACGACTAAGGGGGCTCTATGCATGGCTTTTGAAGGATTAGCGCAGCGCCTGCAAGGGACGCTTCAGAAAATCACAGGCAAGGGTAAAATTAGTGAAGCTGATGTAAAAGAAATGATGAGAGAAGTCCGCTTTGCGTTAATCGAAGCGGATGTCAATTTGAAAGTCGTAAAAGAGTTTGTGAAGACAGTTAGTGAGCGTTCGGTCGGTCAAGACGTCATGAAGAGTCTGACACCTGGTCAACAAGTCGTGAAAATCGTAAAAGATGAACTCACAAAGTTGATGGGAGAAGAGCAAACGGCTATTCAGTTTGCCCGTAAGTCGCCAACTGTCATTATGATGGTTGGTTTACAAGGTGCCGGTAAAACAACGACATCTGGGAAACTTGCAAATTCGTTGCGAAAGCGGAACAACAAATCTCCATTACTCGTCGCAGCAGACGTTTATCGACCTGCAGCCATTCAGCAGCTGGAAACGATAGGGAAGCAATTGACGATTCCTGTTTTTTCTATGGGAACTGATATCTCACCTGTGGAAATTGTTCGTCAAGCACTCAAAAAAGCAGATGAGGATCACAATGACGTCGTGATCATTGATACGGCAGGACGATTGCATATTGATGAAACTCTTATGCAAGAGTTGAAAGATATTCGTGAACTTTCATCGCCTGATGAAGTCTTCCTCGTTGTAGACTCAATGACTGGTCAAGATGCTGTAAACGTGGCGAAAAACTTTGACGATGCGATTGGTATTACAGGTGTCGCTCTTACAAAACTTGATGGAGATACACGTGGTGGTGCGGCACTTTCAATTCGTGCAGTTACTCAAAAGCCCATCAAATATGTCGGTATGGGTGAAAAAATGGATGCGCTTGAGCCATTCCATCCTGAACGTATGGCCTCCCGGATTCTCGGCATGGGTGATGTGATGTCTCTCATTGAAAAAGCTCAGGAAAATGTCGATGAAGACAAAGCGAAAGAACTTGAACAAAAGCTTCGCACACAAACCTTCACTTTGGATGATTTCCTAGATCAGTTGCAACAAGTGAAGCAAATGGGTCCACTTGATGAGATTTTAAAAATGATGCCTGGATTCAACAAAATTAAAGGTCTTGACAATGCAAAAGTCGATGAGAGCCAAATGGGGAAAGTGGAAGCAGTCATCTACTCGATGACAACGCAAGAACGCACCACACCTGAGATGATTAACGCGAGCCGGAAAAAACGAATTGCGAAAGGATCAGGTACTTCAATCCAAGAAGTCAACCGATTACTGAAGCAGTTTGAAGAAATGAAAAAGATGGTCAAGCAGATGACCGGTGCACAACAACGTGGTAAAAAGAAGATGAAAATGCCGGGAATGGATGCTTTTTTTAAGTAATTTTATTCGAAAAACAAGGTGTTAAGAAAAAACACTTTACAAACAACAAAAAGCTTGATAATATACTATCTTGTGTGAAACTATTCGGAGGTGCAACTAAAAATGTCAGTAAAAATTCGTCTTAAACGTATGGGTGCAAAGAAATCACCTTTCTATCGTATCGTAGTAGCAGATTCACGAGCTCCTCGTGATGGCCGTCAAATCGAAACAGTTGGAACTTACAACCCGCTTACAAAGCCGGCTGAAGTGAAAATTGACGAAGCAAAAGTTTTGGATTGGATGCAGAAAGGCGCTAAGCCATCTGATACAGTTCGTAACTTGTTCTCAGAACAAGGCATCATGGAGAAATTCCATAACGCAAAACTTAGCAAGTAATCAGGAGGTGCGCTAATGGAGCAGCTGATTAAGACAATCGTAAAACCGTTAGTCGATTATCCCGAAGCGATTCACGTCGAACAGGATGAACAAACGAATCGGGTTGCCTACAAACTTTCTGTCCACCCTGAAGACATGGGGAAGATCATTGGAAAGCAAGGACGTGTCGCAGATGCGATACGGA
Organism: Sporosarcina sp. SAFN-010; assembly: GCF_059415065.1. Classification (NCBI taxonomy): domain Bacteria; kingdom Bacillati; phylum Bacillota; class Bacilli; order Caryophanales; family Caryophanaceae; genus Sporosarcina; species Sporosarcina sp. SAFN-010. The sequence continues at coordinate 107,679 of NZ_JBPFDS010000001.1, read as the reverse complement.
CAATTGTTACATCAGCTGCAGGCAGCCACCGAGGTAAACGAGTTTACCTGGATATCGCTGACTAACACTGCGTAAAGGGAGGAGCCTCGGTTCCTCTCTTTTTCTATATCAATGAATTTTTAACTTCATATAAACGAACAAAGGAAGTGAATGGATTATGCAATGGTTTAACGTCGGGCAACTCGTCAATACGCACGGAATACAAGGTGAGGTACGAGTCACTCCTCGGACAGACTTCCCGGAAGAACGATTTGCGGTCGGTAGTGAACTATCCCTGTTCATGCCAAACGAAACTACACCCATCAAGCTTAAAATCTCAGGAGCGCGCATTCACAAAAACTTCTACTTGCTCACTTTTGAAAACCACTTCAATCTTAGCCACGTAGAAAAATACAAAACCGGGATGCTGAAAATATCAGAGAAGCAACTTGGTGAACTTGAGGAAAACGAATTCTATTATCACGAAATCAAAGGATGCGATGTTGTCACTCTCGAAGGGGACTCAATCGGCAAGGTTACAGATATATTAGAAACCAGCGCAAACGATGTGTGGACAGTTACACCAGCCCAAGGTAAACCACACTACATTCCTTATATCGAAGATATCGTCAAAGAGATCGATATCGAAAATAAGAAAATTACGATTGAGGTCATGGAAGGGCTTCTTTCATGATGAATATCAATATTCTCTCGTTATTTCCAGAAATGTTCGAAGGGGTCCTTCATACTTCGATTCTGAAGAAAGCCCAAGAGAACAAAGCTGTCTCATTTTCAGTTACTGATTTCAGAAACTACTCCGAGAATAAGCATCACAAAGTGGACGATTATCCGTATGGTGGAGGCGCCGGAATGGTATTGAAGCCAGAACCGCTCTTCAATGCGGTTGAAGCTGTCACAAAGGATGCTACAAAGCCGCCTCGAGTCATTCTGATGTGTCCCCAGGGAGAACGTTTCACCCAGGCTAAAGCTGAGGAGCTGGCGTCAGAGGAGAACCTTGTTTTCATCTGTGGCCATTATGAAGGATATGATGAGCGGATCCGAGAGCATCTTGTGACAGACGAACTTTCAATCGGAGATTTTGTGCTAACTGGTGGTGAAATTGCGTCGATGGCGATTATAGATAGTGTAGTACGTTTGCTGCCAGGAGTGCTAGGGAATAACGTGTCATCTGTGGAAGATTCTTTCTCAACAGGGTTGCTAGAGCATCCACACTATACACGCCCAGCGACCTATAAGGGCCATTCAGTGCCAGATGTATTACTATCAGGAAATCATGGTGAAATTGACAAGTGGCGTACGGAGCAATCACTTAAACGTACACTCGAGCGTCGTCCTGATTTGTTAGATAAAATTTCGTTGACATCGGAGCAGGAAAAGATGTTGAAGCGACTGAAATCTAGCCGGTGACTGTTGCACACAACCTCGGTTTATGCTAATATGATATACGTGCTTCTATGTAAGCACATACTTAACTGATGTTCCGCTGCGGTCATGCATCGCAAGAGCCTCTAAGGATAGGAGAGAAAAAATCATGCAACAACTAATTGCAGATATTACAAAAGATCAGCTTAAAAGCGATCTACCGGCATTCCGTCCGGGAGACACAGTGCGTTTGCACGTAAAAATCGTTGAGGGAACACGTGAGCGTATTCAGCTATTTGAAGGTGTCGTTATTAAGCGTCGTGGAGGCGGAATCAGTGAGTCATTCACAGTTCGCAAAATCTCTAACGGTGTTGGCGTGGAGCGTACATTCCCTGTACACACACCAAAAATCGTAAAATTAGAAGTTACTCGTCGTGGTAAAGTACGTCGTGCGAAGTTGTACTACCTTCGCAACCTACGCGGAAAAGCTGCACGTATCAAAGAACTTCGATAAGCATAGAAAGATCAGGAGACCGTTTATACGGCCTCCTTTCTTTTTGCCTCTAAGTGGAATTGAAGGTACAATGGGTTTAATAGACTACAGGGGGCAATGGCATGAACGAAAAGAAAAAGAAAAATGAAACCTTTGAATGGGTGAAAGCGCTACTTATTGCATTTGGAATTGCAGCGATCATTCGTGTTTTTCTCTTCACGCCGATTGTTGTAGATGGAGTCTCCATGATGCCGACACTGGAAGACGGCGACAAAATGATTGTGAACAAAATCAGTTATTCGATTGGCAAGCCGGAACGTTTCGATATTGTTGTATTCCATGCACCTGAACAAAAAGATTATATTAAACGCGTCATTGGGCTTCCCGGCGATACCGTAGAATATAAAGATGATGTTCTTTATATAAATGATCAAGCGTATCCGGAACCTTATCTGGATGCATATAAAAAAGAGATTACAGAAGGCACGCTAACTGAAGACTTTACGTTGGAAGAGAAGATTCAACAGCAAACCGTTCCTGAAGGGCATGTGTTTGTAATGGGGGATAATCGAAGAAAAAGTAATGACTCGCGACATATTGGTGAAATCAATATAGATGAAATTATAGGAACGACAAAATTTGTTTTCTGGCCGATGGATGATATTGGGCTAGTGGATTGAGAAAGTAGGGGGAGCAGATGACCATTCAATGGTTTCCCGGTCACATGGCGAAAGCCCGAAGAGAAGTAACCGAACAGTTGAAACTTGTAGATATTGTATTTGAACTTGTAGATGCACGACTTCCATTATCTTCTCGGAATCCGATGATCGATGAAGTCATTCATCAAAAACCAAGAATACTAATTCTAAACAAAATGGATTTGGCGGATGAACATGAAACTGCTAAATGGATCCGATATTTTGATGAGCAAGGCATTCGTGCAGTCGCAATTAACTCTTTTGAAGGCAAAGGGCTGCAGGCAGTAACGAAGGTAGCTAAAGAAGTATTAGCGCCTAAAATTGAGCGGATGAAAAAGCGCGGGATCCGACCAGGTGCAATTCGCGCGATGATCGTCGGAATTCCGAACGTTGGAAAATCAACGCTGATCAATCGACTTGCTCATAAGAATATAGCTAAAACAGGAAATAAGCCAGGTGTCACTAAAGCTCAGCAATGGATTAAGTATGAAAAAGAATTAGAACTGCTTGATACGCCGGGAATTCTATGGCCGAAGTTTGAAGATCCTGAGATAGGTCAAAAGCTCGCGCTGACGGGCGCAATTAAAGACACGATTGTAAATATGGAAGATCTAGCGATGTACGGTTTAAGATTTTTGTCTAATCGTTATTCAGGACGATTAGAAGAACGGTATGGCTTCGCTACAGTAGAGGACAATACGGCCGAACTGTTTGAAGCAGTAGGTGCACGTCGAAAAGCCTATACGACTGGTGGAGAAATCGACTACGATAAAGTTGCAGAGCTAATTATACAAGATGTCAGAACAGGTAATTTTGGAAGGTTAACATTCGACTGGACAGAAGAACAGGAGTGACCTAGCCGGAGCCGGCAACCGGCTTCGGCTTTTGTATATCTAAAAATTAGTGGAGTGACCGATAAAAGAAGTAAGGAATTGAAGAAGGATGGAAGGTGAGCGTGTGAAAACAATACAATCGATTAAATTACTACTCAAAGAAACGAACGAGCTTGAGCCGTGGATGGCGGAGTTGTCAAAGGATGAACGTAAAGGAGTACAACAAGCGCTCATTAGCTGGAATAGAGCGTATGACAAACGCTGCGCTTCTAAGGCTAGCCACATAGAGAAACAGCAATTTGATGCTTCGTATGCACCGTTTGAAGGAGCTCAAGTAGCGGGGACGGACGAAGCTGGCAGAGGCCCTTTAGCAGGTCCAGTTGTGACAGCAGCTGTCATTCTGCCACTTGAAGCAGACGAGCTGATCGGATTGGATGACTCTAAACAGATCCCCAAGAAAGAACGCGAACGCCTTGCAGAAATTATCAAACGAATCGCGGTAGCTTGGTCTGTGCATGTGCAATCTGCGAAACGGATTGATGACATCAATATTTATGCAGCGACACGCGAATCGATGGAACAGGCAATCTCCACATTGTCTATTGAACCCGATCAAGTCCTTGCGGATGCGATGCCACTAACAGTAAAATGTCCATCTGCCTCCATTGTGAAAGGAGATGCTCAAAGTTTAGCGATAGCTGCTGCATCCATACTTGCGAAAACGACAAGAGATCAGTTGATGGATGAATTACACGAGGAATATCCAATGTATCGTTTTGATAAACATGCAGGTTATGGTACGCCAGAACACCTGGATGCGCTCAAAGATTATGGTCCGAGCATTCACCATCGGAAAACATTTGAACCGATCAAGACAATGATCGCAAGAAAGGCGGCTGACAGATGAACAATCCGTCAATAACCCCAAACCTCAAACCAGCCAATTTAGGAAATGTACAATCGTCACAGTCCGCTCAACTAAGAGAAGGGCAACTTTTCCATGGGACGATCAAACAACTATATCCAGGTGAAATGGCGGAAGTCCAAATCGGCAACCAAAAGCTTAATGCAAAATTAGAAGTCCCACTAAAGGCGGGAGACTCTTATTATTTTCAAGTGAAGGCAACTGAACCAGAATTACAGTTGAAACTGGTCTCCGGACCACATGCGCAAGGGGAGAGTCAAAGCGCGAAAATCGGCAGTTTGCTCGATACTTTACAACTTACTAAGACGCCAGAAATGCGTAAACTTGTGGACTTTTTCATGAAACAGCAAATTCCTATCACGCGAGAATCATTGATTGCGGGTGAAGCACTTCTGAAGCAAACGTCACCTGGACAACAGCAGGAAGCGCTTCAATCGATAGGGAAGTTGGTGTCCCTCAAGTTACCTATAACACCCCAACTGTTTCATGCGATGATGGGCATTGAAACGAAAGCGGGGCTTCAAGGCGTCCTTGATGCACTTCAGCAGGCAGTCAGCGCGGATAGCAAAATCCCCGCCACTCAAAAGACGGATATTCAAACGATTCTTCAGCAAATAAAACGGCCGTTATTGGAAGCCAATGGAGGCAAACTGTTGGCACAAACACTTTCGACTGCACTGGACAAAACAGCTCCTCCCGAACTTAGGTTCCAAGCGGTCCAACTTCTAAAGTCAGCAGGGATCTTACCTGCACAAACATCTCTTGCCAATCTTCCAACCATGTTAGCAAAGCTTGTCAATTCATCTCAAAACACCCAAGTTCAAATGCAGACTGTTGAAAAACAAGTGGCGCAACAAACCAATACTACTTCTAGTGCCACTGGACAATCGGAAAATGCTCCTAAAATGGACGCGAAGCAGTTGTTAACAGCGCTTCAACAAGCAACAGCTGGTGCAACTAAGCTCCCTGTAGGAGCATCCGCAGAACTCCAACGAATCACTCAACAAACGGATTTACCTACAGGTGTGAAAACCCAGTTAACGAATTTTTTATCAGCTCATTCTCAAACTAATGAAACTGCAAGCGCCTTACTTGCGAAGTTTAGTGAGACATTATTCAATGTAGCTACAAAACAAATGCTACCTAGCCAAAATCCCGCTCAGTCTTCTGCGAATTCAAATTCCACTCCATTACAAACGGGGATGCCGGCTCTGTTACAATCAGTACTTGATGCTCAAGGGGGGCTAGACAAACTCCCTGCACTTGTTAAACAAGCTATGCAATCGAATGCCCCTGTCATTCAATCCTTCTTAGCTGCAGCAGAAGCGGCAACAAGTGAAGAACTTTCAGGCAGTACTATTAAACAAGCAATACAATCTGTATTAGTAAAGCTGGGTGTTCACTACGAAGCAGGTCTCGCATCAAAAGAACTTCACATTTCACAAATTCAAGATTCCCTAAAACCTCAGCTTGTTGCACTTTTACAAGAAGGTATGGCAGGAACAGCTCTACGCGAAGCAGCAGAAACAGTCGTTTCAAGATTGAATGGGCAACCTCTACAATCCACAGAATCTGGTGTACAACAGCAGATAATCATGCAAGTACCACTTCACTTGCAGGGGAAGAGAATTGACACAACGATTGAGTGGAACGGGCGGATGAAAGAAGATGGGAAGATTGATCCGGATCATGCACGTGTCTTGTTTTACTTAGATTTAGAGGCTCTTCACAAAACAGTGGTCGATATGCAAGTACAAAACAAAGTAGTGACATTAACGATTTTCAATGAAGATCCTACATTGAAAATGCTAGGAGCGGTCCTTGAGGATAGACTAGCAGAAGGATTAGATGCGGAAGGATATCGTCTTTCCGCTGTCCGTTTTAAACAATTCCAAGAAGAAGTGATTACTCCGACTAAGTCTAGCATATCTGCGGATAGCGGAACGCAAGGAGTCGATTTCCGGATATGAGTGAAAATCGATATAAGCGCCGTGAAGCAATCGCGTTGACCTATTTGCCTGAGCTCAACGAAGCACCGAAAGTGACGGCAAAAGGAAAAGGTCAAATTGCGGAGAATATACTCGAGAAAGCTCGAGAACATGGGGTTCCTATACAAGAAGATCCAAGTCTAGTGGAATTACTCGGTCAGTTAGAAGTAAATGAGACAATTCCTGACCAGCTATATCAAGCGGTGTCGGAAGTTCTGGCCTATGTTTACAGATTAGATCGTTCAAAAAGCGGAAAATAAACAGTTTAAGACTGTAGTAGAACAGAAATTTCGCACTTTACGAGTACAAATATGGACATAGTATGACAAGTTTACTACAATAGAGTACGCAGTAAAGAATAGTTATCAGTTTGATTGGAGGATATAAGATGAATATCCATGAATATCAAGGGAAACAACTGCTTCGTGATTATGGAGTTGCAGCTTCAAAAGGGATTGCAGCATTTTCTCCAGAAGAGGCAGTAAAAGCAGCGAAAGAACTTGGCACTGAAGTATTTGTCGTAAAAGCGCAAATTCATGCAGGTGGTCGAGGTAAAGCGGGCGGCGTCAAAATTGCTAAAAATCTTGACGAAGTACGTACTTACGCAAAAGAACTTCTTGGCAAAACGTTGGTGACTCACCAAACGGGTCCTGAAGGGAAAGAGGTCAAGCGTTTACTTATTGAAGAAGGCGCTGACATCAAAAAAGAATACTACATCAGTCTTGTTGTAGACCGTGCTACGGATCGTGTTACACTTATGGGATCTGAAGAAGGCGGAATGGATATTGAAGAAGTTGCAGAAGCGACTCCTGAAAAGATCTTCCATGAAGTCATCGACCCAGTCTCTGGATTGACTGGATTCCAAGCACGCCGTATGGCATTCAACATGAATATTCCTGCACATCTTGTGAACAAAGCAGCGAAATTCATGACAGGTCTTTACCAAGTATTCGTTGAAAAAGATGCTTCTATCGTAGAAATCAACCCACTCGTTGTCACAGGTGATGATCAAGTGCTTGCACTTGATGCTAAATTTAACTTTGACGACAACGCATTGTTCCGTCACAAGGACATCGTTGAGTTGCGCGACTTCGAAGAAGAAGACGCAAAAGAAATCGAAGCTTCCAAGTATGACTTGAGCTATATTTCTCTAGACGGGAACATTGGTTGTATGGTCAATGGTGCTGGACTTGCTATGGCTACAATGGATACGATCAATTACTACGGCGGATCACCCGCAAACTTCCTTGACGTTGGGGGCGGCGCGACTGCTGAAAAAGTAACTGAAGCGTTCAAAATCATCCTTTCAGATGAGCATGTTAAAGGAATTTTCGTTAACATCTTTGGCGGAATTATGAAATGTGATGTTATCGCTGAGGGTGTTATCACTGCAGCGAAAGAAGTCGGCCTTGAAGTACCACTAGTTGTTCGCCTTGAGGGAACAAACGTGGAAAGAGGTAAAGCATTGCTGAACGAATCAGGACTTAATATCATTGCAGCTGGCTCAATGGCAGACGGCGCGCAAAAGATTGTTGAAATCGTAGGCTAAGAAAGGCAGGGACAAACGATGAGTATTTATATCGATAAAAATACAAAAGTAGTCGTCCAAGGTATCACTGGCGGGACTGCAAAATTTCATACCCAGCAAATGCTTGAATACGGAACGAAAATCGTTGCCGGTGTAACACCAGGCAAAGGCGGCACGGAAGTTGATGGCGTTCCTGTATTCAATACAATGGAAGAAGCTGTCAAAGAAACCGGCGCAAATGTTTCCGTAATCTACGTACCAGCACCTTTCGCAGCAGATGCAATCATGGAAGCGGTAGACGCTGAACTTGATATGGCAATCTGTATTACAGAGCACATTCCTGTTCTTGATATGGTGAAAGTTGTACGTTACATGGACGGTAAAAAGACACGTCTTGTTGGACCGAACTGTCCTGGTGTCATTACACCTGAAGAATGTAAAATCGGTATCATGCCTGGATACATTCATACAAAAGGCCACGTAGGCGTAATTTCACGCTCTGGTACATTGACGTACGAAGCGGTTCACCAACTATCTGAAGCAGGTATCGGTCAAACGACAGCTGTTGGTATTGGTGGAGACCCAGTCAATGGAACAAACTTCATCGACGTGTTGAAAGAATTCAACGAAGACGAAGATACGTACGCAGTTGTTATGATTGGTGAAATCGGCGGAACTGCTGAAGAAGAAGCAGCTGAGTGGATCAAAGCCAACATGAAGAAACCGGTTGTAGGATTCATCGGTGGACAAACGGCACCTCCAGGAAAGCGTATGGGCCATGCTGGTGCCATCATTTCTGGCGGTAAAGGAACTGCTGACGAAAAGATCAAAGCACTCAATAACGCTGGCGTAGAGGTTGCAGAAACGCCATCTGTTATCGGAGAGACATTGATTAAAGTAATTAAAGAAAAAGGGCTATACGAAAAGTGTAAAACCCACTAATATAGAAGATGCAGCGTATTCAATGGATACGCTGCATCTTTTCTATACAAAGAGGAGAGATTTAATGAAGCTTTCTGCACAAGAACATCAGCTTTTGAAACTTCACTATGCGTTGCCTGTCCCTTATCCCCAACTTGCTAGATTGCTTGAAAATAACCTTGACCATAAATGCGTACCTAATTTATCACAAAAACAACGGACAAACCTGAACCTGAAACTTGCCCAACTAACCCCACTCCCTCTCTTAGATTTGCTACTCGAAAAAGGAATCATCCCCATTCCTTATACACATCCTGATTATCCCGAACGACTAAAACAGTTAATAGATCCACCTGCCGTACTTTATACGAAAGGTAATCAGAGTTTACTGAAAAAACCAAGTAAAGTTGGAATAATTGGTTCTCGCAAAGCTGGGAAATACTCGGTCTGTGCTATGGACATGATTGTCCCACCACTCGTCCAACATGGATCTGTAATTGTTTCAGGACTTGCGAAAGGTGCAGACACAATGGCTCATCAAGCTGCTATAAAATTTGGTGGTCAGACATTAGCGGTACTTGGACACGGGTTCCTTCATCTGTATCCGAAAGAAAATGCGGAGCTTGCAGCAACTATGGCAAAAGAGCACCTTTTAATAACTGAGTATCCGCCATACCATCCACCTGCTAAATGGACATTCCCAATGAGGAACCGGATTATAAGTGGACTGTCCAACTCCATTGTCATTACGGAATCCGCAGTGAAGAGCGGAACGATGAGTACAATTGAGCATGCTCTCGATCATGGAAAAGAAATATTTGCAGTCCCTGGACCAATAGACTCGCCATTGTCATTAGGGCCGAACAAATTATTAGATGAAGGAGCACGACCGATTTGGAGTGGCTTTCAAATCATAGAATCTCTTGTCGAATCTTGACGAGAGAAATGTCTTTTTACTAAAATAGTTGCTTTTCCATGAAAACTGTTATACATTTTGCAACAGATATTCTTTTAGATGAATAAATACAAAGAACCTCTTTAAGGGGGGCACATTAGAATGGCAGATTACCTAGTAATCGTGGAATCACCAGCAAAAGCAAAGACAATTGAACGCTATTTAGGAAAGAAATACAAAGTGCGCGCATCCCTTGGCCACTTAAGAGACTTGCCTCGCAGTCAAATGGGCGTCGATGTAGAAAACAACTATGAACCGAAGTATATTACGATTCGGGGAAAAGGCCCGATCCTACAAGATTTGAAAAAAGAAGCAAAAAAAGCGAAAAAAATCTTTCTCGCGGCTGACCCCGACAGAGAAGGGGAAGCAATTGCCTGGCATCTTGCGCATCAGCTTGGTGTGGATGATCATTCCGACTGTCGCGTCGTCTTTAACGAAATTACAAAAGATGCAATTAAAGAGTCGTTTAAAAATCCACGTCCAATCAATACGGATTTAGTAGATGCCCAACAAGCCCGTCGTATTCTTGATAGGCTCGTTGGCTATAATATCAGTCCGATTCTATGGAAGAAAGTCAAGAAAGGTTTGTCAGCAGGTCGTGTTCAATCTGTTGCCTTGAAGCTCATTATTGATCGCGAAGAAGAAATTAAATCCTTCGAACCTGAAGAGTATTGGTCAATCGGTGCTGGATTCAGTAAAAAAGAAGGTGATTTTGAGGCTTCTTTCTATGGAACAGCTGGTAAGAAAGTCAAACTGACAGACAAAAGTCAAGTAGACGAGATTCTCTCTAACTTGGATGGAGATGACTTTAAGGTACACCAAGTCGTGAAGAAAGAACGTAAACGTAATCCTGCTGTGCCATTTACAACGTCTTCACTACAGCAAGAGGCAGCACGTAAGTTGAACTTCCGTGCGAAGAAAACGATGATGATTGCCCAGCAATTGTACGAAGGGATTACAATCGGTAAAGAAGGAATCGTCGGACTCATTACGTATATGCGAACGGATTCGACGAGAACATCCGAGACGGCTCAAGCTGAAGCGAAATCGCATATTGAGACGATGTATGGTGAAGAGTTTACACGTAAAACAAAAGCGGCTAGCAAGTCTTCAGCTGCGAAGACACAAGACGCTCACGAAGCCGTCCGTCCAACATCTGTCCTACGTACACCTGAAGCGATGAAAGCGTTTTTATCAAAAGATCAGTTGAAATTATACAAACTCATTTGGTCGCGTTTTCTCGCAAGTCAAATGGCACCTGCCATTCTTGATACGGTGACTGTAGATTTACTTAATAATGATGTACAGTTCAGAGCAACAGGATCCCAAGTGAAGTTCCAAGGATTCATGAAAGTGTATATTGAGAGTCATGATGATAAGGAAGAAGAAAAGGATAATGTCCTTCCTCCGCTTACTGAAGGGGAAACGGTCAAGTGTGCTTCGATTGATCCGAAACAACATTTCACTCAGCCGCCTCCACGTTATTCCGAGGCACGCCTTGTGAAAACTTTGGAAGAGCTAGGGATAGGACGACCATCGACGTATGCGCCAACATTGGATACTATTCAAAAAAGAGGCTATGTCACTTTAGATGCAAAACGATTTGTTCCAACTGAATTAGGTGGAATTGTCAATGCTGCGGTCAACCAATATTTCTCAGACATCACCAATGCGGAGTTTACGGCTAAAATGGAACAAAGTCTGGATCATATAGAAGTGGGAGAAATCCCCTGGGTAACGGTCATTGATGAGTTTTACAAAGACTTTGAAAAGCATTTGAAAGTCGCAGATGAAGAAATGGAAAAAATCGAAATTAAAGATGAGCCTGCCGGAGAAGATTGTGAAAAGTGTGGGTCTCCAATGGTCTATAAAATGGGTCGTTATGGCAAGTTCATGGCCTGCTCAAACTTCCCGGATTGTCGTAATACAAAAGCGATCATTAAACCGATAGGCGTGACTTGTCCGCTTTGCAAAGAAGGGGAAGTCGTCGAACGGAAGAGTAAGAAAAACCGGATTTTCTATGGTTGTGATCGATATCCTGAATGCGAATATATTTCTTGGGATAAACCAATTTCGAGACCATGTCCGAAATGTGAAAGTACACTTGTTGAAAAACGACTAAAAAAAGGATTGCAGATCCAATGTACGGAATGTGATTATAAAGAGAAACCACAAGAATAATTTAGCTAGAGAGAAGGGTTCAATGTGACACCAATTGTAAATGTCATCGGTGCAGGACTTGCGGGAAGTGAAGCGGCTTGGCAAATTGCAAGTAGAGGGGTACAGGTCCGTTTATATGAAATGCGACCTGTACAACAAACTCCGGCGCACCATACAGACAAATTCGCAGAACTCGTTTGCAGTAACTCGTTACGTGCAAACTCACTGACGAATGCTGTAGGCGTCATCAAAGAAGAAATGCGACGTCTTGACTCGATCATTATTGCAGCAGCGGATGCTTGCTCCGTTCCTGCTGGTGGAGCGCTTGCTGTCGATCGTCATGAGTTCTCCGCGCATGTAACGGAAAAAGTACGCAATCATCCACTAGTGGAAGTTGTAAATGAAGAAGTGACGGAGATTCCTGAAGGCATAACAGTGATTGCGACAGGTCCACTCACTTCTCCCGCTCTGGCTGAAAAAGTTCGACAGCTTACTGGTGAAGAGTATCTATACTTTTATGATGCGGCAGCACCTATCGTCGAGAAAGACTCTATCGATATGGACAAAGTGTACTTGAAATCACGTTACGACAAAGGAGAAGCTGCTTATCTCAATTGTCCGATGAATGAAGAGGAATTTGCTGTATTTTACAATGCATTAGTCAATGCGGAAGTAGCGGAACTTAAAGAATTTGAAAAAGAAGTGTACTTCGAGAGTTGTATGCCTGTTGAAGTTCTTGCAAGTCGAGGTGAGAAGACACTACTGTTTGGTCCGATGAAGCCAGTTGGATTGGAAGATCCGAAAACCGGTAAACGTCCAAAAGCCGTCGTACAGCTTCGCCAAGATGATGCAGCTGGAACTCTTTATAACATTGTCGGATTCCAGACGCACATGAAATGGGGCGCACAAAAAGAAGTATTGCGACTCATACCAGGTCTTGAAAATGTTGAAATTGTACGTTACGGTGTGATGCATCGGAACACGTTCATCAATTCACCGAGAGTGTTGCAACCAACCTATCAGCTAAAAGCCAATCCGAATTTATTCTTCGCGGGTCAAATGACAGGCGTTGAAGGGTATGTGGAGTCTGCGGGAGCAGGTTTAGTTGCAGGTATGAACGCAGCAAGACTTGCTTTAGGTGAAGAACTCTATGTTCTACCGCATCAGACAGCATTAGGTAGTATGGCAAGATATATTACTGAAGCTGATTCAAAGAACTTCCAGCCAATGAACGTGAACTTTGGATTATTCCCAGATTTAGGAGAACGTGTCCGTTCTAAACTAGAGCGAGCTGAAAGACATGCGAATCGGGCACTCGAAGCGCTGGATACGTTTAAGAGCGATAACCAACTATAAGAAATGTGTAAAGAAGGAAGGTATTACCTTTCTTCTTATTTTTATTGAACAAATGTGAGAGATTTGTGAACTTTTGGTGGCGATGTTGAAAAATAATGTCTAGAGGTCTGACTTCTTAAGGGCTCATAGTTGAAGAGATACGTGTAAATCGTGTATAGTAAATCGTGGATGAATTTGAATTTAAGGAGTAATCAGCATTTTCAATTAGTTTGGGTAATCGAATACGCTAGTTGCCAAGCGTTTAAATGATGATTATTTATTCATTTTTCGGGAGGTGTGTTTTATGGATGAAAAGACGCTCCAAATGCGTAACGAGTATATCATGTACGTCCGTTTGGAAAAGAACTATTCAGTCCACACTGTATCCGAGTATGAAAAAGATGTAGATGAATTTCTTGAGTTCTTAAAAACTGAAGGTATTCTTACGATAGAGAGCATTACATATCAAGAAGCACGGCTTTTTGCGTCGCGTCTGTATGAGCGCGAATTATCGAGAGCAACCATTTCGAGAAAGATTTCTTCAGTTCGTTCATTCTTTCGATTTGCCAATTCCCGATATGACATTAATGACACGGCATTCCGTTTACTACACCACCCTAAAAAGGAAGAACGGCTTCCTGCTTTTTTTTATGTGGAGGAACTTGAGAAGCTTTTTGTTGCGTGTCTTGGAGAAAAACCTAGAGACCTGCGAGATCGAGCTTTACTTGAACTTCTCTACGCTACAGGAATTCGCGTAAGTGAACTTACATCAATCTGTTTAAGTGATATCGACAACGATCTTGGTATTGTTCGCGTTATGGGTAAAGGCCGAAAAGAGCGCTACGTTCCATTCGGCAGCTTTGCGCAGTCGGCGATCGAGCGATACATAGAAAATAGCCGATCTTTCCTTATGAAAAGTACTAAACACGATCGATTATTTGTTAATTTACGAGGCGGCCCTCTTACTGAACGGGGTGTCAGGCATGTGCTAGATGCCATTGTTGAGCGAGCATCCATCCAGTCAAAAGTTTATCCCCATATGTTGCGTCATACGTTTGCGACCCATTTACTATCTGCTGGAGCGGATATGAGAACTGTCCAAGAACTACTAGGACACAGTGATCTGTCTTCGACACAAATATATACCCATACAACGAAAGAGCATTTAAGAAGAACCTATATGAATACGCATCCGCGTGCTTAGGAGGAAATTTAAATGGAATTTCATGCAACTACGATTTTTGCCATTCGGCATAAGGGAGTTTGTGCAATGTCTGGTGATGGTCAAGTGACCATGGGAGAAAGTGTAGTTATGAAACATACCGCAAAAAAAGTCCGCAGATTATTTAACGGGAACGTACTCGCAGGATTTGCAGGGTCTGTTGCCGATGCATTTACACTGTTCGATCTATTTGAAGATAAATTGACAGAGTACAACGGTAATCTGCAGCGGGCGTCTGTGGAACTTGCAAAAGAATGGCGAGGCGACCAGATACTTCGCAAACTAGAGGCAATGCTACTTGTGATGAACGACGAGAGTCTCCTACTAGTATCAGGAACAGGTGAAGTGATCGAGCCTGATGATGGCATTCTTGCGATTGGATCAGGTGGAAACTATGCATTAGCAGCTGGACGTTCACTTGCAAAATATGCGGGGGAGTCCTTGACTGCTGAACAGATTGCTCGCGCAGCACTTGAAACGGCTTCTGAAATTTGTGTATTTACAAACGACAAGATTATCGTGGAGGTGCTGGGGGAATGACTTCACAACAACTAACGCCAAAAGAAATGATTGCATTTTTAAATCGTTACATTGTTGGGCAAGATAAGGCGAAGCGAGCAGTGGCGGTTGCGGTACGAAATCGCTATAGACGTAACTTGTTGACTGACGAAGAAAAAAACGAAATCATCCCGAAAAACATTTTGATGATTGGACCAACCGGAGTAGGGAAAACGGAAATCGCCCGTCGCATTGCAAAACTCGTGGATGCGCCTTTTGTAAAAGTCGAAGCAACGAAGTTTACAGAGGTTGGTTACGTTGGACGAGACGTTGAATCTATGGTGCGTGACCTCGTTGAAACGGGTGTCCGGATTATCAAGGAAAAACAGCGTGCTCAAGTGAAAGGTCAAGCAGCGGTTCAAGCGGAAGAACGCTTAGTGGAATTGCTCGTTCCTTCAAAGAAAAAGAAGGGATCTATGCAAAATCCGTTTGAAATGCTGTTTGGTGGGCAAAAGAATGAGAGTGACGCTGAAGAGCATGAAGAAGTTACAGAGATGACACGTAAGCGTAGTGAAATTGCTGACTTGCTGAAACAAGGAAAGCTTGAAGAAGAGCAAGTGACTGTTGAAGTCGCTTCCCAACAGCCTTCCATGTTTGATGCGCTTCAAGGTTCTGGAATGGAACAGATGGGGTCGAATATGCAAGATGCTCTTTCTTCGCTTATGCCGAAAAAAACAACAACAAGAAAACTTTCTGTAAAAGATGCAAGAAGAGTATTAGAAGCCGAAGAAGCGGACAAACTAATTGATCATGACGAAATTGCACGCCAGGCAGTCCAGTTAACGGAGCAATCTGGAATTATCTTCATTGATGAAATGGATAAAATCGCAAGCAAGAGTGGCGGCTCTTCTAGTGCTGACGTCTCCCGTGAAGGGGTTCAACGTGATATTTTACCTATTGTAGAAGGCTCAACTGTGAATACGAAGTATGGTGCGGTGAAAACCGATTATATTTTATTTATAGCTGCGGGTGCTTTCCATATGGCAAAGCCGTCTGATATTATACCGGAATTACAAGGGCGATTCCCGATTCGTGTTGAATTAGACAAATTAACCAAAGAGGATTTTATCAGGATTTTGAAAGAGCCAGATTTCTCCCTTCTTCGACAATACGAGAAACTTCTGGCAACAGAGGACGTCCTGTTAGAGTTCGCAGATGATGCTATCAATCGAATCGCTGAAATTGCATTCGATGTGAATGATAACACGGAAAACATCGGTGCAAGACGACTTCATACAATTGTCGAACGTCTACTTGAGGAACTTTCGTTTGAAGCATCAGATATTGGTCCAACAAGCATTAAAATTACACCTGCTTATGTCGATGAAAAGTTGCAAGGTATCGTCAAGGACAAAGATTTGTCACATTTCATCTTGTGACAAAGTCAAAATAGTTTAATTAACAATTAAAAACCTTTAGAATATTCTTATCAGTTCCGAAATAATGAGGAGGAAAATATAATGACACTGTTAGTAAAAACGAGAAAGATTAATGCTATGCTTCAAGAAACTGCAGGTAAGCAAGTGAACTTCAAACAAATGGCTGAGCAACTTAGTGAAGTAATTGACTGTAACGCATTCATCGTGAGTCGAAAAGGAAAGCTACTTGGGCTTGAAATCCATCACCAAATTGAAAACGAGCGCATGAAACAAATGTTTGAAGATCGTAAATTCCCTGAAGACTACACAAAACAGCTTTTTGAAATTCGTGAAACATCACCAAACATTGGAATTGATAGCGAATATACAGTATTCCCTGTTGAAAACCAGGAACTCTTTAAAGCTGGATTAACAACAATCGTTCCAATCATCGGTGGTGGCGAACGTCTTGGAACACTTATTCTTGCTCGTTTGAGCGATGAATTTAAAGAAGACGACCTTATCCTTGCTGAATACGGTGCAACTGTTGTCGGAATGGAAATTCTTCGAGAGAAATCTGAAGAAATCGAAACAGAAGCTCGCAGTAAAGCGGTCGTTCAAATGGCTATCAACTCACTATCATACAGTGAACATGAAGCAATTGAGCATATCTTCAATGAGTTAGATGGAAATGAAGGACTTCTGGTTGCTTCTAAAATTGCTGACCGCGTTGGAATTACACGCTCAGTTATCGTAAACGCACTTCGTAAGCTTGAAAGTGCTGGAGTAATTGAATCACGTTCACTAGGAATGAAAGGCACATATATCAAAGTGTTGAACAGCAAATTCCTAGAAGAGCTTGAGAAACAAAAATCATAACCTGTCAAGTTAAAAAGAAATTCAAAACGAGTAAAAGCGATTGCCGCTTTTCACTCGTTTTTTTTATGTAAATAATACATATCTACTGGTTACATTAGACAAACATTAAGAGATATATGGAATTTATTTATTAATATAAAAATATTCAGATTTATATCATTCGGATAAAGGGGACATTAGAACTAATAAAAAGGGTATTTACTGTGAACGAATGCGAAATTGTAAGCAAAACTTCTGGGATTTTTATATAATTTGTATAGACAAAATGGTTCACTATCCGATACAATGAGTATTAATTGTTGGATTTTAATAGATTATGTCGAATTTAATAGATTTCTTGATAAATAACGAAGGAGGAGTATAATATGGACCTTTTTGGAGGTGCGATTTCCGCTTTAGAAAAAGGACTCAATTTCTCATCTGACAAATCTAAAGCAATATCGCAAAACGTAGCGAATGTTGACACGCCAAATTATAAAGTGAAAACAGTGGACTTTAAAACTTACTTAAACGATGCAAAGACGGCTCAGTTTGAAGCCTATCGAACGGATCAGAGACACCTACAGTTTGCTCCAACTTCAACTGGTGGGGCAAAGCATACCTATACAAATTTTAGTTATAACCAAAATGGTAACGGTGTGGATATGGATAAAGAACAGGCGGATCTAGCTGCGAACCAGATCTATTACAACGCTCTTGCTGATAGAATTAGCAGCAAGTTCAATTCACTTAATAATGTTATCAAGGGAGGACGATAATCATGTCGATCTTCCATAGCTTGAATTCTTCAGCTTCTGCTTTAACGGCTCAACGGCTTCGTATGGACGTTATTTCTTCCAATATGGCGAATGTTGATACAACTCGAGGTAAGCTAGTTGACGGTGAGTGGCAACCCTATCAAAGGAAATCTGTATCCTTTCAACCGAAACAAGGACAGTTTTCAAACTTCTTAAATGCCGCGATGGGCACTCGTGACAGAGGTGGGATCGGCAATGGGGTCACTGTATCGAAAATTCAAGAAGATACAGAAACTCCTTTTAAGCAAGTCTTTGATCCTACACATCCAGACGCAAATGCAGAAGGGTACGTAGAAATGCCTAACGTCGATCCATTACGAGAAACAATCGATATGATGTCTGCGACTCGTTCGTATGAGGCAAACATTACGGTTCTTAATTCAAACAAAGCGATGTTAATGAAAGCACTTGAAATCGGAAAATAAGAGTATGAAAGGATGAGTGCATATGGCAATTTCTTCAATCATGGCACTGGCACCAGGCCTTTCGCCTGATGCAACGAAAACCTCGCCTACCACATTTGAATCACAACAAAACTTCGGTAGTTTTTTAAAAGATGCTATCCAAGATGTGAATTCTGCTCAAGTTCAGTCTGATGTCATGACTGAAAAGCTGGTTCGTGGTGAGGATGTAGATCTGCATAATGTGATGATTACTGCACAAAAAGCTTCTGTAGCATTGAATGCCACTATGGAAATTCGTAATAAAGTAATTGAAGCCTATCAAGAAGTTATGCGCATGCCAGTGTAAGAAAAATATGGCGTTATTCATTAGAATGAGTACGGATGACGTTTGCCGACCGGAGGATCAGAATGAAAGAGAGATTGACAAAGATCAAAAACGACTTACAAGCGTTTTGGTCGAACCGGACAAAAAAACAGAAAATCTTGTACATTAGCATTGCTGCTTCAATTCTCGTTGTTGCAGCACTTCTTACTTTCTTCCTATCTCGTACGACGTTTGTTCCGTTATACAAAGACCTATCTCGGTCGGATATTGGTAGAATAAAAGAAGAGTTAGATGCACAAGCAGTGCCGAACCAAATCGCACCAGGTGGTACCTCTATACTAGTACCTGCAGAGCGTGTGGATGATTTACTTGTTTCGATAGAGTCTCAAGGACTAGCGAATTCTGGAAGAATTGACTACTCGTTTTTCTCTGAAAATGCAGGCTTTGGAACCACTGATAACGAGTTTAATATGATTAAGCTTGCAACGATGCAAAATGAACTTGCGAAACTAATCACTGGAATTGAAGGTGTGAAAGACGCGAAAGTCATGATTACCCTTCCTACTCAAGGGGTCTTCGTTAACGAAGATGTTCAAGCAGCCAGTGCTTCCGTTGTCCTACAGACAGAACCTGGTCAGCAGTTCAGTGAACAACAGATCAAAGGGCTGTACAACTTGATCTCTAAAAGTATTCCAAACTTAGCTCCAGAAGATATCGTAGTGATGAACCAGTACTTCGAGTACTATGATTTGAACCAAGAGAATAATCAGTTCGGTTCAAATGTTGCCGATCAGATGACAATCAAGAAATCCATTGAACGTGATCTGCAACGTCAAGTTCAAATGATGCTAGGATCCATGATGGGTCAAGATAAAGTCGTAGTATCGGTAACGACGGATATCGATTTCCAACAAGAAAAACGTGAAGAAAATCTTGTTACACCGGTTGACGAAGAAAGCATGGAAGGAATAGCACTTAGTGTACAACGTATAACAGAAACATTTACGGGCGATGGTGCTGTACCAGGTGGTATCCCTGAAGGAGAAGATCCGACCGATAACCGAACAACAATTGTTGAAGGATCCACTGGAAGTGGAGATTATGAACGAGTGGAAGAGACAATTAATAACGAAGTGAATCGTATTCGTAAAAATATTGTCGAAAGTCCTTATAAAATTCGAGATATCGGTTTACAAGTAATGGTTGAACCACCAACTGCAGATGATCCTGGATCTTTAGAACCGGGTGTTGAAGATGACATCAAACAAATTCTTGAAACGATTGTACGCACGTCAATCGACAAAGTTTCTGCAGGAGAACTGACTGAAGAACAATTAGCAGAGAAAATTGCAGTATCGATCCAGCCGATTCGCGGTAAACAAGCTGATTTCGATGCAGAACGTACTATTATCCCTTGGTGGGTTTATGTTGTAGGTGGAGTGCTTGTCCTCGTAATAATTGTGTTAGTTATTCTTTATATTAGAAAACGACGGAAAGATGAGGCACAAGCGTTAGAAGAAGCACGGGCGCTGGAGGAGCAATTGGAAGCGATTGAGGTTAGTGACATCAATGGTGAAGTTGAAACTGAAGGAACCATGCGAAGAAAACAACTCGAAAAAATGGCGAAAGAAAAACCGGAAGAATTCGCGAAATTGCTACGTACTTGGATAGCAGAGGACTAAGGAGAGGTCAGACATGGTAAAAAAAGATAAAGATATGTCCGGGAAGCAGAAGGCAGCTCTCCTTTTGATCTCTCTCGGTCCTGAAGTATCCGCTGCGATTTACAAGCATTTAACGGAAGAAGAAATTGAGCGATTGACACTCGAAATCTCTGGAGTTCGAAAAGTCGAGTCTTCAGTCAAGGAAGAAATCATTGAAGAATTTCATAACATCGCCCTTGCTCAAGATTATATTTCTCAAGGCGGTATTGGATATGCGAAAACAGTTCTCGAGAAAGCATTAGGCAAAGAGCACGCTCAGGCAGTTATTAACCGATTGACGTCTTCTCTACAAGTTCGTCCGTTTGATTTTGCTAGAAGGACTGAGCCAAGCCAGATTTTAAATTTCATTCAAAATGAACATCCACAAACGATTGCACTCATTTTGTCCTACTTGGAATCGGAGCAGGCAGGTATGATTCTTTCCTCCTTACCGCAAGAAGTGCAAGCAGATATCGCTAAACGTATCGCGACGATGGAATCTACTTCACCTGAAGTAATCAGTGAAATTGAGGCTGTACTTGAACGGAAGCTTTCTTCGACTGTTACTCAAGATTACTCGGATACAGGTGGCGTAGATGCAGTAGTTGAAGTTCTCAATGGAGTGGATAGAGCCACTGAGAAAACCATCCTTGATGCACTCGAAATCCAGGATCCGGAACTTGCGGAAGAAATCAAAAAACGGATGTTTGTCTTCGAAGATATTATTACTCTTGATAACCGCTCAATTCAACGTGTCATCCGTGACTGTGAAAATGAAGATCTCATTCTTTCTATGAAAGTATCCAGTGAAGAAGTTAAAGACATACTCTTCAAAAATATGTCTCAGCGTATGGCAGAGTCGTTCAAAGAAGAGATGGATGTCATGGGACCAGTCAGACTTCGCGATGTTGAAGAAGCGCAATCTCGTATTGTTGCGACAATACGTCGCCTAGAAGATGCAGGCGAAATTATTATTGCACGCGGTGGAGGAGATGATGTGATTGTCTAATATCTACAGACCTGGTTCCAACCAAATGGCAGGTGTGAAGAAGATTGGAATTCGCAGTCTCCAGACTGTTACGGACACCGTAGAAGCCGCAACGGCTCCGCAGATGAATTTAGCAGAGATTATTATGGAGCGAGACCGTCTAATGAATGACGCACGTACTCAAGCGAGTATTGAAAAAGCAGCAATTGAACAAATGCGTGAGACAGCTCATGATGATATTGATGCTATGAGAAATGCTTGGGAAGCTGAAAAAGCGGCTCTCCAGCAACAAGCATATGAAGAAGCGTTCCAAGTAGGATTTGAAGAAGGAACGAAAAAGAGTATTTCAGATATGCAAGGTACAATCAACCAAGTCAATGAAACGATCGAAATCGCACAAAAGAATGGTCAGTCCTACTTGGATCATCAAGAGCGATTGATCTTAGAAATTGCAATGAAATCTGCCGAACGCATTCTCGGTCAGGCGCTAGAGGAAAACACGGAGTTGTATGTATCCATTGTGAAACGAGGCTTGAAAGAGGCTCGTGAAATGCGTGAAGTGAAAGTGTATGTATCTCCTGAATACTATAAACTCGTTTCAGATAGCCGAGAAGAATTAGCTTCGATTTTTCCACCTGACGTACCGATGCTTATTTTTGTGAATGATGAGTTCGAAAGTACAGAGTGTTACATCGAAACGAATCATGGCAGAATCGTCGTGAGTGTTGATGAACAGTTAAATGAGATGAAAGAGCGCCTTGTGGAACTATTGGAAAGCGAGGGCTGATCATGAATAAAGCTGAAGAACTTTCGAATAAAATATCTAGTGTCAAAACGTTTAAGAAGTATGGTCGTGTCGCGAGGGTCGTCGGTTTAATGATTGAGTCTAAAGGTCCAGAAAGTTCAATTGGTGATTTATGTATTATTCATTTAAATCCGACTAGCACGTCAGAATCGAAAATTTTAGCCGAAGTGGTTGGTTTCCGTGAAGAAATAGTCATGTTAATGCCTTTTACAAATGTAACGGAGATTTCGAGTGGTTGCTTAGTGGAAGGAACGGGGAAGCCGCTTGAAGTAAAGGTCGGTATGAATTTGATCGGTAAAGTACTAGATTCGATGGGGAACCCCATTGACCAATCGTCACTACCAAAAGGGCTTGCAACAGTTCGAACGGAGCAAAATCCTCCTAACGTTTTAACTCGACCGACTATTAATGACAAATTAGCAGTCGGCGTTAAAGCAATTGACGGAATGTTGACAGTAGGTAGTGGTCAGCGAGTAGGGATTTTTGCTGGTTCCGGGGTAGGTAAAAGTACACTACTCGGTATGATTGCACGAAATACTACAGCGGATCTAAACGTCATCGCACTCATCGGGGAGCGTGGTAGGGAAGTTCGCGAATTTATCGATAGAGACTTAGGTCCTGAAGGATTAAGTCGGACGATAGTCGTTGCTGCAACTTCTGACCAGCCTGCGCTTATGCGTATAAAAGGCGCATTTACGGCGACAGCCATCGCAGAATACTTCAGAAATAAGGGCATGAATGTCATGCTCATGATGGACTCCGTGACACGGGTTGCCATGGCTCAACGAGAAATTGGACTGGCTGTCGGAGAACCGCCTGCAACACGAGGTTACACACCTTCCGTTTTTGCAATTTTACCTAAGCTGCTTGAACGAAGTGGTACAAACGAATTCGGAGCGATAACTGCGTTCTATACAGTATTGGTCGATGGCGATGATATGAATGAGCCAATCGCGGATGCGGTTCGCGGAATTTTGGATGGTCACATTGTATTAGATAGGACACTCGCGAACAAAGGCCAATATCCTGCTATTAACGTATTGAAGAGTGTCAGTCGACTCATGAATCACATTGCTGATCCCGAGCATGTCAAAGCTGCAGAGAAACTACGTGAATTGTACTATACGTATGATAAGTCAGAAGACCTTATCAATATAGGTGCATATAAACGAGGGACTTCAAAAGAAATCGACCAAGCGATCGAATACGAACCGCTCATTACAAAATTCCTGAAACAAGGATACAAAGACAATATTTCGATGGAAGAAAGTATTGAAGAACTGATTGCGCTCGCTAGCGGGGGCGGTCATACGTGAAATCCTATCACTATCGATTCGAGAAAGTCTTAACGTTTCGGGAGCAGGAAAAGAATGAGACGGAGTCTGCATATAAGGAATCCATTGAATCATTTGAAACAATTGCTACTGAACTTTACGATCTTTTGAAAAAGAAAGAGAATGTTTTAGTGGAGCAACAAGAAAAAATGACAAAAGGATTTGCGGTGAATGAAATTCATCACTATGCTAGATTCATTGAAAGCCTAGAAATGAAAATTAACTCTGTGCAAAAACAAGTCATACAAGCACGAAGTAAGATGAACTGGTATGAAGAGCGTTTGCTTGATAAAACGATAGAAGTGAAGAAATACGAAAAGATGCGGGAAAAAGATCGGGACGCTTTTCAGGATGAAATGGAACATAAAGAAGCAGAACGATTGGATGAGCTATCGACACTGAAATTCCGCAAAAATGAAAATGGGTGGTAAGCCGGTGAAACGAAAAAAGAATAAGACCCCAGACTCGTTTAAAGAAGAGCGTAAGGCAGGTAGTTTCTTTCAGATGTTGCTTGCGTGGTTTGTGATTCCGCTTATTTTTGCGATTGCTGTACTGCTCATTATTGCGAAAGTTGCAGATGTAAATGTAGTTGAAAAAGCAAAGGAATGGACAGCTTCTGTGCCTGTGCTTGAACAGAAAAAACAAGACTCTTCAACAAAAAAAGACAAAAAAATATTAGAAGAGCGTGTCGTTGCTATGAAAGAAGAGTTGAAACAAAAAGAAAAACAACTTATGGGTATTCAAGAAGACTTGAAAAAGTCCAACGCGAAAAACGAAGAACTTGTCTTAGCGCAAGAAAAGTTGCAAGCGGAAATTTTAGTTTTACAGAGAACAAATGATGAATCAAAAAAAGAAGTTGGACAGCTTGTCTCAACTTTTGAACAAATGTCTGCAAAATCAGCTGCTCCTGTTATTACAGAGATGGACGATGCCCAGGCTCTTCAACTTTTGTCCCAAATGAAAGCAAATACGCTAGCTGCTATTCTCGAAAAAATGTCTGCAAAAGATGCCGCTAAATATACTGCTCTTTTAGCAAAATGATGATATAATCATAAAGTAATAGATTTTATCTAAGGAGGTGAAAAAATGAATGTTGGTTCAATGCCAATGGCAATGATATCACCAACTGCTGTTGCTGGAAATGCAATTCAATCTTCTGGAGATTCAGGTGGGATATTTGGATCAGTGCTAGCTGGAATGACGAAAAGTGTTGAAACAGCGAAAACTTCTCCTTCGAGCGATCAGTTAGGCTCATTAACTGAAACAATAGGCAATATCTTTTCTGCAACAAATGTCGAAGAACTAGCTGCGGCGCTAGAAGAACTAACTGGAATTCCACAAGAAGATATTTTTAATGGTCTTGGTAAGCTGGGACAAGCTAGTCCTCTTGAAGAATGGGCAAAGGCTTTAGAAATTGACCCAACAGAGCTTATGGGAACAATCAGTTCATTGTTAGAAGAAGCAGGTGTATCGAAAGAAGAATTGGCGGAGGTTATGTATTCTAACGATCTCTGGACTCTTTTAAATGTCGTAACCGAACATGCATCAAAACTATCTAGTTCACTAGAAAGTATGCTGAATAGCAAGGATCAATTAGTTCAACAACAAGCTACAAATGTTTTAGCTTTACTAAAAACTGTTGAAACTGTGCTGCCGACAAAAGACTTGCTCGGATGGCAACAAGCTAGTTTGGTGCAGTTGAGTGGACAGTTGAAAGGTATTCATGACAGTGAAGCCAGTCCAAATGCAATTGTTAAGAGACATGAGACTCAAGTTCAAACAGCTTTTGTGAATACGATGGTAAATGTGACAAAGAGTAGTCAAGAACAGGCATCTAATGAAGGAAAAAGCGAGCAAAATCAATCGCAGCTTCTTCAAAATACCGCGGTTCAACCGATAGTATCTAGGAATGTTTTTTCATTAGAGACTCCAGAAGCACGACAAACCAGTCAATCTGAAGCGTTGCTTGCAAAATTACAAGGACTTTTTAAACAAACGAACTTTGGTCAACAAGGTGGCACAAATCGTTTGTTAGTCAAGCTGAATCCAGAACAACTTGGTCAAATTCGTATTGAGCTCATTCAGATTAACGGTGTTATGACTGCGAGGATCCTTGCTTCGACAGCACTCGGAAAAGAGATGCTCGACAGCCAACTACATCAGTTGAGACAGTCATTCAACCAGCAAAACATTCAAGTAGATCGGATTGATGTAACGCAAGCTGTTCAAGATCCCGCGCGTAATGATCGTGGTCAGAACTTTAACCATCAACAGTTCAAAGGGAATGACGGCGAGCAAGAGCAACAAGAGCAAGAACATGATGAACAACAATCATTCCAAGAATATTTGCTTGATGTGGAGGTGTGAAAAATGGTGGATGGACAAAAATCGATAACTGATTCAATGTATCTTGTAAATAAGCAGAGGGATGAACGAAAGACTGGGCAAGGAACATTAGGGAAAGACGATTTTATGAAGCTACTGATTGCACAGTTGCAAAACCAAGATCCTACAAATCCGATGAAAGATAATGAGTTTATTGCCCAAATGGCGCAATTTTCGGCTCTGGAACAAACAATGAATCTCACGAAAGCTTTTGAGAAATTTGCAGAATCCCAAAACCAAAGCCAATTGATCCAATATAATTCCTTTGTTGGAAAAGAGATTAAGTGGCATAAAGTTGCTGAAGAACCTGATGAAGACGGTAAGCCTGTCATTACAGAAGGTACAGGGACAATAACATCAATTAAATATGTAAATGGATCTGTAGTATTCACAATGGATGATGGACAAGAATTGTCGCCTGGGAATATTTCAGAAGTACTATCAGGTGGAATGAATTCCAATAGTCTAGTAGAAGCTAGCATGCTAATAGGAAAAACAGTCGGTTATCTAGATGGAGAAACTGAAAAGACAGGAACTGTTACATCAGTTTCTAATAAAGATGGAAAACTTTTGTATATTCTCGATAACGGAGAAAAGATTGAAGGTAACAAATTCACTTCAATAAGCAAATAACTAGTTAGAACGGAGCGATTGTATGGAACAGCTCAACATTCAGCGTCTCCAATCGCAGCCGCACATACGACCCGGACAATTGAAACTGTCCGTACCCAAACAGTCATTCGTCGAACAACTGAACAACGCGCTTACACCACAACCGCTGAAAGTCAGTAAACATGCGACAGAACGTCTGACGGATCGGAATATCTCGATTTCTGAAGCTGAATGGGCTCATGTCACGGACAAAGTAAACGAGGCAAAAGCGAAAGGAATTCGCGACTCACTCGTACTGATGGACCAAGCTGCACTGATTGTCAGTGCTAAAAACTCTACAGTCATTACTGCGATGGATCGTAAAGAAGCAAAAGATCAGCTTTTCACGAACATTGACGGAACGATTATCCTAAGCTAACAAACGAACAACTGGCAGGACCTCGTGAAATGAGGATGCCGCAGCACTGCCGACCGACAGAGGCAGATGCACTTTACAATCCGAGAGGGGAAAACACATTATGTTACGCTCAATGTACTCAGGAATTTCAGGACTCAAAAACTTTCAAACTAAACTAGATGTAATTGGTAACAATATCGCCAATGTCAATACGTATGGCTTTAAGAAAGGTCGTACGATTTTCAGTGACTTGTATTCTCAAACTGTTTCAGGCGCATCTGCTGCAACTGCCACTCGAGGTGGAGTCAATCCAAAACAAGTCGGATTAGGATCACAGCTGGCTGCAATTGATACACTTCATACTCCTGGTTCAACACAATTTACAGGTAATACATTAGATTTGGCAATTGAGGGTGATGGATTCTTTATTGTGAAGGATACTGGTCCCAATCCAAACGATGCTTATACTAGAGCTGGTAACTTTTATATGGATAAAAGTGGGGCTATCGTAGACAGTAATGGTAAATATCTTTATGGGGCAGCTGCAAACCCAGCTGTTAATACATTTCCAGATGCTGAGAATGGTCCAGCTATAACTTATGATGCAGCGGGTAACCCGATAGCTGGTACTGGATCTGTGTTGAATGCACCTATTAGAATCCCAACAGATGCACAATCAATGTCAGTGGGGAATGATGGTAAAGTGGTGTTTGTAGATGCAGCTGGAGAACTTAAATATGCGGGACAACTGATCTTAGCTAAATTCCCTAACTCTGGTGGACTAGAAAAGCAAGGTAACAACTATTTCGTAGCAAGTCCCAATTCCGGAACACCACTACTATCAACTGCGACTGACAAAGGAATGGGGACGGTGAAATCCGGTTCCCTAGAAATGTCCAACGTCGACCTGTCTGAAGAATTCACCGACATGATCGTTGCACAACGTGGATTCCAAGCGAACACACGAATCATCACAACATCCGATGAAATCCTTCAAGAACTCGTTAACTTGAAGCGATAATCAATATAGCATACATCACCACATAATTTGTTCGTTAAAGGAGGGTCGGGCCGGCTCTTGTGCCTGGCCCTTTACATATGATTCAAGTAACACGCTTAAACGGAGCTGCATTCCATTTGAATGCTCTCTACATAGAAAAAGTAGAATCGTTTCCCGATACGACGATCACGTTAACGACGGGAACAAAATACGTTGTTCTTGATCCTATCGATATCGTGAATGAACGTATCATTAACTTCTATCAATCTGTTCAACTACTGTCGAACCCACATTTGCGAGGTGAAAAAGATGAAGAATAAAGTATTGACAATTTCTCTAATCATTTTAGTTTGTATTACTCTCGTCGGTGTTGTGGGACTCATTTTAACGATGCAACTGAACAAAGGTGATGCTGCGGATAAAGAACCTTCCATTGATGAGATTATCGAATCATCCGTAGACATTCCAGAAATCACAACTAATTTGAGTGGAAGACAATTTATCCGAATTTCGTTGAAAATCCAAACTAGCAATAAAAAATCAGCAGAGGAACTTACGAAACGTGACTTCCAAGTGAATAACATCGTCATCCAGGAGCTTTCCGAAAAGACAGCTAAAGATTTCGAGGGGAAAACAGGGAAGCAAGCTTTTGAAGATGCCATAAAAGCTCAGCTGAATCCTCTCATGAAAGAAGGAAAGATTGAGAAGGTATATATCGTTTCCTATATTATTCAGTAATGGTTCGAACAATTCAGAGTGAGAAGGAGGTGGCCAAATGTCGGGAGATATTTTATCTCAAAATGAGATAGACGCACTACTGTCCGCCATTTCAACAGGGGAAATGACAGCGGACGAAATTAAAAAAGAAGATGAAACTAAAAAAGTAAAAGTATATGACTTCAAGCGGGCATTACGATTTTCTAAAGACCAGATTCGTAGTTTGACGAGAATTCATGAAAACTTTGCACGATTGCTCACTACTTATTTTTCAGCTAAATTACGTACTTATATTCAAATCAATGTGGCGTCAGTTGACCAAATTCCTTTTGAGGAGTTCATTCGGTCGATCCCGAACATGACGCTCCTCAATATTTTTGAAGTCCCACCACTTGAAGGGAACATCATCATGGAGGTCAACCCGAATGTCGCATATTCTATGCTGGAACGACTTATGGGTGGCTATGGTGAGAGTTCAGGGAAAATTGATAACATGACAGAGATTGAAACGAAAATCCTGACAGGGCTATTCGAGCGTTCCTTTGACAACTTACGTGAAGCTTGGTCGAATATTGCCGACATCGATCCGTTTCTAGCTGAAATGGAAGTGAATCCGCAATTTCTTCAGATGATTTCTCCGAATGAGACGGTTGTTGTCATTTCTTTCAATATTGTAATCGGCGAATCAAGTGGAATGATTAACATCTGTATTCCTCATGTTGTTCTCGAGCCAATCGTACCGAACCTTTCTGTAAGATATTGGATGCAGACGAATAAGAAAGAACCGACACCTGAGCAAGCTATTGTGTTGGAAAAGAGAATTAAAAAGGCTGACCTACCGGTTGTTGCGAAACTCGGTGAAGGAGCTATGACAATTGAAGACTTATTGTATTTACAACTTGGCGATTGTATCGAACTGGATACCGCATACGACGCGCCACTTACTATAGAAGTAAGCGGCATTCCTAAATTTACCGCACAACCTGGCCATTTGAGAAATCGTATGGCTGTCCAAATACTTGATACCCTGATTGGAGGGGATGACGAAGATGATGAGTGACAATATCCTTTCACAGGAAGAAATAGAAGCTCTATTACGTGGAGAATCCATAGATACTGGAGCTGAAGCGGAGCAGGAGATACAAGGTATTTCAACAGACGATTATCTCGATGAAATGGAGCAAGATGCTCTAGGGGAAATTGGGAATATTTCATTTGGAAGTTCAGCAACAGCGTTATCTAGTTTGCTAGGTCAAAAAGTTGAAATCACGACACCTGCGATTTCTGTAATTGATCGAAATGATCTTGAAACAGAATTTGTTCATCCATACGTCGCAGTAGGCGTTGAATATACAGTTGGACTAAGCGGAACAAATTTACTTGTCATCAAACAAAGTGATGCTGCTATTATTGCTGATCTGATGCTTGGTGGAGATGGGCTATCACCGGATGAAGAGTTGGGCGAGATTCATCTAAGTGCTGTACAAGAAGCGATGAACCAAATGATGGGCTCAGCTGCAACTTCGATGTCGACAGTGTTCAATAAAAAAGTAGATATCTCACCTCCGACGATTGAGTTACTAGATGTCCAAAAAGATAAAGGCACAGGAAGCATTCCAAATGAGGATTTACTCATACGTGTATCGTTCAACTTAAAAGTGGGTACTCTCATTGATTCGAATATTATGCAACTGTTTCCTTTAGGTCTCGGTAAAGAGCTAGTTTCGTCTTTAGTCGGAAATTCGACGGCAGAAGCAGCACCAACAGTTGCAGAACCTGCACCGCAGGCGGCACCACAACCTGAACAGCCTCAGCAGGTTCAGCAGCAACAAACTGCACAACAACATTCAGGCTATAACGAAACACAGCAATTGCCACCACGACAGCAACAAAATCAGCATGCGAATGTACAGCAAGCGCAGTTTGCGAGTTTCGAATCACCATCTTTGAGTCAAAACGAAACTTCTAATTTAAATTTATTGTTAGACATTCCGTTGAAAGTTACAGTTGAGTTGGGTCGTACGAAGCGATCTGTTAAGGAAATATTGGAAATGTCGAGTGGTTCTATTATTGAACTCGACAAACTAGCAGGAGAGCCTGTCGATATTCTCGTGAATAACAGACACATTGCAAAAGGTGAAGTTGTTGTTATAGACGAAAACTTCGGAGTTCGGATTACGGACATCTTAAGTCAAACAGAACGGTTAAATAATTTACGATAAACCTTGGAGGTCATGGAAATGTCAAAACGTATTTTAATAGTGGACGATGCAGCATTTATGCGAATGATGGTAAAAGATATTCTATCAAAAAACAATTTCGAAGTGGTTGGAGAAGCTGCAGATGGTGTTCAAGCAGTCGAAAAGTATTTCGAATTAAAACCAGACCTTGTAACAATGGATATTACTATGCCGGAAATGGACGGAATCGCAGCGTTAAAGGCGATCAAAGAAAAAGATCCGAATGCGACAATTATTATGTGTTCAGCAATGGGGCAGCAAGCAATGGTAATTGACGCGATTCAAGCAGGAGCAAAAGACTTCATTGTGAAGCCATTCCAGGCAGACCGGGTTGTTGAAGCAATTGAAAAAGCACTTAGCTAAATTTCAGACGTTTGCAGTCATTTCTATGCTGTTGCTTGTAACACTTTGCATAGTTTCTAGTGTGACTCCTTTGACTGTCCAGGCAGCAACAGATTCATCGGTTACAGACTACCTTAATAAAAATAACGAAAAAGATGGATCACCTGCTACAGAAAGCAAGACTCCTGAAGAAGCAGATTTGAGTCGCGATCCGTCACCGGTCGGTTTAACTGCATGGGATTATATTAAGACACTTTTAGCTCTTGCGTTTGTCATTGCCTTGATTTATGGCATGGTGAAGTTCATCAACACGAGAAATCGTGTGACCCAACATGGCAAGCTCATGCAAAACATGGGTGGCTTGTCACTTGGCCAGCAGAAGTCGATTCAATTAGTGAAAATTGGTGAGCAGTACTTCCTGATTGGTGTTGGCGATGATGTACGGCTGCTAAAAGAACTTTCGAATCCAGAGGAAATTGCGCAGCTGGCTGCCTATTACTTTGAA
Source organism: Sporosarcina sp. SAFN-010 (assembly GCF_059415065.1). Classification (NCBI taxonomy): domain Bacteria; kingdom Bacillati; phylum Bacillota; class Bacilli; order Caryophanales; family Caryophanaceae; genus Sporosarcina; species Sporosarcina sp. SAFN-010. The sequence goes on along the minus strand of NZ_JBPFDS010000001.1, from coordinate 75,913 downwards.
GAAGATGAAGTCCTTCAACAAAGTCTCGTAATGAAACTTGTGAATGGATTGAAAAATCGAAAGACCAACCCTTATCAAAAACAAGAAGAACCAGACGATTTCGGTAAACTGTTTAAACATAAGTTGACTGAAGTCGAGAACGAGAGGAAACGTCAGCTCAATCAGCTGACGGAGAAGGAGCGCAATCGGAATGAATGACTTTATGCAATTTTTTTCGGATAGTGATCCGGGTGCAATATCTACGTCCGTAAAGATGCTTCTTCTATTGACCGTTCTATCCTTAGCTCCAGCGATTCTGATCCTGATGACATCGTTCGCCAGGATCATTATTGTTTTATCGTTTGTTCGTTCGGCGTTGGCAACCCAACAAATGCCACCAAACCAAGTTCTTATAGGACTAGCTCTGTTTTTAACTTTTTTCATAATGGCGCCTACATTTCAACAAGTGAACGATGAAGCTTTGAAACCGTTGTTTGCAGAAGAAATATCATTAGATGATGCCTATGAAAAAGCTAGTGTACCTTTCAAAGAATTTATGGGAAAACATACGCGGCAAAAAGATTTGGAGTTATTTTTAAGATATAACAACGCAGATCGACCTGAAACGATGGAGGACATTCCATTAACAATGATGGTTCCTGCTTTTGCATTAAGTGAGATAAAGACAGCCTTCCAGATGGGATTCATGATCTTTATTCCATTTCTGGTCATTGATATGATTGTTGCTAGTATTCTAATGTCAATGGGTATGATGATGCTACCACCGGTAATGATTTCATTGCCATTTAAAATATTGTTATTCGTACTAGTGGATGGCTGGTATCTGATAGTTAAATCACTGCTGCAAAGCTTTTAGGAGGGGTTCAGATTGACAGGTGAAATGATCATTGCTGTCGCCGAGCGATCGGTGTGGGTGATTTTAATGACAGCAGGACCCCTGCTGATTGTTGCATTAGTAACCGGGTTAGCGGTCAGTATTTTCCAAGCGACTACTCAAATTCAAGAACAGACCCTTGCATTTGTACCGAAAATTGTTGCGGTACTCGTCGCTCTTGTTTTTTTCGGACCTTGGATGTTGTCCAAAGTAACGGCTTATGCGGCTGATATCTTTGATAATTTATCCCGGTATATAGGGTAGCTCAAATGGATGCATTCATGCCGTTTGTTGCAACCTATTTATTAGTTTTGACCCGGATATCTGCGTTTTTTGTGACACTTCCGTTATTTTCGTACAAAGCTATACCGCCCGTAATGAGAATCGTATTTGCTGCTCTACTTGCATGGATGCTTGTATTTACTCTGAACGTACCAGATCTTGAAATCAATGGAGCTTATATTCTGCTCGTTCTGAAAGAAGCATTAATAGGATTAACGATTGGGATTATCGCCTTTATCGTAATGGCAGCAATTCAAGTAGCAGGAGGTCTCATTGACTTTCAAATGGGATTCGCAATTGCCAACGTCATTGATCCTCAAACTGGAACGCAATCACCTTTGATGGGTCAATTCTTCAACTCACTAGCGTTGCTATTGCTTCTCGCAGTAAATGGACATCATGTTTTGTTGGATGGTGTGTTTTATAGTTATCAGTTTCTTCCAATCGACCAATTATGGCCATCATTTGGAAGTGAGCGTGTCGCTGAACATGTATTGAAAACGATGGCTGCTGTGTTTGGGATTTCCTTTCAAATGGCCATTCCCATAGTCGCTACATTGTTCCTGGTCGATTTAGCCCTTGGCATTACTGCACGAACAGTGCCACAACTTAACATTTTCGTAATTGGTTTCCCGATTAAGATAGGGGTGGGGTTCCTTGTGCTTTTCATCATGGGAGGCGTCATTGTAGCGATGATGCAAAAGATATTTGAAGTGATGGCAGTAAGTATGAGAGATTTGATGGTGTTGTTAGGAGGGGGATAAGTACATGTTGCGCTTGGATCTTCAGTTTTTCGCAGGTGAGAAAACGGAAAAAGCGACACCGAAAAAGCGAGAAGATTCTCGAAAAAAAGGTCAAGTCTTAAAGAGTCAAGATGTGACTAGTGCAATTGTGCTGCTTTCAGTATTCCTCTTTTTATTTTTTGCAGCAGGATTCATGAAAGATCGTTTTTATAAGTTTTTCAAGGAAACATTTCATACATACATAACGATGGAAAAGCTAGATATTGATCAGACCATGATAATCTACATGGAAGTCATTAAAGAAATGGCATTCATTATGTTGCCTGTCATGCTGGTTGCGATGGTAGCTGCAATCGCGGGTAATTTGATACAGTTTGGACTGCTATTCACGGGAGAGCCGTTGAAATTCGATTTGAAGAAAATCGACCCGATTAAAGGACTTAAACGAATTTTTTCTATAAAAGCAATCGTCGAGTTACTTAAATCATTGTTAAAGATTTCATTTATCGGTGGTGTTACATCAATAATTCTTTATTTTAATATTGATAAAGTATTGAATTTAGCGTTTAAAACACCGTCAGCTGTCATGAAGACCGTCGGTGAACTTGTTGCTTTGATGGGAATCACAGCTTCGTTTGTCTTGTTGTTTATTTCCATCCTCGATTTTCTTTACCAGAAATATGACTATGAAAAAAACTTAAAAATGTCGAAACAAGACATTAAAGATGAATATAAGAACTCAGAAGGCGATCCGTTGATAAAATCTAAGATCAAACAGCGTCAGCGTGAAATGGCCATGCGGAGAATGATGCAAGAAGTTCCGCAAGCTGATGTGGTCATTACGAACCCGACGCACTACGCGATCGCGATTAAGTATACAGATGGAGAAATGGATGCGCCTGTAGTTGTTGCTAAAGGTGTCGACTTCATTGCCCAAAAGATCAAACTCATAGCGAAAGAGAACGAAATTGTGACTGTCGAAAATCGACCGCTTGCTCGTGCGCTCTATACAGATACAGAGATCGGGGATCGAATTCCCGATCAATTTTTTAAAGCAGTTGCTGAAGTACTGGCGTATGTATACCGGATTCAGCGCAAAATTTAAATGAACAACAGAAAGTGGGGATGACATGCAGTTTAAAGATATCGGTGTACTCGCATCCGTAATTATGATTGTTGCGATGCTTGTCATTCCGTTGCCTCACTGGTTGCTCAGCTTCCTGATTATTATTAATATCACTCTCGCGCTGTTAGTGCTTCTCACAGCAATGAATATGCAAGAAGCGCTTCAGTTTTCAATATTTCCTTCATTGCTCCTTTTACTGACACTCTTTCGACTTGGTCTTAACGTATCTACTACTCGTGCGATTTTGAGTGACGGAAGTGCAGGGGGAGTCGTTGACACGTTCGGTTCGTTCGTAACCGGAGGCAACGTAATAGTAGGACTTGTCGTGTTCGTGATTTTGATCATTATTCAATTTATCGTTATTACTAAAGGATCGGAGCGTGTTTCGGAAGTTGCCGCTCGATTCACACTGGATGCAATGCCAGGGAAACAAATGAGTATTGACGCAGATTTGAACGCAGGAATGATTTCTGACACACAAGCAAGAGAACGCCGGGAAAAAGTGAGTAACGAAGCGGACTTTTATGGTGCCATGGATGGTGCAACAAAGTTCGTAAAAGGAGACGCAATAGCAGGGATTATCATAGTTATGATCAACTTGCTTGTTGGGATGATTATCGGGGTTGTCCAACTCGGTCTACCGTTTGCAGAAGCGGCAACAACGTTTTCTAAACTAACAGTCGGTGACGGAATCGTTTCCCAAATTCCAGCATTGCTCATTTCAACCGCAACCGGAATTGTGGTTACACGAGCTGCTTCAGAAGGCAACTTAGGAACAGATATTACGAGTCAGTTACTTGGGCAACCTAAGTTATTATACGTAGCAGCCGTAACGATTCTTTTGTTAGGACTTGCAACACCTATCAATGATATTTTAACAATTCCAGTTGCAATTGCTCTTGCGGTAAGTGCATTCATGATGTCACGACCTAAAGACGAAGATCCGGATGAATTACTGGAACTTGAAGAAAGCGAACAAACTGAAGGCCTAAAGAGTCCGGAAAACGTTGTGAACTTATTGAATGTAGATCCCGTAGAGTTCGAATTCGGCTATGGACTCATCCCTCTTGTCGATGCTTCCCAAGGAGGGGATTTGCTCGATCGTGTTGTCATGATCAGAAGACAGCTCGCCCTAGAACTTGGGCTGGTCATTCCAGTTGTACGGATTCGTGACAACATTCAGCTTCAGCCGAATGAGTACAGGATAAAAATTAAAGGTAGTGAAATGGCAAGAGGAGAGTTGTTGCTCGATCACTATTTAGCAATGAGTCCTGGTGGTGATGATTCAATCTCAGGAATAGACACTGTAGAACCTTCTTTCGGTCTTCCAGCAAAATGGATTACTGAAGAAGTAAAAGAGGATGCGGAAATCTTAGGATATACCGTAGTAGATCCTCCTAGTGTCGTTTCAACCCACTTGACAGAAATCATTCGTGCAAATGCCTCAGATTTGATTGGTCGTCAAGAGACGAAGCAACTGATCGATCATGTGCATGAGTCCTATCCGATTCTTGTGGATGAACTTACACCAACGCCGCTATCTGTAGGTGAGATTCAAAAAGTGTTGGCGAAGTTGTTGAGTGAGCATGTATCGATCCGGAACTTGCCAATTATCTTTGAAACACTAGCGGATTCTTCAAAATATACGGCTGACGTAGATTTGTTGACGGAGTATGCTAGACAGTCACTCGCGCGGCAAATCACTGAACAATATACGCCTCAAGGACAAGCATTGAAAGTCATGACTGTCTCTGGAAAAGTTGAAAAACTGATTGCAGATAGTGTCCAACAAACTGAACAGGGAAACTACTTAACGATTGACCCTCAAAACTCGCAGGCAATCTTGGAATCGATTGCTAGTGAAGTGGAACGTGTTGCGTTACTGGACCAATCGCCTGTCATACTCTGTTCACCAGCAGTCAGAATGTACCTGAGACAAATTACGGAACGCTATTTCCCGCAAATCCCAATCTTGTCTTATAATGAATTGGAAGCTTCTGTGGAAGTACAGAGTGTAGGGGTGGTGGATGTCGCATGAAAATGAAAAAGTATACAGCAGATACAATGGTCCAAGCGATGGAGAAAATCCGTCAAGACTTTGGTGACGACTCGGTTATTCTGAGTTCTACCATTGTCCAATCTAAAGGGTTTTTAGGACTATTTAAAAAGAAAAGCGTAGAAGTCGTTGCAGGATATGACGAACCGATTATCGTTAAAGAAAAAACAGTTCCATCGTTCTCGTCGCAACTGAAAACTGAATATGCACAAGAAGACGTGATGGATGATTTGAAAAAAGAAATGAAGGAAATGAAACAACTTCTTAAGACGAATCATGCTCCGCTTGAATTTAACCAATACCCTGAAGAAATGCAGTCATTGTTGACGAGATTGAGCGCGCAAGAGTTGAATAATGGGACAATCCAAAAAATTGCCAGTGAGATTTTTGGACGTATGAAAGCTGAAAAAGTTGATTTTACAGTTGATGAACAGAAAAAAATCGCGCGTGAAATTTTGAAAGATGAGCTTGCAGACTTGCCGTTCGGTGGTGTTCATTTTAAAAAGAAATATGTGAACGTACTTGGACCGACAGGAGTCGGAAAAACAACGACAATCGCTAAAATTGCAGCGCGTTCACTCATTGAGAATAAACGCAAAGTAGGATTCATAACTACAGACACGTATAGAATTGCCGCAATCGAACAATTACGAACCTATGCTAATTTGCTTCAATCACCAGTTGAAGTAGCTTATAATGATACCGACTTCAAACAGGCATTAGAGAATCTGTCTTCGAAAGATGTTGTGTTCATTGACACAGCAGGTCGTAATTATAAAGAGAAAAAGTTTGTAGATGATTTGAAACAACTTATCGATTTTGAATTGGAAATGGAATCGTATTTAGTTCTTTCTACTACAACGAAAGAGTCAGATATGCGGTCGATCGTCGACCAATTCTTAGAATTTCCGATTTCTCAATTTATCTTTACAAAATTGGATGAAACAGAAACTATCGGACCAGTGTTCAATATGTTGATAGATTATAATATGGGAATTGCATATGTAACAGATGGTCAAGAAGTGCCAGAAGACCTGGAAGAAGCAACGGTTGAAAAGATATTGACTCTCTTACTTGAGGAGGGAGCACATGCGTGATCAGGCGGAAGCGCTTCGACTGAAGATGATGAAAGCAGAAGGAACCGCAGCCCGTTCCATTGCTGTAATTAGTGGAAAAGGTGGAGTTGGAAAAACGAATTTCACAACTAATTTTGCAAGTAGCCTACAATCTCAAGGAAAGAGCGTCATCATCGTAGACATGGACATCGGCATGGGGAATGTCCATATCTTACTCGGTGAATCAGCTCAATATGGTTTGAAGGAATATTTAACGGGAGACCGTACTTTGGTAGAAGTAATTGCTGAAAGTGCAGACGGATTAAGTTTTATTTCTGGAGGATCTGGTCTGGAAACTGTATTGGAATGGACAGAAAGTCGCTTTGAAAGGCTCATTGAAGCCTTTGAAACACTACAACAGCAGTACGATTATATATTGTTCGATATGGGTGCTGGGGCTTCGGAAAGTTCAATTGAACTGATTGTAGCAGTAGATGAAATCATTGTAATTGCGACATCCGAACCGACATCCATTACAGATGCATACTCAATGATGAAATTCATTTGTCTGAGAGATTCAGAAAAAAAGTTCTTCATTGTAAATAATCGAGTACAGCCAAAAGAAGATGGAAATGAAGCTGTAACTCGCTTGCAGTTTGCTATGAGGAAGTTTTTGAATAAGGAAACGACTTTGTTAGGAGCACTTCCTGAAGATGCTGCCGTCCATAAATCAGTTGTTGCACAACAACCTTTCGTAAAACTTTACCCGAATGCCACGATTTCTCGTAGAATGAATGCAATTGCTACTAACTATATTTCATCAGGAACCGATATAGATAGTAAAGAGGGCAGTACGTTTCTTGGACAACTCAAAAAAATATTTGCGAGGGGACGTGGATGACTGTGGATACGAACGTTTCCAAGAGAGTACTGATTGCAGATGACTCTGCATTTATGCGCAAATTAATATCTGAAATCATCTCATCTCATCCCTCCCTTGAAGTGGTCGGTACGGCAAGAAACGGACAAGAAGCAGTAGATAAGGCACGTCTGTTAAAGCCTGATGTGATGACGCTTGATATTGAAATGCCAGTCCTTGATGGCTTAGGTGCACTCCAGCAAATCATGAAGGAGAATCCATTGCCAGTTGTTATGCTGTCTAGTACGACGAAAGAAGGCGCCGAAAATACTATTCGTGCTATGGAATATGGGGCAGTGGACTTCATCACAAAGCCTGGAGGCGCAATCTCACTCAATTTACGTGATAGTGAAAAGATTATTATAGAAAAAGTGTTTGATGCATCTCAAATCGATATGGTTAAAATCTTACCCCGCAGAGCGAATGCAACACCATCTAACTCTACAGTAGCAACGACTGGAACAAAATTGGTGGTTAAACCAAAACGTTCGTTTGTTTCTCCTACTGAAGGAGCACTCCCACGCTCTGCGGTAAAGCAATTCATAATTATAGGTACATCGACAGGGGGTCCAAGAGCCCTTCAACAAGTGCTCGTCTCGCTTCCTAAAAATGTCGGTGTCCCAATTTTAATTGTTCAACACATGCCAGCAGGATTTACAAAATCCCTTGCGGATCGCTTAAACAGTTTGTGTAATATTTCAGTAAAAGAAGCTGAAAATGGAGAGCTTATTGAGAAAAATACAGCGTATATTGCACCAGGCGGTAAGCATCTGAAAGTAGCACGTGTAGGAGTTAGCTACGCCATTCGTCTTGATGACCAAGATGCACCTCGGATGGGACATCGTCCAGCTGTCGATGTCTTACTGGAATCAGTTTCAGAGTTATCGGAATTACAATTTGTAACAGCAATTATGACCGGAATGGGCCATGACGGACTTCAAGGCATGAAAATACTCAAAGAACATTGCACGACGTTTACGATTGCTGAGTCTGAAGAAACAGCTGTTGTCTATGGCATGCCAAGAGCTATACAAGAAGCAGGACTCGCAAACATCTCAGCACATGTACAAGATATCGGTAAGTTACTTACAGAGCATGTAAAGTCTTAAGGAGGCATTTTGATGGATACAAATCAGTACTTGGAAATGTTCCTGGAAGAGAGTAAAGAGCATCTCCAGGCGTGTAACGAACAATTACTAGAACTTGAGAAAAACCCAGATGATCTTGCGATTGTCAACGAAATATTCAGAGCGGCCCATACTCTAAAAGGGATGTCTGCAACGATGGGGTATGAAGATATTGCGAATCTGACGCATAAGATGGAAAACGTACTTGATGCAATTCGGAATTCTAAAATCCGTGTTACTTCTGAAATTTTAGATGTCGTGTTTGAGTCTTCGGATGCACTTGAAGAAATGGTTATCGATATCGAAGAAGGCGGAAGCGGAAAAAAAGATGTCGAGAAATTAGTGACGATGCTAAACCAAATTGAAGCGGGTAAATCGCCACTAGCTGTTGTAGAAGAAAAAACGGTGAAAACAGTGTCTGAAGAGGAATCTGGTGGACTTGTTTACGATGACTTTGAACAAACTGTAGTTTCACAGTCTATTGAACAAGGCTTTAATGCATTCGAACTAAAAGTAATTCTACGTGATGATTGCCTACTCAAAGCGGCTCGTGTATTCATGGTGTTCGAAATTCTTGAAAAAGCAGGAGAAATCATTAAAACTTTCCCGACTGTCGAGCGGTTGGAGAATGAAGAGTTCGATAGCCAATTTACGGTCGTGATCATTACGAAAGAAGACGCGGAAGAGTTAAAAGCAAAAGTACAGAAAGTATCTGAAATTGAACAGGTTGAAATTCGGTCAGTCCAATTTCACTCGGCAGCTTTTGAGGTAGCTACAACAATGGAAGCACCAGTTGCTGGGCCAGTTGTACAATCTGCTCAGCAGACTGCAAAAAAAGAACCTACCGCTACCAAGCGTTCTAGCAGTGCTCATTCTGCAAACAAGACGATCCGTGTCAATATTGATCGTTTGGATGTACTTATGAATCTGTTTGAGGAATTAGTTATAGATAGAGGGCGCCTCCAGTCCATCGCAACAGAATTACAAAATGCTGAGCTGAATGAAACGACGGAACGGATGACTCGAATTTCCGGAGACTTGCAAAATATCATTTTAAATATGCGTATGGTGCCAGTTGAGACTGTGTTTAATCGTTTCCCTAAAATGGTTCGTCAGTTAGCGCGGGATCTCGATAAGAAAATCAACCTTGAAATCATCGGGGCTGAAACAGAGTTGGACCGAACAGTTATTGATGAAATCGGAGATCCTCTAGTCCACCTCATCCGAAATGCGTTGGATCACGGAGTGGAAAATCCAGCAGATCGCATTGCAGCAGGTAAACCGGAAGAAGGAACTGTAACGTTACGCGCTTATCATTCCGGTAATCATGTGTTCATTGAATTAGAAGATGATGGTGCAGGGGTGAATCGTGCGCGTGTTCTAAAAAAAGCAATTGAGCGCGGTATCGTTACTGAAGAGATTGCTGAAACCTTGACAGATAAGCAAGTTGCAGAACTTATTTTGTCATCAGGCTTTTCAACTGCTGAAAAGCTGACAGACGTTTCTGGACGAGGTGTAGGTCTGGATGTTGTGAAGAGCACGATTGAATCACTAGGTGGACATATTTCAATCGAATCTAAAGAAGGCCAAGGTTCGTTATTCCAAGTACAGCTACCACTTACACTTTCAATCATTTCGGTTATGCTCGTACAAATGCAAAAAGAGATTTTTGCTGTTCCGTTGTCATCCATTATTGAAACAGCAATTATCCAAAATAGTGATATTTTGAATGCCCATAATCAGCGGGTCATCGATTTCCGAGGTAAAATTGTTCCACTTGTGGATCTTCGTGAGATTTTCGATACGGGTCTTCCAGAAGAACCTGAAGAACTCAAGTCGGTCGTCATCGTTCGTAAAGGTGAGAGTTTGGCAGCGCTTGTCGTTGACTCGTTCATCGGACAACAAGAAATTGTACTGAAATCACTCGGTAACTACTTACAGAGCGTTTTCGCACTATCTGGAGCTACAATCCTCGGAAACGGTCAAGTTGCACTAATTGTAGACTGCAATGCGCTCATCAAATAAGTAGGAGGGAATCCAATGACAGCTGTAACTGAAAATAATGTAATGAAAACAATCGTATTTCGATTGCTCGACAAAGAGTATGCCATTGAAGTGGATGTCGTTCAGTCCATTGAAAAATTATTACTCATGACAATTACGCGAATTCCCGGTGTACCTTCATATGTTAAAGGGGTCATCAATTTACGAGGGATGGTAACGCCTATTGTCGATTTACGGAATCGATTTGACTTGCCAGAAATGGAGTACAATGACAATACGCGCATCATAATCGTCAATCTTGAAAACTTTGATGTAGGTCTCATTGTAGACGATGCCAATGATGTAATTGATATACCTGTGAATGCATTGGAATCCCAGCCAGAAGTTGTCGGGTCTGTAGAATCGGAATTTGTGGCAGGTGTTGCAAAGATTGAGAAACGACTCCTCGTTATGCTCAACTTGGACAATGTGCTACGTCCGATTAGGAACGTGAATGCGGATGAAAACTGAACTCAACATATCTGATATGCATTTAGATGTTCTCAAAGAAATCGGCAATATTGGAGCAGCTCATGCGGCAACATCTCTGTCCGAGCTTCTTCAACGGAAAATCGACATGCACGTCCCGAAAGTTGCACTTGTGTCATTTGACGACATGTTCGAACTTGCGGGAGGAAGTGAGAATGTAGTTGTTGGGATTTTCTTGAGAATAGAAGGGGATTTATCTGGAAGCATGTTCTTTGTTCTTCCGATTGATTCCGCTAACCGTTTTATTCGGCGTTTAATCGGAGATCCTCAATTTGACTTTTCAACTCCGGAATCGATTGGTGAAATTGGTATTTCTGCGATGCAAGAACTAGGAAATATCTTGTCCGGCTCCTATTTGTCTGCATTGTCGGATTTCACAGGACTGAAGATTTATCCGACGGTTCCGTCATTAAGTGTCGATATGGTAGGTGCGATTGTGAGCTTTGGACTAATCGAAGTGTCACACTACAGTGATGAAGTCATTGTAATCGATACAAAGATTGTTGAAGAAGATGAAAACGATAAGAGTGTAGACGGGCACTTCTTTTTACTCCCAGATCCCCCTTCTTACATCACAATTTTTAAATCACTAGGTGTGATGTAATATGGAAATGGTGAAAACAGTAGTAAGAGTTGGGATTGCAGACATGAACATTGTTCGAGAGCCAGACACGATTCGAACATCAGGTCTCGGTTCATGCGTTGGTGTTGTGTTGTATGATGAACGACGAAAGATTGCTGGCATGGTGCACGTCATGTTACCTGACAGTTCTCTTGGCAAAGGGGATTCCATTAATGTTGCAAAATTTGCAGATACGGGTATTTATTCCCTAATGGAGCAATTGAAAGTAGAAGGTGTCCGTCCTATGTCTTTGAAAGCGAAGATTGCTGGAGGTTCTCAAATGTTCCAGTTCGGTTCAGGAGATACAGTACGTATCGGTCCTCGTAATGTGGAAGCGGTAAAAAAAGAGCTTGCTAGACTTTCCATACCGTTAGTAGCAGAAGATACGGGTGGATCCAATGGCCGTACAATAGAGTTCGATCCTGCAGTCGGTACATTGCAAGTACGTACGGTGAACACTGGAACTATGGAAATATAAACGAACGCACAGTGGTTTCAGTTAGTGAAACTGCTGTTTTTTTTATGAAAAAATGATAGATGTTCACTGTCTTTACTACCTATACTTTGCTATAATAACTAGTATGATAGTGTCGAAATATACAATGTTGCACGGAAGCGAGGGATTCTATGTCGAAAAAAGACATTACGGAAGAGACATATTGGGACCTGTGGTTAAACAAACGTGATCCTGATGCTGGAGATGCGCTCGTCCGTAAATATATGCCGCTCGTAAATTATCACGTCCAGCGCATAGGTTCTGGATTACCGCGTAATGTTTCCAGAGATGACGTCAAAAGCCTTGGTTACCAAGGATTATTTGACGCTCTTACAAAATTCGATCCAAGTAGAGACTTGAAATTTGATACATACGCTTCGTTCCGAATCCGTGGTAGCATCCTTGATGGATTACGGAAAGAGGATTGGCTACCGCGCTCGTCGAGAGAAAAGTCGAAAAAGTTAGAAGAACAAATCAGTAAAATTGAACAGAAACTGATGCGGACAGTGACACCCGAAGAAATTGCTGAGCATACAGGGATAGATGTGTCTGAAGTTTATCTGACCGTCCAGGAGCATTACTTTTCCAGTGTCCTTTCTATCGATGAACGAATGAATGATGATGAAGACGATTCAGGGAAAAGCTTTGTTTTAAAAGATGAAAAAACAGTGACTCCTGAGCAGCATTCGGTAAAACGCGAACTGTTAGGTGAAATGATACAGAAAATCAAAGACTTGAATGACAACGAACAACTTGTACTTAGTCTGTTTTATTCCGAAGAGATGACGCTTACTGAAATTGGAGAAATTCTCAACCTATCAACTTCACGTATTTCACAAATTCATTCGAAAGCACTTTTTAAGCTAAGAAAGTTATTGCTGCCTGAAGTGCTGGATCGGGGGGTATTATGAGTCTAAAGTCGATAGAACTACAAATTGCAATCCCGAAAACTTTTGATGCAGGAAAACTGACAGAACAAAAGAATCAGCAGACTATGCTTAATCATCAGCAAGCAGCAGCTCAAACTGATCAACAAGTGATGAAAAACCGTAATACAGTAATCGAATCGGCTGAGTCTGAAAAAACCAAGAACGCAAGAAATTCTTCGAATGAAGAAAAGTCTGAGGACAATGAGCAGCAGGAAGATTCTCAACAGAAGGAACATATACACGTAAGCCATCCTTATAAAGGCGGCTTCGTAGACTATACAGGGTGATGAAATGACGGCATTTTGGATTGCGGCACTTTTTGTATTGCAACTTGGTGGATTTTATATGATTGCTTTGTTGTATTTGCGAATGTCAAGATTGGATAAAACCGAGAAGAAACAACAGCAACTCATGAAAGAAATGGAAGATAGTCTGGCGCTCTATATTACTGAAGTCAAAGAAGAAAACGATCGTTTAATCGAACAACTTACAAAAATACAGAAAAATCCTCGAAATAATGAAAGTAAAGTTGAAGCGAAGAAATCGTCGGTCCCACATGACGATGAAGTGGCTGCGGCGTCTGTTTATTTTAACCCTAAGCCACCGACTTCTAAAGTTTTGGATTCCTATCGATCCCAGCAGCAACCTAATGAGACGAGCGCTGCAAAGACTCGCCCGGAGCCGAAACAAGAAACTGAATTTGAAACGGTTTACCGATTACACGATGAAGGACTTACGCTAAATGAAATTGCGAGCCAATTAAAAAAAGGTAAAACAGAAGTAGAGCTTATATTAAAGTTCAAAAGATAATTGTTGCGAAAGCAATGAGGCTTGTGCTATATTAGAAAGTGGTATTACTACACACGTGTATGGACGTACTGAGACGGTGCCGAAAGGTCGCTCAGCGGATGAAGTATGCGGAGGAATCCAACCAAACAGGAGGAAATAATTATGTCAGTAATTTCAATGAAACAATTGCTTGAAGCTGGTGTGCACTTCGGACACCAAACACGTCGCTGGAACCCGAAAATGAAGAAATTCATTTTTGTTGAGCGTAACGGAATCTACATCATCGATCTTCAAAAAACAGTTAAAAAGCTTGAAGAAGCTTATAACTTCATGCGCCAAGTTGGTGCTGACGGCGGAAAAGTACTTTTCGTTGGTACAAAGAAACAAGCACAAGATGCTATTAAAGAAGAAGCAGAACGTGCAGGCATGTACTACATCAACCAACGTTGGTTGGGAGGTACTTTGACTAACTTCGGTACTATCCAGAAGCGTATCAGCCGTATGAAACAAATTGAGAAAATGGAAGAGGATGGCACTTTCGCTGTGCTTCCTAAGAAAGAAGTTTCTCAACTTAAAAAAGAACACGAACGTCTTATCAAGTTCCTTGGCGGAATTCGTGATATGAAATCAATCCCAGACGTAATCTACGTAGTAGATCCACGTAAAGAGCGCATCGCTGTTGCGGAAGCTCATAAATTGAATATTCCACTCGTTGGTATCGTTGATACAAACTGCGATCCAGATGAGATTGACTACGTTATCCCTGCTAACGACGATGCAATCCGTGCGGTACGCCTTTTGACAAGCAAAATGGCAGACGCATTGCTTGAATCTAGACAAGGTGAAGACGAAGAAGCTGCTCAAGCAGAACAAACAGAAGCAGTTACTGCAGAGTAACTGAAAAATCAAAGACGATAAGCGGCCAATCCCCTTATCGTCTTTTTTAGAGAAACAAACCAAAATCAATAGCTTTTATAGGAGGAATACAACATGGCAGTTACAGCACAAATGGTAAAAGAACTTCGTGAAAAAACAGGCGCAGGTATGATGGATTGTAAAAAAGCACTTACAGAAGTCAATGGTGATATGGATGCAGCACTAGACTTCTTACGTGAAAAAGGTCTTTCTAGCGCAGCTAAAAAGGCAGATCGCATTGCTGCTGAAGGAACGACAACAATTGAAGTTTCCGGAAACGAAGCAATTATCCTTGAAATCAATGCTGAAACTGACTTCGTTGCTAAAAACGAAGGGTTCCAAACATTGGTTAAAGAAATCTCAGCTCACCTATTAAAAACTAAGCCTGAATCTGTAGAAGCAGCATTGACTACAACTATGGACAATGGACTTGTTGTAGCGGATTATATTTCAAACGCTATCGCTAAAATTGGTGAAAAGATCAGTCTTCGCCGTTTTGAAATCCGTACTAAAACAGATAATGACGCTTTCGGCGCTTACCTTCACATGGGTGGACGTATTTCCGTTCTTACAGTACTTGAAGGCTCTAAAGATGACGAAGCTGCAAAAGACGTAGCAATGCACATCGCTGCTATGAACCCTAAATACGTTTCACATGACCAAATTTCTGAAGAAGAAGTTGAGCATGAGCGTAAAATCCTTACTGAACAAGCTCTTAACGAAGGCAAGCCAGAAAACATCGTTGCTAAAATGGTTGAAGGACGTCTTCGTAAGTATTTCGAAGAAATCTGTGTACTTGATCAGCCATTCGTTAAGAACTCTGACCAAAAAGTTGGAGAATTCGTTACTTCTACTGGTGGAAAGCTAACAGAATTCATTCGTTACGAAGTAGGCGAAGGAATTGAAAAGCGCGAAGACAACTTTGCTGACGAAGTAATGAGCCAAGTTAACAAAGGATAATTAATTTAACTCATACTAATGGTAGGGGACACATTTTGTGTTCCCTATTTTTAAGAAAACCAAGAAGATGGGGGATACATATGAACACACCTACTTATAAACGGATCGTGTTAAAACTAAGCGGGGAAGCTCTCGCTGGAGAACAAGGATTTGGTCTTTCCCCGGAAATTATTAAATCCGTTGCGATTCAAGTGAAAGAAGTGCTGGATCTTGGCGTGGAAGTAACTGTTGTTGTCGGTGGCGGAAATATTTGGCGCGGCAAAGTCGGTAGTGAAATGGGTATGGATCGAACGACTGCGGACTATATGGGAATGCTAGCAACGGTCATGAACGCATTAGCACTTCAAGACGCGATTGAAAAGTTAGGTGCAGAGTCTCGTGTCATGTCCTCAATCGACATGCGTCAAGTAGCAGAACCTTACATTCGTCGGAAAGCTATCCGACATCTTGAAAAGAAACGTGTGGTCATTTTTGCAGCAGGTACTGGAAATCCATATTTCTCAACAGATACAACGGCAGCACTTCGTGCAGCTGAAATCGAAGCAGATGTCATTTTAATGGGGAAAAACAATGTGGATGGCGTTTATTCCGCAGACCCAATGATCGATACAACTGCAGTGAAATATGATCAGTTGACCTACCTAGATGTAATTAGCAAAGGTCTGCAAGTGATGGATGCCACAGCTTCAACACTCTGTATGGACAATGATATCCCACTCGTAGTATTCTCGATTATGGAAGAAGGAAATATAAAAAAGGCTGTATGTGGAGAAACAATCGGTACAGTCGTCGGGAGGAACTAAACATGCCAAAAGCAGTTATGGATCAGACAACCGAAAGAATGGAAAAAGCAATCAGCTCACTTGGAAGAGATTTGGCTTCAATTCGAGCAGGACGGGCAAACGCTTCGTTATTAGACCGAATTACTGTTGAGTACTACGGTGCACCAACACCACTTAATCAGATGGCAGGAGTCTCTGTGCCAGAAGCGCGTCTTATGGTCATTCAGCCGTACGATAAAACAACTTTAGGTGATATCGAAAAAGCAATTTTGAAGTCGGATATTGGTATCACACCTTCTAATGACGGAAACGTTATTCGCTTAGCAGTCCCTGCTTTAACAGAAGAGCGCCGTAAAGATCTTGTCAAAGAAGTGAAAAAAGACGCTGAAGAGTCTAAAATAGCAATCCGCAATATTCGTCGTGATGCTAACGAAGAGTTGAAAAAACTCGAAAAAGATGGCGAAATTACGGAAGATGAATTGCGTCGTAATAATGACGAAGTCCAAAAGCTAACCGATACGTACATCTCTAAAATCGATAGCATTGCAGGGGACAAAGAAAACGAAATTATGGAAATCTAAACATGAACTTTCTTTTTCGAAGGACGTCCTAACGTTAGGACGTCCTTTTTAACATGCAAGTTTTCCTTTATTTTGTTAGGATAAAGAGGATGAATGATTTGAAACGTCGTCGAGTGGAGGAAAAATGATGTTCGATAAACTACTACGAAAGAAGACGACGGCTGTCCCGTCGACATTACAAGAGCGGCTCGCCATTGTAAAAGAAAAGCCGATGCCTACACATGTCGCCATTATTATGGATGGGAATGGGAGGTGGGCAAAACAACGGAAACTTCCTAGAATTGCAGGTCATCATGAAGGTATGAAAACCGTTCGTAAAACCACTCTTTTTGCCAACGAACTAGGTATTCGTGTATTGACGTTATATGCGTTCTCAACAGAAAATTGGAAACGCCCTAAACGGGAGATTGATTTTCTGATGAAGCTGCCAGGTGAATTTTTGAGCACGTATTTACCTGAGTTAGTTGAAAACAACGTGAAAGTAGAAATGATTGGCAGTGCTGAGTTATTGCCCATCCATACAAAAGAAGCGATTCAAAAAGCGATGAAGGCTACAGTGCATAATGATGGAATGATTTTGAATTTCGCGATGAACTATGGAAGTCGTTTTGAAATAGCCGAAGCTGTAAAAAAATTAGCCAATCAGCTTTCTGAGAACACGATTCAACTTGATGACCTTACTGAAGAGGCGGTATCCGGCGCAATGATGACCTCTCACCTCCCAGATCCAGATCTTCTCATACGGACGAGTGGTGAAGTTCGGTTATCCAATTTCATGCTCTGGCAGTTAGCCTATGCTGAGCTCGCATTTACGGATGTACTCTGGCCAGACTTCAATGAAGAGAGTATGCTTAACATTATAGAGGATTATCAAAAACGAAGTAGACGGTTTGGAAGTCTTGAAGGGGATGAAATCAAGTGAAGCAACGGATACTAACTGCTCTCGTAGCAGCTGCAGTATTCATTCCATTTGTTGTTGTTGGAGGGATTCCATTCACCATTTTGGTCTATGCAATTGCAACAATCGGACTGTATGAACTGTTGAAGATGCAATCCATAAAATTACTTTCTATTGAAGGCGTACTAGCATGGATATTGTCAGCCATTCTGTTATTGCCCAACCAACTAGCGCTACGTTGGTTAGGATCAGTTGGTTATACAAAATTAGAAGCTGCTTTTATCATTATATTGCTCTTATTGATCTATACTGTACTTGTGAAGAATCGTTTTACGTTTGCTCATGCATCCTTTTTAGTGATGTCAGCATTTTATGTAGGCATGGGATTTTATTATCTCACAGCTACTCGTGATGCTGGTTTAGTGTTTATCATCTATGCACTTGTCATTGTATGGACGACAGATTCGGGCGCGTATTTCATTGGTCGCAAACTAGGAAAGAATAAGCTGTGGCCAGATATTTCTCCAAACAAGACGGTTGAAGGTTTTGTAGGAGGCATTTTGAGTGCAGTTGTATTTGCGGTACTATTTCAACTTATACAGCCTGTCGCATCTACATTCCTGATCTTAATAGGTATCACAATCGTTGCGTCCGTTATTGGGCAACTTGGAGATCTTGTTGAATCCGCCTTGAAGCGAAATTACAACGTGAAAGATTCAGGTAAGTTGCTTCCTGGACATGGCGGCATTTTAGATCGGTTTGACAGTTTGTTATTTGTTTTGCCGCTCCTTCATTTATTGCACTTTGTTAGTTAATTGAAAGGGATGTTTTTGATGAAAAAAAAGATCAGCCTTCTTGGTGCTACAGGTTCTATTGGGCTACAAACACTTGAAGTAATTGCAGCTCACCCAAATCAGTTTGAACTTGTAGCATTTTCTGCTGGGCGTAATATTGAGAAAGTAAGGGAAATTGTTGCTTTCCAAATGCCGCAGCTTGTTTCTGTCATGGAGAAGGCAGATGCTGAAACACTTCAAGGTGAATTTCCAGCGATCCGCTTCCTTTATGGAGCTGAAGGATTAGAAGAAGTCGCGGCTAATTCGGGTGCAGATGTACTCCTTAACTCTGTAATCGGAAGTGTAGGACTTAAACCTACGCTTGCAGCCATTCGTCAAGGAATCACGATTGCAATTGCAAACAAAGAAACACTCGTAGCTGCAGGTGATATCGTGATGGCAGAAGCGAAACGCTATGGGGTGTCTATTTTACCGGTAGATAGTGAGCATTCCGCTATTTTCCAAGCGTTGAATGGCGAACAATCCAAATCAATCAGCCGTCTCATCTTGACGGCATCTGGAGGAAGCTTCAGAGACTTAACACGTGACCAGTTAGCTAATGTGACACTGGAACAAGCACTCGCTCATCCGAACTGGTCTATGGGGAATAAGTTGACCATTGACTCAGCGACGATGTTTAACAAAGGGCTTGAAGTAATTGAAGCCCACCACCTTTTTAATATGCCTTATGACCAAATCGATTGTCTTTTACACAAAGAAAGTATCATCCACTCCATGATTGAGTTTGAGGATACAAGTGTCATGGCTCAATTAGGTTCTCCTGACATGCGTGTGCCGATCCAGTATGCGTTGTCTTATCCAGAACGAATTCCCATGAAAGATCCGCAACGCCTAAAACTTGAAGACATTGGTGCGTTACATTTTGAAAAAATGGATCTAACTCGATTTAAAGCTCTTGCTCTTGCATACGAAGCAGGACGTGCTGGAGGCACAATGCCGACAGCTATGAATGCAGCAAATGAAATGGCTGTGAGTCAATTCATGGCTGGCCATATTCCATTCGTTCAAATCGATGAGTTGGTTGAGCGAGTGATGGAGCAACATAGAACCATTCATGAACCTGATTTGGAAACAATAATTGAGACGGATATGCAAACTCGTAAAATCGTCCATTCCATGATAAAATAAGGTATTTAGTACAGTAGCCTAGAAGGCTGAAAAGGTGGGTATAAATGGCGACGACAGTTATCTCGTTTATAATTATTTTCGGCTCATTAGTCTTTTTCCATGAGTTTGGACACTTTCTATTTGCCAAAAAAGCTGGCATTATGGTCCGTGAATTTGCGATTGGAATGGGACCGAAGATAATTGGTATTCAAAAAGGTGAGACTTTATATACGTTACGCTTACTGCCCCTTGGCGGTTATGTCCGGATGGCTGGAGAAGACTTTGACACAGTTGAATTATTGCCAGGCTATCGTGTAGGTTTAATACTTAATGCACAAGATGAAGTGACTAAAATTTATTTGAATTCAAATGTTTCGAATCCAGATGTGCTCTTTCTTGAAACAGAAGAAGCGGATCTGAATGATAAGTTATTCATTAAAGGATACGATGATGAAGGAAGTCTTGTTCGCTTTTCAGTATCTCGGACGGCTGTCATTCATGAAAAAGGACAGAAGACCCTTATTGCTCCTAAAGATCGACAATTCGACTCGAAACCCCTTATGGGAAGGTTCTTGACGATACTAGCAGGACCGGTCTTTAACTTCATTCTCGCATTTTTTGTCTTTGTTGCACTCGGTTTATTGAATGGTGTTCCAACTAACGAACCCATTATTACCGATGTTCAAGATAACAGTCCAGCTCAAGCAGCTGGTATAGAAAAAGGCGATTATGTAAAATCCTCGAATGGGGTAGCTGTAGATACTTGGACTGAATTCACAGAAACAATTCAAGATAATCCAGGAAATTCTGTTGATTTGGAAGTTGAACGTGACGGGGAAGTTATAACGTTGCAAGTAACTCCAGAAGAAATGGAAGATGCGGGCCAAAAGTTTGGCCAAATAGGTGTTTTCTATACAAGTCCAGTTGAGAAAAATCCTTTGAAAGCCATTGCTTATGGTGCCGAACAAACTTGGTTTTGGATTGCTAAGATATTTGAACTTCTTGGTATGCTGGTAACAGGTCAGTTTACTCTTGATGCCCTATCAGGACCAGTAGGGATTTACAAGGCGACAGAGGAAGTTGCGCAGTATGGTATTTTCAATCTCATGAATTGGGCTGCCGTTTTAAGTATCAACTTAGGAATTATGAACCTTTTACCACTTCCAGCACTTGATGGCGGCCGATTGTTGTTCTTCTTAGTTGAAGCATTGCGTGGAAAACCGATTGATCGCCAAAAAGAAGGTATGGTTCACTTTGTAGGAATCATGCTGCTTATGTTACTCATGCTTGTTGTAACATGGAACGACATTCAAAAGTTCTTTTTCTAGAAATGACGATCTAATCGATCAGAGAGTAACGGAGGCGACGCACGATGAAACAATCAGGTGTATTCATACCCGCTGCTGAAACTTCAACTAACTGTCTGGCAGATCAGCTTCTCACTCAATCTGGTTATGTCCAAGAAACATCTGAAGGTATGTATGCGTACTTCCCATTGGCTGGAAAGGTCTTGGAAAATATAAAACGTGTGATCCGGGAGGAAATGGAGTCAGCACGTGTCCTTGAAGTGGATCTCCCGTATGAACAATTTGAACATGCGACAGGAAAATCAGATGAAATGATTTTCCTGTCATTCATTGCAAATGAAGTTATTAGTTCAGAGCAATTACCCATATCAGTATTTCATATAAAACAGCATATCAGGAAGGCTTGGAAGCCCATTCAGGATTCCAGTCTTCTGTATGCGAAAGAGTATTCGTTGGTAAGTGGATATTCTTTCCACACGGATGTGATTGAAGCGAAAAAAAATGGTGAGACACTTTTTTCGGTCTTTTCAACAATTGCGAATAGAATAGGGATCCCATATCGGGTTATTGAGTCACAAAACGATAATGGAAGAACTGAATACGAGTTTATCGCATTTTCTGAATGCGGCAAAGAATCGTTTGCACAAAGTACGAATTCTCCTTATACGTCAAAAGCAGAACTAGCAGAAGCAGTCCGGGAAGAACTTGAAGAATCCAAAAAGCTGAAGAAAGCTGAAAAAGTTAGCGGGCAAGGTAAAGAAATCGGTCCTCTTGCTGAATCACTTGGATTAGACTGCTCACAAACTATACAAGCATTTCTATATGACATTAATTCGGAACCTGCACTCATTCTTATCCGAGGGGATCACGAACTGAATGAGCTGAAATTGAAGAAAGTATTTGGTACTTCAACTATCAGTTTATTAGACTCGAAGGAAATGAAAAAAGTGTTAGATGTCGAGCTGAAATCGATTGGACCAGTACAATTACCATTTGGTCTACCGGTTTATGCTGACTTTGGTGTATCGTCTATTGTTAATGGGATTTGTGGAGCAAATGAAAAAGATACATTCTTGTTGAATGTCAATCCGGATCGTGATTTTGCAGTCGATCGTTACGTAGACATACGTCTCGTGAAGGAGGGAGAACCCTCACCTGATGGAAATGGTACGATAACATTTCGTCAAGGCGTCACATTCGCCCGAATTATTGAACCTGAACCAGTATTTAGTAAAATTAACGTTGCCAACAAGGATTCCCTTGAAATCTTAACGGGATATTATTATATGGATATGACACGCCTATTTGCAGTAACTGCTGAACATTTCAGTGATTCACTTGGATTGAAATGGCCAATTCAACTTGCCCCATATGACATTCATTTATTGATTGAAGATACGGAAGATGAAATCCAACAGCAGCTAGCTGAAGAGATTCACTCAGTCATGAATGGATATCGGTATCGTGTGCTGTTTGATGATCGAAACGTAAGCTCTGATAGTAAGCGTAAAACTTCGAATCAGTTAGGCGTTCCAGTGAAAATAGTGGTTGGTGATGAAGCTTCTGCTGGAATGGTGGAAGTCACTTATCGAACAATGGGTGAGGCAGTTAGCATGCGGAAAGAAGAAGTGACAGAAAAACTTCAGGAATTTTTCAGAACAGAGTAAAGACATGGGAAGGCCGACTTACGGTCCTTCCCTTCTTTTTACGGGAAAGGAGAGACGGATGGACGCTAAAAGAAAGATGTCAATGTTACTCCAACAAATTGGACTTACGGAAGATGCGTTTGTCATGCATTTTCAAGATGCAGAGCTAGAGCGGGTGGATATTTACAAAAAATCGAAGGTGTGGCAATTCACCGTAACGCTAGAGAATTCATTGCCGTTTGATGTGTTTCAGCTATTCCGTAAACGAGTTGAACAAGCATTTTCTAATATCGCGGCAATTCGTTTACAAATCAGTACGAAAACAGAAGTGAATGATGCAGAAATGATCATTGCCTACTGGCCAGCGATTATGGACGAGTTAGGTGAAGTTTCTCCGCCAATACGGGAAGCGCTAACTTCACAAAAACCAGTTTTATCTGGTGATAAAATCACGGTTTGTTGTGTAAATGATGTTCAACAACGGACATTGAAAAATAAGTATGGGCATCTCATTTCGAATGCTTATGAGTCATTCGGATTTCCTCGGATCTATCCAGAATTTACGATTTCTGAATCTCCTGTTGAAGAAGAACAAGCCCGAGTTGCATTCTTTGAGGAGCGTAAAGCTGAAGAAGTTGCGTATGCACAAAAAGCATTAGAAGCGATGCAACAAAGAGAGACAACGAAAAAAGAAAGCGACGGAGTTCCAAGTGGACCGATTTCTCTTGGCACACCAATCCGTGCGGATGAACCACTACTAGAAATCCAACAAATACAAGATGAAGAACGACGTGTAGCAATAGAAGGCTATGTGTTTGATGCTGAAGTAAGAGAGCTGAGAAGTGGACGATCACTGTTAACGCTAAAAGTGACCGATTACACCGATTCAATTCTTGTGAAAATGTTCTCACGTGATAACGAAGACGCAGAACTCATGAAAGCACTCACGAAAGGGAAATGGGTGAGAGCACGGGGAAGTATTCAAAACGATACATTCGTCCGTGACCTGATCATGATGGCGCAAGATATTATGGAAGTTGCTCCGGTTGTTAAGAAAGACAAAGCACCTGAAGGACGAAAGCGTGTTGAATTACATACCCATACGAAGCTTAGTCAGATGGATGGGGTTTCGTCTGCCGCTGCACTTGTTGGACAGGCTGCAAAATGGGGCCATCCTGCAATTGCAATTACAGACCACGCGAACGTACAAGCTTTCCCTGATGCTTATAACGCGGGTAAAAAGCATGGCATAAAAGTTTTGTTTGGCTTGGAAGCAAATCTTGTGGACGATGGTGTTCCAATCGTCTATGACGAACAGCATCGTCTGCTTGAAGACGATACGTATGTTGTATTCGACGTAGAGACGACTGGTTTATCCGCTGTGTATGACACGGTGATTGAACTTGCCGCTGTTCGTGTCAAAAACGGAGAAATTTTAGACACGTTTGAGCGTTTTTCCAACCCCCATCATCCTTTATCGTCTACAACGACAGAATTGACTGGAATTACAGACGATATGGTGAAAGACGCACCTGAAGTTTCAGAAGTGATGATCGATTTCATTGAGTTTATTGGTGATTCAATTTTGGTTGCTCACAACGCTTCGTTTGATATGGGATTCTTTTACGAGTCCTGCAAGAAAGCGGGCATAGAAACTGCAGATTACCCTACAATCGATACGTTAGAACTAGCACGCCTTCTGTACCCGGATCTCAGAAACCATCGTCTCAATACATTAGCTAAGAAATTCGATATCGACTTGACTCAGCATCACCGGGCTATTTACGATACAGAAGCGACTGCTCATCTGTTTGTAAGGCTGATGAAAGATGCTACAGAAAAAGGGATCACCTGGTTGGATGATTTTAACAAAAATGTAGGGGAAGGGGATGCATATAAGCGTTCACGACCTAATCATTGCACGTTACTTGCTACCAGTGATGAAGGATTGAAGAACTTATTCAAACTCGTCTCTTTCTCTCACATGAATTATTTTTATAGAGTGCCAAGAATTCCACGATCATTACTCGTGAAATATCGAAAAGGGCTACTTGTCGGTTCTGGATGTGACAAAGGTGAAGTATTTGAAGCGCTCATGCAAAAGTCAATCGAAGAGGCGGAAGAAGTTGCGGGATTCTATGATTACTTGGAACTTCATCCAAAACCGGTTTACAATCATCTGATCGAATTAGATCTCATTCGTGATGAATGGAACTTGGAAGACATTATGCGCAAGATGATTAAACTCGGTAAAAAGACGGGACTTCCTGTAGCAGCTACAGGAAACGTACATTATATCGATGAAACGGATGCAGCCTATCGTCAAGTATTGGTTCGTTCCCAAGGAGGGGCGAATCCAATGAATCGTCATGAACTCCCTGCAGTCCATTTCAGAACAACGGATGAAATGTTAGAGGAATTTGCGTTTTTAGGACCAGAAACTGCCGAACAAATTGTGATTGATAATCCTCTTGCCATTGTAGAACGAGTGGGAGATGTCAAACCGATTAAAGATGACTTGTATCCGCCTGAAATTGAAGGGGCTGACGAAGAAGTGCGCCAGCTAACGTATACTATGGCGCATAAAATCTACGGGGAGACTTTACCAGAAATTATAGAAGCTCGAATTGATAAAGAGCTAAAATCGATTATTGGAAATGGTTTCGCCGTTATTTATTTGATATCACATAAGTTAGTTAAAAAATCTTTGGATGATGGCTATTTAGTTGGTTCGCGTGGTTCGGTTGGCTCTTCTCTAGTTGCAACAATGATGGAGATTACAGAAGTGAATCCAATGCCACCGCATTATGTATGTCCAACGTGTAAGCAGTCCGAGTTCTTTTCCGATGGCTCTGTGGGTTCAGGTTTTGACTTACCAAACAAAAATTGCCCGACTTGCGACGTCCCTTATACAAAGGATGGACATGACATCCCGTTTGAAACGTTTCTTGGATTTAACGGTGATAAAGTACCTGATATTGACTTGAACTTCAGTGGTGAGTATCAGGCGAATGCCCATAATTACACAAAAGAACTTTTCGGTGAAGACTATGTGTACAGGGCTGGTACGATTGGTACTGTCGCTGAAAAAACAGCTTACGGATATGTCCGTGGGTATATGAACGATAACGGGATTAATTTAAGAGGTGCTGAAATTGACCGTCTCGTTCAAGGATGCACAGGTGTTAAACGGAATACTGGTCAACATCCAGGCGGTATCATCGTAGTTCCAGACAATATGGAAATCTATGATTTTACTCCGATTCAATTCCCGGCGGATGATGTTGGTTCGAGTTGGAAAACGACTCACTTTGATTTCCACTCCATTGATAATAACTTATTGAAGCTCGATATTTTAGGACATGATGATCCGACAATGATAAAGATGTTAGAAGACTTATCCGGGATTGATCCTAAAACCATCCCACCTGACGATCCAGGAGTAATGGCTTTGTTTAGTGGGACGGACTCACTTGGGGTAACTGAAGAGCAAATCAACTGTAAAACCGGAACACTTGGTGTGCCAGAGTTTGGTACACGATTCGTTCGTCAAATGCTAGAAGAAACGAAGCCTTCAACGTTTTCTGAGCTCATACAAATTTCTGGATTATCTCATGGAACCGACGTATGGCTTGGCAACGCACAGGAATTGATACAGAACAAAACGTGTGTCCTTGCAGAAGTAATCGGTTGTCGTGACGATATTATGGTGTATTTAATCTACCAAGGGCTTGAACCGGCTATTGCCTTTAAAATTATGGAGTCTGTCCGAAAGGGTAAAGGCTTAACACCAGAATTTGAAGAGGAAATGAAAAAGAACAAGGTTCCAGCATGGTATATTGCATCTTGTAAAAAGATTAAGTACATGTTCCCGAAAGCGCACGCAGCAGCTTATGTTCTCATGGCACTCCGCATTGCGTACTTTAAAGTACACCACCCAATTATGTACTACGCAACGTATTTTACTGTGCGTGCGACAGACTACGATTTGGCAACGATGATTAAAGGACCTGCATCAATACGAGTAAAGGCAAAAGAAATATATGACAAAGGTCTTGAAGCTTCACCGAAAGAAAAAAGCTTAGTCACCGTATTGGAAATTGCATTAGAGATGTGTGAACGCGGATATACATTTGCAAAACCTGATTTGTACAAGTCATCCGCTGATGAATTCATTATTGAAGGAAACACACTCATACCACCATTCAATTCCATCCCATCCCTCGGAACAAATGTTGCGAAGACTATTGTAGAGGTAAGGGGTGATGGAGAATTCCTTTCAAAGGAAGATCTCCAGCGACGTGGGCGTGTGTCTAAGACAATTACGGAATATATGGACTCACTTGGCTGTTTAGAAGGATTACCGGAAATGAATCAACTTTCTCTGTTCTAAGTAGTGAAATGTATTCCAATGTCTGCTTAAGACGAAATATTGATGATTGCAGTGGGAGCCCATCGAAAAAAAAGCTTCCACCAATGAGAGAACTCAATATCTTCTTTTATCAGATATTTGTTGAAAGTGTTGGTATGATAAGCCTTTAATCCAAGTTTTACATTTGGAAAATTTGCGCGGTATATGAATGTATGGTATAATTGAAACAACTTTTGCTATAGTCTTACGCGAAAAGAGTGGGATTCCCCGCTCTTTTCTGTTGTCTGCCGTTATTATTTAAGCAAATTACAACCTGCAAGGGAGGGGTAAGATGAGTAAAATTACTGAAGAGGTAGAAGCGTTAGTGCTCCCGATTGTCAATGAGTTAGCGCTAGAACTAGTCGACATCGAGTTTTTGAAAGAAGGAAGAGATTGGTTTTTGCGCGTCTACGTTGATACGCAGGAAGGGAACATCGATATACTTCAATGTGCTCAAGTAAGTGAACGCCTAAGTGAAGAACTGGATCGTACGGATCCAATTCCGCAAAACTACTTTTTGGAGGTTTCTTCTCCAGGAGCAGAACGACCGCTTAAAAAAGAACAAGACTTCGAGAAAGCGGTTGGTCAGTACATTTATGTGAAAACTTATGAGCCAGTTAAAGATATGAAAGAATTTGAAGGTCACCTACTAGTCAACGAACCAGATGCAGTTGAACTTCAAATTCGTATTAAGACACGTACATTGACAGTCAGAATCGATAAGCAAAAGATTGCAGTTGCACGATATGCAATCGACTTTTCTGCATAATTGAATAATCAGGAGTGATGAACATGAGTAGTGATCTTCTCGATGCATTAACAGCATTAGAAAAGCAAAAAGGCATATCTAGAGAGATATTAGTGGACGCTATTGAAGCGGCGCTCGTAACTGCGTACAAACGAAACTTCAATCAAGCTCAAAACGTCCGCGTGGACTTGAATTTAGGAGTAGGAACTATTAAAGTCTTATCACGTAAAGATGTGGTAGCAGATGAAGTGGAAGATGATCGTCTGCAAATTTCACTTGAAGACGCATTGCTTATAAACCCAGCTTATGAAGTTGGAGACATCGTTGAGCAAGAAGTGACACCTCGCGACTTTGGACGAATTGCTGCGCAAACTGCAAAACAAGTCGTTACCCAACGTGTACGTGAAGCTGAACGCGGCCTTATTTATGAAGAGTATATTGATCGTGAAGACGATATCGTCAATGGAATTGTAGAGCGCTTTGACGCTCGCAATCTGTATGTAGGCTTAGGGAAAGTGGAAGCTGTACTTCCGATGACCGAGCAAATTGCATCTGAAAAGTATAACCCACACGAACGCATTAAAGTGTATATTACAAAAGTGGAGCGCACTTCACGCGGACCACAAGTGTTTGTATCCCGTACACACCCTGGCCTTTTGCGCCGTCTGTTTGAAATGGAAGTTCCTGAAATCTTTGAAGGAATTGTAGAAATCAAATCCATCGCTCGAGAAGCGGGCGATCGTTCGAAGATTTCTGTCTTTACAACAAATGAAGAAGTAGATCCAGTTGGTTCTTGTGTTGGTGCACGTGGGGCTCGGGTTCAATCTATTTCAAATGAACTTAATGGTGAAAAAGTCGATATTGTGGAATGGTCAGAAGATCCAGTTGTCTTTGTTGCGAACGCACTTAGTCCTTCAAAAGTATTGGACGTTCAAGTGAAAGAAGAAGATCGTTCAACAACTGTTGTCGTACCAGATTACCAATTGTCACTTGCTATCGGTAAGCGCGGTCAAAATGCACGTTTAGCCGCAAAATTGACTGGCTGGAAGATTGACATTAAAAGTGAAACAGATGCTCGTGAACTAGGAATTTATCCTCGTTTTGAAGAAGAACAAACTGAGGTAGAATACGATGAAGAGTCTGAGCAAGTAGATGTTTATTCAGATGATGAAACGACGCTAGATTCAACTGAAGAGTCGGAAGAAATCGATGAGGATTCAATCGACTTGTATTCAGATGAACATCAATAAGTAGTTACGAAAGGGTGCATACGCATGGCAGTCAATAATCGAAAAGTGCCGTTGCGCAAGTGTGCAGCTACCGGCCAAATGTTTCCTAAGAAAGACATGATCCGCGTTGTCCGCACTAAAGAAGGCGACGTATCAGTCGATTTGACTGGTAAGAAATCTGGTCGTGGAACATATGTATCGAAATCTGAAGCAGCTGTTGAAAAAGCCCAAGCGACTCGTGCACTCGAGAGTCAACTGAGCAGTGCTGTTCCGGAACAAGTGTATGCTGATCTTTTGCATGCAATTCGGAGAGAGGCCATCAAATGATTTCAAATGAGACTAAAATTTTTCAATTGCTAGGGTTAGCAGCACGAGCAAGGAAACTTACCACTGGTGAAGAGCTTGTAGTTTCTGAAGTTCGGGCACAAAAAGCAAAACTTGTTATACTATCAGAAGACGCATCCGATAACACCAAAAAGAAACTGTCGGATAAATGTAATAGCTACAACGTTGAGAAGCATGTTTTTGGGAGCCGCGAAGCACTCGGGCATGCAATCGGAAAAGAGTCGCGGGTCGTCCTCGCGGTAACGGACAGCGGTTTTGCTAAAAAGCTGTCCTCGCTCCTCAACGAATTATAACGGGGGTGGGCTAATGACGAAAATACGTGTACATGAATACGCGAAGAAGGTTAACAAATCAAGCAAAGAGGTCATTGAAGAACTAGGTAAAATGAATGTGGATGTTACGAACCACATGTCTATGATCGATACAAGCTCTGCGGAGAAATTGGATAAGAAGTTTACAACTTCGAAAAATGCTCCATCCAACAACCAAAGTGCGCCTCGTCCGCAAGGCCAAACAAGCAGCCGTCCACAGGGGCAAGGCAATAGCCGACCGCAAGGCCAAACAAGCAGCCGTCCACAGGGGCAAGGCAATAGCCGACCACAAGGTCAAACGGGAAGCCGTCCGCAGGGACAAAGCAATAGCCGACCACAAGGCCAAACAGGAAGCCGTCCGCAGGGACAGGGCAGCACTCGCCCAACAGGCCAAACGGGTAACCGTCCTCAAGGACAAAGCACGAATCGTCCACAAGGCCAAGCAGGCACTCGCCCGCAAGGTCAAGGCGGCAATAGCCGACCACAAGGCCAGTCTGCCAATCGTCCTCAGGGACAAACGAGCAGCCGTCCAGCAAGTGGCGGTCAGGGCACTCCATCAACTGGAGGACAAAACCGTCCTAACCAAGGGCCATCTTCTCAAAACCGTCAAGGCGGTGGCGGAGGGAATCGTCGTGGCGGACGTCCGCCAGCACGAGGTATTAACCAAGGTCGCCGCAGACACCGTCCGGCTAACCCAATGCCTAAAGTGGAAAAGCCGTTACCAGAAAAAATTACGTTTTATGAGTCACTTTCTGTTGGAGAACTTGCGAACAAACTAGGTCGCGAGCCATCTGAAATCATTAAAAAGTTATTCCTTCTTGGTGTAATGGCTACCATTAACCAGGAGCTTGATAAAGATGCAATTGAACTGATTTGTGCAGAGTACGATGTTGAAGTAGAAGAGGAAATCCGCATTGATGTAACAGATCTTGAAATCTATTTTGAAGATCCAGATACTGATGGTGATGCAGTAGAATCTGATACAGAAGCAATTGAACGTCCACCAGTTGTTACGATCATGGGACACGTAGACCATGGTAAAACAACATTACTCGATTCCATTCGGGATACGAAAGTCACACAAGGTGAAGCTGGCGGAATCACTCAGCATATCGGAGCATACCAAATCAAATCTAACGGTAAAAAGATTACGTTCCTTGATACACCAGGACACGCAGCATTCACAACAATGCGAGCACGTGGTGCAAAGGTTACTGACCTTACAATCCTTGTCGTAGCTGCTGATGATGGAGTAATGCCACAAACTGTTGAAGCGATTAACCACGCAAAAGCAGCAGAAGTTCCTATCATTGTTGCTGTCAACAAAATGGATAAACCATCTGCTAATCCAGATCGCGTCATGCAAGAATTGACAGAACACGGCTTAGTTTCTGAAGCTTGGGGCGGAGATACAATCTTTGTTGAAATTTCTGCACTTAAAGGTGAAGGAATTGACCAGTTGATTGAAATGATTCTCCTTGTGGCTGAAGTTGCTGAATTGAAGGCGGATCCAGGCGTTCGAGCTAAAGGAACAGTAATTGAGGCGCAACTCGACCGTGGTCGTGGTGCAGTGGCTTCACTACTCGTTCAAGATGGTACACTTCGTATTGGTGATCCAGTTGTAGTCGGAAACACATATGGTCGTGTACGTGCGATGATTAATGACGTGGGTCGCCGTGTTAAAGAAGCAGGTCCTTCTGCGCCGGTTGAAATTACAGGTCTTAGCAACGTCCCTCAAGCAGGTGATCGTTTCGTAGTCTTCAAAGATGAGAAAACTGCCCGTCAAATCGGTGAGAGCCGTGCTGGGGAAGCAATCCAAGAACAACGTACAGAAAAAACGCGCGTTACATTGGATAACTTGTTCGATCAGATGAAGGAAGGCGAAATGAAAGAATTGAACCTGATTGTCAAAGCTGATGTTCAAGGTACAGTCGAAGCAATGGCAGCTTCTCTCATGAAGATTGATGTAGAAGGTGTCAATGTGAAAATCATTCACACTGGTGCTGGCGCCATCAACGAATCGGATATTTCCTTGGCTGCTGCTTCAAACGCAATCGTCATCGGATTCAACGTACGTCCAGATGTCAATGCAAAACGTGCTGCTGATGAAGAGGGCGTAGACATCCGTCTGCACCGTGTCATCTATAAAGTTGTAGAAGAAATTGAATCTGCAATGAAAGGTATGCTTGATCCTGAATTTGAAGAAAAAGTAATCGGTCAAGTAGAAGTCCGTGAAACATTCAAAGTTTCTAAAATCGGTACAATTGCCGGAAGTTATGTAACTGATGGTAAGATTACAAGAGATTCCTCAGTACGTATTTACCGAGACAACATCGTCATTTTTGAAGGAGAACTAGATACATTAAAACGCTTCAAAGATGATGCGAAAGAAGTCGCAAAAGGATACGAGTGTGGAATCACGATTAAGAACTTCAATGATGTAAAAGAAGGCGACATTATTGAGCCATACATCATGCAGGAAATTAAGCGCGTGTGATTGTTTACGCAGAGTGTTCGTTCATCATTCCAATGGCGGCTTCTCTAAAAGATAAACGTTCCGTGCTTAAACGTATGATCGATCGTGTTAAAAATGGGTATAATGTTTCTATAGCTGAATTGGATCATCAAGATCTCTGGCAACGTACAACACTGGGTGTTGTCGCAATTGCCTCTTCAACGGAAGCCGCTGAACGTGAAATTCATCGCGTTCAGCGATTTCTTGAGTCCAATCCAGAGTGGGAACTAACTGAAATACAGATTGACTATCCAGGATAGTGAAGCGGGGTGAAACTCCATGTCAATGCGTGTTAATCGAGTCGCAGAACAAATGAAAAAAGAGCTTGGTGACATTATAGGCCAACGTTTAAAAGATCCTCGCATTGGTTTCGTCACAGTTACCGATGTGGAAGTAACAGGGGATCTGCAACAGGCGATGATCTATATTTCTGTTCTCGGAAAAGATTCTGAGAGAGAAGCGTCACTAGAAGGGCTAAAGAAAGCAAAAGGATTCATCCGCTCTGAAATTGGGAAACGAATCCGTTTAAGAAAAACACCAGAGATCGATTTCGCGTTTGATGAATCCGTCGCATACGGCAACCGAATCGAATCACTTCTACGTGAAGTGAAGGACGACGAGTCGGACAATTAAACAAAAGGGATCGGTATCCAATTGGATTTCCGATCCCTTTTTACGTTTACATAGCACTTAACTAGTTGGACAAGAGGAGGCGATGAAATGGACGGAATCCTGCCGCTGTGGAAAGAAAAAGGGTTGACCTCACATGATTGTGTATTTAAATTACGAAAAATTCTCCGCACGAAAAAAGTAGGGCATACAGGCACTCTTGACCCGAATGTAGAGGGTGTCCTTCCGATTTGCATCGGCTCAGCCACTAAAGTCGCATCCTACATTACAGACTCAGGAAAAGAATACATTGCTGAAGTGTTAATTGGAAAGGCAACCGAAACTGAAGATGCGGATGGGGCTGTTGTTCAGGAGGATTTATCGGAAAAGGTAATCACTCGCGAACAAATCCTGCAAGCATTAGAATCTTTGACAGGTTCTATCACACAAATTCCACCCATGTATTCTGCTGTTAAAGTAAATGGAAGAAAGCTTTATGAGTATGCAAGAAAAGGAATTAAAGTGGAACGTCCAGAACGGATAGTCCACATCCATGAAATCGAGTTAATAAGTGAAAATGAGCAATTCAAGGGAGTTGAGCCTCGTTTTACCATTAGAGTTTCTTGTGGTAAAGGGACGTACATCCGTACACTTGCAGTTCAAATAGGAGAACAACTTGGGTATCCTGCTCATATGTCCCAATTAGTTAGAACGGCTTCTGGAACGTTTACACAAAATGACTGTCGCACGATTGATGAAGTGCGCGAGATGCAAGATGCAGGTATTCTTGAAACGTTTTTAAAACCTTTGGAATCAGCATTAAATGGAATTGTTGAGGTGCAATTGGATGAAAACGAAGAACTGCTATCCAAGATTTTAAATGGCCAAGTTCTACCCCTTCATCCGATTTTCGATTCAGTAGACGAAGCCCTGTTTGTGTTAAACAGTAAAGCTCTAGCCGTGTATGCGCCTCATCCAGAAAAACAAGGGCTAATGAAACCGGTGAAAATGTTCCCGGTTAATAGAGCAGAGGAGGACAAGGACCGTGGAAATAATTGAGTTGCAAGTTGACCATGGGATCGTTCAAAATATAGACAAAGAATTCTCAGTAGCTATCGGTTTTTTCGATGGATTGCATGAAGGTCATCAGGCAGTCATACAACGCGCAATTGACACATCAAAACAACTAGATGTGTTGCCAGCTGTCATGACATTCAATCCGCATCCATCTCATCTATTTTCGGGTGAAAAAGGAAAGATTGGTTACATTACGCCTTTGGAAGAGAAAAAGAGGATTCTTAATGAAATGGGCATAGACACATTGTTTATCGTTACATTTGATCGTGGTCTTGCTGACTTGACGCCGGAGGAATTTGTTGACCAAGTGTTGAAAAAGTTGAATGTGCGTCATGTAACAGCTGGTTTTGACTTTACATTTGGTGCAAAAGGCAAAGGAACAATGGATCAGATGGCTTCTTTAGCAAATGGTGCATTTGGTACGACGCAGGTGGAAAAAGTTGCTGAGAATGATGAAAAGATTTCATCCACACGTATCCGTAAGTTACTGGCAGAAGGAGATGTAGCAAAAACTGCATCGTTACTTGGCAGACCATTTCGTTCAATCGGCAAAGTAGTAGATGGGGATAAGCGTGGTAGGCAGCTTGGTTTTCCAACCGCAAATATTATCCCGGGTGCTGAACTCATAGTTCCGCAAAATGGAGTCTATGCAGTTCGATTTACAGTAGACGGCACTACTTATGATGGAGTTTGTAATATCGGCGTTAAGCCAACCTTCGATCATCCTGATGAGGCACGAAAAACGATTGAAGTGAATGTCTTCGATTTTGATGGAGATCTATACGGCAAACAAGGAATTGTTGACTGGATTGCCCATATTAGACCTGAACAGAAATTCGATTCAATTGAAATGCTAAAAAATCAAATTGCGAAAGATAAAGAAACCGCAAAAAAGATTCTTTCTGAAAAAGACTGACGGTTGCAAGGGGAAGTTGCCCATGCTATGATAGGTGAGTGTACAGTGTACACGAACCTTTCCTTGGCATAACGATTCACCAACGTATGCTTGGGACTTGGGGATATTAAAGAATGGGAGGTGACTAGGATGGCTATTACACAAGAGCGTAAACATGAATTGATCAACGAATTCAAGATTCATGAAAACGACACAGGGTCTGCAGATGTTCAGATCGCTATCCTTACTGAAGAGATCAACAACTTGAACGAGCACTTGCGTTCACACAAGAAGGATAACCACTCACGCCGCGGTCTTTATAAGATGGTCGGTACACGTCGTCGTCTTTTGAAATTCTTGCGTGAAACAGAAGTTGCACGTTACCGTGATCTAATCGCTAAACTCGGCCTACGCCGTTAATATTGACAACCGAAAAAGCGGGCTTTGCCCGCTTTTTTCTATGCAAACGGACGGTTTTTCAGACGCCTTTGCTCCCTAAACCCCATTACTTAATGAAATATTTCGCAAACCATTGCTTAATTTGATACACTATTACGTAATACATACTACGTATACACTGGATGTAAATCGAGAGGAGATCAATCATGACAGAACATAAAAAGTTTACAATGGATTGGGCTGGCAGAGAGCTCACCATCGAAACAGGACAGCTCGCTAAGCAAGCAAACGGGGCTGTTTTCGTACGCTACGGAGAAACGACAGTCCTCTCTACTGCAACAGCTTCTAAAAAGCCAAAAGCATTGGATTTCTTCCCCCTTACTGTGAATTATGAAGAACGTCTATATGCAGTTGGTAAAATCCCAGGAGGATTCATCAAGCGTGAAGGACGTCCTTCTGAAAAAGCAATATTGACGAGCCGTTTAATTGACCGTCCAATCAGACCTCTATTTCCTGAAGGATTCCGTAATGACTTGCAAGTAATTTCACTTGTAATGTCAGTGGACCAAGACTGTTCGTCAGAAATGGCAGCAATGATCGGTTCATCACTTGCAATTTCCATTTCAGATATTCCATTTGATGGTCCAATTGCAGGCGTTCAAATCGGTCGTTTAAATGGCGAATTCATCGTCAATCCTACACCAACACAACTTGAAGCAAGCGAGCTTGACCTTGTTGTAGCCGGTACAAAAGATGCAATCAATATGGTTGAAGCAGGCGCGAAAGAAGTGTCTGAAGATATTATGTTGGAAGCAATCATGTTCGGTCATGAAGAAATCAAAAAACTCGTTGCCTTCCAAGAGAAAATCATTGCAGAAGTCGGCAAAGAAAAGATGGAGATCGAATTGTTCCAACTCGATCAGGATCTTGTTGCATCGATTAAAGAGAGCTGTAATAGCGACTTAGTCCAAGCAATTCAGACTGAAGAAAAGCATGCACGTGAAGAAGCAATCACTGCAGTGAAAAACGAAGTGATTGCACGTTACGAAGAAAACGAAGCGGATGACGCGACGATGAAGCAAGTTCGTAACGTCTTAGAAAAGCTTGTGAAGGACGAAGTACGTCGTCTAATTACAGATGAAAAAGTACGTCCAGATGGTCGTGGACTTGAAGAAATCCGTCCACTATCTTCAGAAACAGGCATTCTTCCTAGAGCGCACGGTTCAGGTCTATTTACACGCGGACAAACTCAAGCTCTTAGCGTATGTACACTAGGTGCACTCGGTGAAGTACAAATTATTGATGGGCTGGGGCTGGAAGAAACAAAACGCTTCATGCACCACTATAACTTCCCGAACTTCAGTGTTGGAGAAACAGGTCCAATCCGTGCTCCAGGTCGTCGTGAAATTGGTCACGGTGCACTAGGAGAGCGCGCACTTTCAACAATTATTCCAGATGAAAAAGAGTTCCCATATACAATTCGTCTTGTTGCTGAAGTTCTTGAATCTAACGGTTCTTCATCTCAGGCATCGATTTGCGCATCCACTATGGCTATGATGAATGCAGGTGTTCCAATCAAAGCTCCCGTTGCAGGAATAGCAATGGGACTTGTGAAAAAAGGAGACAACTACTCAGTACTGTCTGATATCCAAGGAATGGAAGACCACCTAGGAGATATGGACTTTAAAGTAGCGGGTACTTCTGAAGGAATTACAGCACTTCAAATGGATATTAAAATCGATGGTCTTTCACGACAAATCTTAGAAGAAGCTTTGGCGCAAGCGAAAATCGGTCGGATGAAAATTCTTGGTCATATGCTTGAAACGATTGCACAGCCTGCACAAGAGCTTTCGAAATATGCTCCTAAGATCATTATGATTCATATCAATCCAGACAAGATCCGTGATGTTATCGGACCTGGTGGAAAAGTTATTAACAAGATTATTGAAGAAACCGGCGTGAAAATCGATACAGAACAAGATGGGACAATCTACATTTCGTCTCCTGATTCTGAGATGAACGACAAAGCGAAGAAGATGATTGAAAACATCGTCCGCGAAGCAAAAGTCGGAGAATATTACATGGCAAAAGTGAAACGCATTGAAAAATTTGGTGCTTTCCTTGAGTTATTCCCAGGAAAAGATGGATTGCTCCACATTTCCGAAATTCAAGAAGAACGTACGAAAGCAGTAGAAGACGTTATGAAATTGGGTGACGAACTCTTCGTCAAAGTCATCGAAATTGACAACCAAGGTCGCGTCAACTTATCTCGTAAAATTGTCATAAAAGAAGAAAAAGAAAAAGCAGAACAAAAAGGCGAGTAATTTATATCGCAAGAAGCCTCCCTCCCACAGTTGTGAGAGCGGGGCTTTTTTGTTTATGCAGAATAGGGAGGCACAACAATGGTAACTATACAAACATTAGAAAATGGTGTAAGGGTCGTAAGTGAAGCTATATCCCACGCCCGTTCGGTATCTCTTGGGATATGGGTAAAAGTAGGGTCTTCCGAAGAACTAAACGGTGAGGAAGGCATTGCACATTTCATTGAGCACATGCTCTTTAAAGGCACCACGTCCCTGACAGCAAAAGAAATCGCACAGCAATTTGATCGATTTGGAGGTGATATCAACGCCTTTACAACAAAGGAAGCGACTTGTTTCTACGCAACCGTTTTAGAAGATCGCGCAGAAGACGCAGCCCGCATTTTAGCAGATATGCTGTTGAATTCTAAATTAGATGAGTTGGAAATGGCAAAAGAAAAATCCGTTATTATCGACGAGCTCGCATCCGTTGAGGATTCGCCAGAAGAAGATGCGGATGAGCGCTTATGGGCACTCATGTATCCCGACCATTCCATAGGTAAACCGATTGGCGGTACACCAGGGCGTGTTCAGTCTTTTACTAGGCAGAACCTTGTCTCATTCATGAATCGTTTTTATACACCGGACCGGATTGTCATTTCTGTTGCAGGGAATTTTGATAATTCCTTGTTACAAGCGATTGAGCAACTATTTGGGACATTTAGCAAGCCCATTTCAAACGAGCCACGCCCAACTTTGAAACAGGCTACTTTCAAAAGTAGAGAAGGACGAAAATCAAAAGATATCGAGCAATCTCATCTGTTCATAGGCTATCCTGGACTTCCCCTCAAGCACCCTGACATATACAGCTTGGCATTGCTCGATAGTATTCTTGGAGGAACTATGTCATCGCGATTGTTCCAAGAAGTGAGAGAAGAAAAAGGTTTGGCGTATTCGGTTTACTCTTACTATGCTTCTCATGCAGATGAAGGTGCATTCGTCATTGGTTGCGCAGCTTCTCCAGAGAACGAACAACAGTTATTTGAAACCGTTCAATCCGTTATTCACGAGATCATCGAGCGTGGAGTAACTGCTGAAGAACTCAGAAATGCAAAAGAACAAATGCGCGGAAGTTA
Source organism: Sporosarcina sp. SAFN-010 (assembly GCF_059415065.1). Classification (NCBI taxonomy): domain Bacteria; kingdom Bacillati; phylum Bacillota; class Bacilli; order Caryophanales; family Caryophanaceae; genus Sporosarcina; species Sporosarcina sp. SAFN-010. The sequence continues at coordinate 37,338 of NZ_JBPFDS010000001.1, read as the reverse complement.
CTTAATCGGATTAGAGAGTACAGAAGCAAGAATGCATCGAAATGGTAATAACGAGTTGATCCTTGGTGAACATCGTTCGGAAGAAGAAATCATTGCTCGGATCCAAGCTGTTACGACAAAAGACGTAGCAGAAATGGCAAATAAGTTGCTTGGGAATGCACCTGCAATATCCATTCTTTCTCCAAATCAAGACTAATGAAACGGATTGTCAGCTTTTCACATGTTCAATCATAGACTAGTTGTAAAGAGACTAGGAGGAATGCATGTGCTATTGTCTGAACTCGCTCAAAAAGAATTGATTCAAGTGGAAGAGGGCATCCGTTACGGGTTTTTAGCGGATACGGATTTGTTATTCGATCGCTCGAGCGGTAATATTATTGGATTTGAAATTCGTGATCGAGCGAGTAAAATACCATTTCTGCAGAAGAAAGAAGGGTCAAAACAATATATTCCTTGGAGCGAAATCGTGTTAATTGGCGAACACCGTATTTTATTTGGTCGTACTCACTTATTGGATGGGGCAGAATTTGATGAGTGAAGCGCGTTGGCTGTTGATTGGTTCTGATCTTCGAATAGAAGAATGTGCCCGTTTGTTTAAAGAAAAAGGTTTGGATGTTGCTGTTCATTTAAAAGATGAAGTTACAGATGAGCTTACAAACAAGATTGCTACAATTCATCCCACCCATATTGTGTTGCCGATACAAGGGGTGAAAGGGATGCTCGACTCAAAGCTATTTTCCAAAGGAACTGTATTTTTCACAGGTATTATTCCCGAAATCCAGAAAACGGCATTGGAATTCGAAGGTCATTTTGTATCAAGTTATTTAAGTGATGAACGATTTGTTTGGAATAATGCTCTACTCACGGCAGAAGGGTTCGTGAAAGAATTTTATCTCGAAACAAAAACGCCGATTGCAAGCACCCATTTCCAAATAGCTGGTTTTGGAAGAGTCGGAAGAATGCTTGCTCACGTTCTCTCGGCATCTGGAGCGAAACTAACGGTTTTTGCAAGATCAGAAGCTCAACTCGGCGAAGCTGAAGCATTGGGATTTGAAGTGAAAAATCTATCGCCAGATGTTGAATTCAAACCTGGTTTTCTGATAAACACCATTCCATCACAATGGCTAGCTATACAGCCGGAAGATACTCTGCGTGTGTTAGATCTGGCATCTAAGCCCGGGTGCCTAAAGCCCGGAATGTCCTCTGCATACTATACGTTACACCTCGGTCTGCCGGGAAAACATTTCCCGCAAAGAGCAGCAAGCTATTTGGCAGATACAATTTTGAGGATGTGCAGAGGAAAGGAGTAAAAAAATGCTTGAAAACAAACGTATTGGATTGGGGATTACAGCGTCCCATTGTACGTACGAAGAATTGTTGCCGATGATTACTAAACTTCAAGACGCAGGGGCAACGGTTGTGCCTGTCATTACTCATTCTGTCCTTACAGCAGCTACACGTTTCGGTACTGGAGAAGAATGGATTGAAAAGATCGAGCGGGCAACTGGAGAAAAAGTGATTTCTTCAATTGCGGGCGCTGAACCTTTTGGTCCATCCACTCCGGTCGACTGCATGATTATCGCTCCACTTACTGGGAATTCGATGAGCCGCTTTGCGAACGCTGCTACCGATTCTCCTGTTCTCATGGCTGCTAAAGCGACGTTACGTAACTATTCACCAGTTCTTCTCGGGATCTCAACTAATGACGCACTGGGATTGAATGCAGCTAATCTAGTCAAATTATTAAACATGAAAAATGTGTTCTTCATCCCATTCGGTCAAGACGATCCCTTTAAAAAACCAAACTCCCTCATTAGCGACTTTTCATTAATTGTTGAAGCAGCAGCAGCAGCCATTGGAAAGGAACAGCTCCAGCCTCTATTGATACTTCATTCTTCTGAAAAATAAAACCACCGATTTTTCAATGTTATGGTATAATTCCTGCAATACGAATTATCGATGTTCTCATTTTTTGTGAGTCATCGTGTTAGCGAAGGAGAATCATTATGCAAACTTATACAGTTGCGATTGTTGGTGCAACAGGCGCAGTGGGCGCAAAAATACTCGATAAACTTATTGAACGGGCTTTCCCGTTCCGTTCAGTAAAGTTGTTGGCTTCATCCCGATCAGCGGGTACTGTTATTCAAGCAGGTGGAAGATTATTCACTATCGAAGAAGCGAAACCAGAGTCATTCAATGGCGTCGATTTTGCTTTTTTCAGTGCGGGAGGGGCAATTTCAGAACAACTTGCAACTGAAGCCACTCGTAGAGGGACCATTGTGATCGATAACACTAGTGCGTTCAGAATGGATGCAGAGGTTCCACTAGTTGTCCCTGAAGTGAATCCTAAAGCGTTGAACACCCATAACGGGTTGATCGCAAATCCTAACTGTTCAACGATTCAAATGGTCGTTGCACTTAATCCCATAAAAGAAGCGTTTGGCATTAAGAAAATAATTGTATCTACGTATCAAGCGGTTTCTGGTGCTGGAGCAGATGCGATATTGGAATTAAAATCGCAAAGTGGACAATTTGACAGCAGAGCAGAAAATTCAGCGTCACAGCTGCCGAGTGCTGGTGCTGCACGACATTATCCAATCGCTTTTAACGCGATTCCGCAAATCGATTCTTTTGACGATATGGGTTATACGAAAGAAGAATGGAAAATGATCAATGAAACGAAAAAAATATTCAATGATCCATCCATTGCTGTATCCGCAACTTGCGTAAGGTTGCCGGTCGTCACCGGGCATTCAGAATCAGTATACGTGGAGATAGATAAAGAAGGTATTACAGCGGAGGAATTCAGTCGAGCGATTGCAAAAGCTCCAGGTGTGGTCGTTCAAGATAATCCTTCAACGCAAACGTATCCGATGCCACTTTTTGCGGAAAATAAGGACGATGTCTATGTTGGACGTATTCGGAAAGATCCAGATCATCCAAGAGGCTTTCACTTGTGGGTTGTCGCGGATAACTTATTGAAGGGTGCTGCGTTAAACTCTGTTCAAATTGCAGAACAGCTCCTTAAAAATCGCGACGCACAAAACAACTAGATAACTGAAAAGGAAGGGTGCGCATGAAGTTAGGTTCGATTGGTACAGCGATGGTCACACCGTTTAACGAAGAAGGTGAGATTGACTATGAAGTGACACGACTTCTTATTAATCACTTAATCGAAAACGGAACGAATTCGCTCATTGTCAATGGAACAACTGGGGAATCACCTACTTTGTCAGAAGAAGAAAAAGAGAAATTGCTCGCTCATGCAATTTCGATTGTGGATAAACGGATCCCTGTCATTGCTGGTACGGGTAGTAATGATACTCGCGGTTCAATACGAGCGACGAAACGTGCTGAACAGCTTGGTGCGGATGGGGTAATGCTTGTTGTGCCCTATTACAACAAACCTGATCAAAACGGTATGTACGTACATTTTAAATCCATTGCAGAAAGCACTTCACTACCGGTTTTGCTCTATAACATTCCCGGAAGATCCGGTGTGAATTTATCTGCAGAAACAGTGATTCGATTATCGAAAATAACGAATATTGAAGCAGTGAAGGAAGCGAGCGGAGACTTGGAGCAAATGGCTGCAATCATTGAAGGAACAGACGATACATTCAGTGTCTACAGTGGTGATGATGCATTAACGTTACCGCTGATGGCAATTGGTGGATCCGGAGTTATTTCTGTGTCTTCGCATATCGTAGGACTCGAGATGCAACGCATGATCCATGATTTTCATAACGGAAACATTGCCAATGCTGCTCTTCTCCATCAATCTCTCATGCCTCTATTTCAATCGGTATTTTCAAAACCTAATCCAGTGCCGATTAAGTATTTCTTGAAAAAGGTTGGGCTTCCAGTGGGAGATGTTCGTCTACCCCTTATCGGAATTTCAGAAGAGGATTCTTATTTGGACCTTACTCTACAAACGTTTAAACAACAATTTGATTCAAAATGGGAATAGCCGGCGAGACTGCCGGCTTTTTTTGTTTGTGCAGAAGTGCTATGTCAAGTATAATGAGAACTAGTCGTTTAGAGCGGGAATTTTATATAGGAGGAAACAATGTGACTAAAGTCAAAAATGAAGTAATAAAAGTCATTCCGCTTGGCGGGGTGGGAGAATTAGGGAAATCGATGTATGTGGTAGAAATTGATGATGAATTATTTGTTGTCGATGCGGGCCTGATGTTCCCAGAAGAAGAAATGCTGGGAATCGATTTCGTAATTCCGGATATGACATACCTAGAAGAAAACAAAGAACGTGTTAAAGGGATTTTCTTAACGCACGGTCATGAGGATGCAATTGGTGCAATCGCGTATTTGTTACAAAAAGTACAAGCTCCAGTTTACGGGTCAAAACTAACACTTGCACTTGCTAAAGAGCATTTGAAAGTAATGCCTGCTCCTTCGAATGTGAAGTTCTTCGAAGTATCAACAAAGAGTCGTATGAATTTCAAGCGTACATACGTGACATTTTTCAATACGACTCATAGTATTCCTGATGCACTTGGTATTGTGTTCCATACGAGTGAAGGAGCAATCGTTCACACAGGAGAGTTCAAATTTGACCAGGCAGCTAAAGGCCCATACAAGCCGGATCTAGGGAAAATGGCGGCTCTTGGTGAAGAGGGCGTATTTATTTTAATGTCCGATTCAACTGAAGCTGAACGACCTGGTTATACAACATCGGAAACAGTAGTCGAAACTCAATTGTCAAAAACTTTTTATGGTGCAGAGGGAAGAATTCTAGTGGCAGTCTATGCTTCGAATTTCCTCCGGATCCAGCAAGTTTTAGACAAAGCGGCTGAGGCAGGCAAGAAAGTTGCTGTTGTCGGGAAAAGCTTGGAAAGCTACTTTGAAGTTGGCGTGAAACTTGGCTATTTAAATGTCGGCGAAGGTATAGTCATTTCTGTTAAAGATATCGGGAACTACAATGATAGCGAAGTCGTCATTATTTTGACAGGTAACCAAGGTGAACCACTCGAAGCACTTGAAAAAATCGTTCGCAAACATCATCGGGATATTCGTATTAAAGATACAGATACGGTGTTGATCACTGTTACACCTTCACCAGGATCTGAGGTCTCTGTATATTCAATGATGAACGAACTTGCAAAAGCAGGGGCAACCGTCTTGACGTCTGCGCGTAATGTCCATGTTTCAGGACATGGTAGTCAAGAAGATTTGAAAATGATGCTTAATCTTATGCAACCGAAAAACTTCATTCCAGTAACGGGTGAATACAGAATGCTTATTGCTCACTCGAAACTTGCACAAGAGACTGGTATGCGCAAAAACCAAATCTTCATTGCGGATAAAGGCGATATCGTTGAATACAAGAGTGGTAAGATCAGAATGAGTGGGCGCGTAACAGCAGGAAATATTTTGATTGATGGTATTGGTGTAGGGGACGTTGGAAATATTGTCTTACGCGATCGTAAACTCTTATCCCAAGATGGGATCTTTACAATTGTCATTACATTAAGCCGCAAGCAAAAGAAAATTGCAGCAGGTCCTGAAATCGTCTCCCGTGGATTTGTCTACGTTCGTGAATCAGAAGAGTTGCTAGAAGAAGCATCTAATCTGATTCGTAAAATTGTAGAAAAATACGTGAATAAAGAAACGTTTGAATGGACAAACATTAAACAAGAGATCCGAGACACGCTCAGCTCTTATTTGTATCAGCAAACGAAGAGACGACCAATGATTATTCCAATTATTATGGAGTATTGATCGAAAGATTCTTCTTAAGGATTTCCTTGCCGTCAGGCAGGAAATCCTTTTTTCGCAAAAAGGAGGTACAGCATGTCTAAGAAAGTTTCAAAAAAGAAAAAGAAACGATCCCCTAGTAAAAAAAAGGGGAAATCACCATTAAATCCGCTGTTATTTGAAGTAATCGGTTTAACGATGCTTGCACTTGCAGTCATTATGATTTTTGAATTCGGCATCGTGGGTAGAGGTCTAGGTTCATTTGGCAGATTCCTATTTGGTAATTGGCATGTAGCTTTACCGTTCATCCTTATAGTTCAAGCAATACTATTTATGGTGAAACGTGGAGAACTTGGTTGGAAAAATCGTATAGTCGGTGGAAGTCTTTGCATTTTGGCAAGCCTGCTCCTATTCAGCCACATCCTCTTGTTTAAAGAACTGTCCGCTAGTCGTGTCCTTATGTCGGATTCCGCTTTAAAGGAAACGTGGAAAGTGCTTATCTCAAATGGAGGGATTAGTACTAGAGGTGGAACGCTTGGCGGCGGCATGATCGGAGCCGTCCTTTTTGCAATGTTCTATTCGCTCTTCGATTCTGCAGGTGCAGCTGTCGCTGGTGTATTGCTTTTGTTAACAGGGCTGATCCTCGTATCTGGTAAAGCACTTGCACCATATCTTGCTGAGTGGTTCCCAGCTGCATTTTTAACCATAAAACAGAAGCTTAAAGGTATTAATTTCCGTACTGCACCTAAAGCAGCCCCAGAAAAGAAGTCAAAACCAACTCGGACAACACGCTCGAGCAAACATCAGAATGACCTTGTTCAAGAAAAGGGATCTACTATGAATGCTGTAGCGAAGCCTGAGGAAGAGGAACCCTATGTGCAGCCGATCATTTCAGCATTTAATGAACGGAATGATGAAACACAAATTCCGACTCAAAAAGAGACGGAACCCGCACCACATGTAGATGAAAAAGAGCCTGATTCAACTGAAACATCTAAAGATCCCTATCAAGGTGTCTCAGGAGAAAAAGAGAACGAATCGTATCAATTGCCTTCGTTTAATCTATTAAAACAACCCCCTGAAAATGATCAGTCTGGTGAATACAACGCAATTCAAGCAAACGCACAAAAACTGGAACGGACATTCCATAGTTTTGGCGTGAAAGCACGCGTTACACAAGTCCATCTAGGACCAGCAGTAACCAAGTATGAAGTACTGCCTGATACCGGTGTTAAAGTAAGCCGAATTGTCAGTTTGGCCGATGACATCGCGCTTGCGCTTGCAGCAAGTGGGATTCGGATTGAAGCACCAATTCCAGGGAAATCCGCTGTAGGAATTGAAGTGCCTAATACCGCGGTTGCAGTAGTGAGTTTACGTGAAGTGCTAGAAGCGAAAGAGAATAACCGTCCCGATTCGAAACTTCTTATTGCATTAGGACGAGATGTGACTGGAGAGGCAATGCTTTCAGAATTGAACAAGATGCCTCACGTACTCATTGCGGGAGCTACTGGTAGTGGCAAGAGTGTCTGTGTAAATGGAATTATCATCAGTATTATAATGAGGGCTAAACCTCATGAGGTAAAAATGATGATGATTGACCCTAAGATGGTAGAACTCAATGTCTATAACGGTATTCCGCACTTGCTTGCACCTGTTGTTACAGATCCTAGAAAAGCGGCGCAAGCACTAAAGAAAGTCGTGTCTGAAATGGAAAGACGCTATGAGCTGTTTTCTCATACAGGTACGAGGAATATCGAGGGCTATAACTCCCACATCGACACATGGAATGAAGAGAATGATGAGAAACATCCTAAAATGCCATATATCGTAGTTATTGTGGACGAGCTTGCTGATTTGATGATGGTTGCATCTAATGAAGTAGAAGATGCAATTACACGTCTTGCTCAAATGGCGCGGGCCGCTGGCATCCATTTGATCATCGCAACTCAGCGACCAAGTGTAGATGTCATTACAGGGATCATCAAGGCTAACATTCCATCTAGAATTGCATTTTCGGTCTCTTCTGCGATCGATTCCCGAACGATTCTTGACAGTGGTGGCGCTGAGAAACTTCTAGGCAGAGGGGATATGTTGTTCCTTCGGGCTGGTGCTTCCAAGCCAACACGAGTTCAAGGAGCATTCGTCTCGGATCGTGAAGTGGAATCAGTTGTCGATTTTGTCATACAACAACAAAAAGCACAGTATCAAGAAGAGATGATTCCAACAGAAATCGAAGAAGTCCACCAGTTTGACGAGACGGATGAGCTCTATGACGATGCGGTCCAATTAGTCGTAGAGATGCAAACGGCCTCAGTCTCTCTACTGCAAAGACGTTTTCGTGTAGGATATTCAAGAGCAGCACGCATTGTCGATCAAATGGAAATGCGGGGGGTCGTAGGACCACCAGAAGGAAGTAAGCCGAGACAAGTATTGGTAGGGAAAGATTCAACAGACATGTAACACAGGAATTTGTCTGTTTTAGAACAATAAGCAAGTTTGGAAAATTATTTTTTCGAAACGATGTTTATTTTCTCGTCGTTAAATGTTATAGTATGGGTGAATAGAACGACGTTAAACATCAGAGGTCTGACCTCAGCCGGAGGGAGATGGGTTGATGATAAAGGCAGACCAAAGACATTTATATGTCCAAGTCATCGAGCATATTAAGCAGGACATTGAAGCCGGCGTGTTTAAAGAAAATGAAAAATTCCCTTCGGAGTTTGAACTAGCTAGGACGTTAGGCGTAAGTCGGGCGACATTGCGGGAAGCACTTCGTGTATTAGAGGAAGAGAAAATAATTGTTCGAAAACACGGAGTGGGGACATTTTTGAAAGCGCGTCCATTGTTCTCTTCTGGAATCGAAGAACTATCAAGTGTTTCTTCAATGATTCGGGATGCAGGTATGGAGCCAGGAACGATTTTTCTAGAAGTATCAGACGCTCTTGCAACGGAAGAGAGTATTGAAAAGTTCAGATGCAACCAAGAGGACTCCATTGTTACTATTAAGAGAGTTCGAACAGCAGATGGTGAACCAGTTGTTTATTGTGTTGACCAAGTAAATGCAAAGAATCTTCAGACGGAAGCAACAGTTCTTATGAAGAATTCCATTTTTGATGCGTTAGAAAAAGATGGGCTAATCCATATTACCCAAGCGATTGCTCATATTGAACCTGTAGGGTACGATCATGAAGCATCTTCCATACTTAGGTGTGGGGTCGATGTTCCATTGCTCGTGTTGCTACAAAAACACTACACGGAAACTGGTGAGATGGTCCTGTTTTCTAAGAACTATTTTCGCGCGGACAAATTCAACTTCCACGTAGTACGTAAACGGGTATAAGGCGTTATCGCCATAATCATACCAACATATAAATAGGGAGGTCACAAAATGAGTAAACGCAGATTTGGTCTTGCACTGTCCCTTGTACTTGCTGCAGGTACGGTTTTGGGAGCTTGTGGTTCAGACAAAGAAGAAGGCAACGGAAGTGACAAAGGTTCATCTTCTGACGGAGGCAATACATCTGAATTCTCTCTAGGGATGGTAACGGATGTCGGTGGTATTGACGACAAATCGTTCAACCAATCCGCTTGGAAAGGAATTCAGGACTTTGGTTCGGAAAACAGCTTGAAAAAAGGCGACGGAGGATTTGACTACTTGCAATCACAAAGTGATGCAGACTACACAACAAATCTAAACGCGCTCGCTCGACGTGATTTCAACTTGATCTTTGGTGTTGGATTCCTTATGGAAGATGCAATTGATACAATTGCTCAGCAACAAAAAGATACTGAGTTCGCTATCATTGATGGTGTTGTTGAACAGCCAAACGTAGCAAGTGTGCTCTTTAAAGAACAAGAGGGAGCTTACCTTGCAGGTGTTGCTGCAGCTCTAATGACTAAATCCGATAAAATCGGTTTTGTTGGCGGTATGGAAATCCCTGTAATTGAACGTTTTGAAGTTGGTTTCCTTGCAGGTGTTAAAGCCGTTAAGCCAGACCTTAAAGTAGATGTTCAATACACAGGTGCATTTGATAAAGCGGAACTTGGTAAAGCAGCTGCTAACCGCATGTATTCATCAGGCGTAGACATTATCTTCCACGCAGCTGGTGGTAGTGGTAACGGTGTATTCAGTGAAGCTAAAGAACGTAAAACAGCAGACAAAGATGCATATGTATGGGTAATCGGAGTTGACTCTGACCAGTACGACGAAGGTCAAGTTGGAGACGATAACGTAACATTGACTTCAATGTTGAAGCGTGTTGACAACGCAGTAAACGATATCGCTAAGCTATCTAAGGAAGGTAAATTCCCTGGCGGCGAAACAAAAGTTTACGGTTTACATGATGAAGGTGTAGCACTTGCAGATTCACGCGGTGCGATTCCTGAAGATGTACTTGCTCAAATCGAAGAGTATGACAAAAAGATTTCCGAAGGTGAAATCGAAGTTCCAGGTGAAAAGTAAGAGGATTCTCTAATGAAAAGAATGGGGGCCGGTTCATACCGGCCTTCGTTGTTTTTGTATACATAGTCAAAATTAGAAATACCTAAATTGCCAGACTAAAAGGTTCTATTTGGAATCTTTTATTGTGTTAATTTAACAAACTAAACTAGTAGAAACTATAAGCAAGGAAGTGAGATCAGTGGAATACGTCATCGAGATGCTGAATATTAAAAAGAAGTTCGGCACTTTCTATGCGAATAACAATATTACTCTTCAGTTGAAAAAAGGCGAGATTCATGCGCTCCTCGGCGAGAATGGTGCAGGTAAGTCAACATTGATGAACGTATTATTCGGTCTATACCAGCCAGATGGCGGAGAGATAAGAGTCAAAGGTAAAAAAGTCGACATCACAGATCCAAACGTAGCAAACGATTTAGGAATCGGAATGGTTCACCAACACTTTATGCTTGTTGAGAATTTAACAGTTACTGAAAATATTATCCTTGGCAGTGAACCTACCAAGATGGGTATGCTCAACATCAAGGACTCAGCGAAGAAAGTAGCGGAAATTTCAAAGCTGTATGGGCTGGATGTTGACCCATATGCGAAGATTGAAGACATTTCGGTCGGGATGCAACAACGTGTGGAAATTCTGAAAACACTTTATCGTGGAGCAGAAATCCTTATTTTTGATGAGCCGACAGCATCCTTAACTCCACAGGAAATAGATGAATTAATCAGAATTATGCACAAGTTGATTGAAGAAGGAAAGTCAATCATTCTCATTACTCACAAACTACAAGAGATTATGTCAGTTTCAGATCGTGTAACTGTTATTCGTAAAGGGGAAGGGATCGGAACAGTTATTACAGCTGAAACGAATCCTGAAGAACTTGCCACGCTTATGGTTGGGCGCCAAGTGACATTCAAAACAGAAAAAGGACCTTCCCATCCTACAGAAGAAATATTGAAGATTGATAACCTTGTCGTAACAGATTATCGAGGTATTGAAAAAGTGAAAAACTTGAACCTATCTGTACGACGAGGTGAAATTGTAGGTTTAGCTGGAATCGATGGCAACGGTCAGTCCGAACTGATTGAAGCAATTACAGGACTGCGCAAAGTGAAGTCCGGTAAAATTATTATGGGTGATAAGGACGTTACTAATAAAAAACCAAGACAGATTACTGAAAATGGTCTAGGACATATCCCGCAAGACCGTCACAAACATGGATTAATTCTTGATTTTAGTGTAGGTTACAATGCGGCGCTACAGTCCTATTATCAAAAGCCATTTTCTTCGAATGGTCTTATGAACTACAAGGAAGTAACGAAACATGCGAACAAACTTATTGCGGACTTTGATGTTCGAACACAAGGTGAACATGAGCTTGCTCGTGCTCTTTCTGGAGGAAATCAACAGAAGCTGATTATCGGTCGTGAAGTGGACCGGAACCCAGATCTTTTGATTGCGGCACTGCCTACTAGAGGTCTTGACGTGGGCGCTATTGAGTTTATTCATAAACGTCTCATTGAACAACGTGATCAGGGGAAAGCAGTTCTCTTAATTTCGTTCGAGCTAGATGAAGTGATGAACGTTTCAGATCAGATTGCTGTTATTTATGATGGAGCGATTGTTGACACAGTAACCCCTGCAGAAACGAGTGAACAAGAACTCGGTTTGTTTATGGCGGGTCATAATAAAAGTGAAATTGTTGAAGGCAGTGACGGTGCTGTATTGAAAGTAGGTGATGACGACCATGTCTAATCGATTAATAAATGTGCTCGTTCCTTTGATTTCAATCATCCTAGGATTACTAGTCGGAGCGGTTGTCATGCTTGTAAGTGGCTACGATCCAGTTGCGGGTTATATTGCACTTTGGAACGGTATATTTGGAGATTCTTATGCGATTGGAGAAACCATTCGCCAAATCAGTCCATATATCCTTGCTGGTCTCGCGGTTGCATTTGCCTTCCGCACAGGTCTATTCAATATCGGAGTTGAAGGTCAGTTAATCGTAGGTTGGTTCGCAGCGGCTTACGTAGGTATGGCTTTCGAATTACCGAAAATCATTCACTTGCCTCTAGCACTCCTTGCAGCGGCTGCGGCAGGAGCACTTTGGGGTCTGATCCCTGGCTTGTTGAAAGCTACATTGAAAGTTCACGAAGTAATTGTCACGATCATGATGAACTATATTGCACTACACCTTGTGAACGCGCTCATTAAAGTGGTGGCAAAGGGCGGATTTAAAACGGATAAAATCCAAGATACCGCATCACTTCGTTCAGATTTCTTATCGGAGCTAACAGATTTTTCAACGCTTCACTATGGTATCTTTGTTGCACTATTCATGGTATTCATCATGTGGTTCATCCTGGAAAGAATGAAGCTAGGATACGAGTTGAAATCTGTAGGATTCAATGAAAATGCTGCACAATATGCAGGTATGAGTGTTAAGAAAAATATTGTGATGGCAATGGTAATTTCAGGTGCCTTCGCTGGTTTAGGCGGCGCAATGGAGGCACTTGGAACATTCGGTAACATGTCTACAAGAGCTGGATTTACGGGAATCGGTTTTGACGGAATTGCGGTTGCCTTGTTAGGTGCAAATACTCCACTCGGAGTAGTTTTCGGAGCGAGTTTGTTTGGTTCGCTTAAATATGGAGCAAACAATATGCCGAATGCTGCTAATATACCAATTGAAATTGTGTCTATCGTCATTGCGTTAATTATCTTCTTTGTAGCATGTGGCTATATCATACGCGTTGGGTTACAACGAATTGGCAAGAATAAGGAGGCGAAGTAAGATGAGTGGCTTTCTCGATATACTATATTTCATCGTTCCAATATCGATTGCTTACGCTGCGCCTCTAATTTTCACCGCAATTGGTGGTGTGTTCTCTGAACGCTCAGGTGTCATCAACATTGGACTCGAAGGACTTATGGTTATGGGGGCGTTCGTAGGAATTGTCTTCAACCTATTTTTTGTGGATACATTCGGTGCATGGACGCCGTGGGTTTCAATTTTAGCTGCGATGCTTGTTTCGGCAATCTTCTCACTCATGCACGCAGTTGCATCGATTTCTTTTCGTGCCGATCAGGTCGTCTCGGGTGTTGCAATTAACTTGCTAGGTATTGCAATTGCTTTGTTCTCAGTAAAAATGATTTATGGTAAAGGACAGACCGACTTTATCCAGGAGAAAATTCCGCGGTTCAACATTCCATTTTTACAAGACATCCCGGTACTTGGACCAATGTTCTTTAAGTCGGTGTATGGATCGTCTATTTTAGCGGTTGCGATTGCAATCCTTGCCTGGTTTATCATCTTTAAGACTCCATTTGGATTGCGTCTTCGGTCTGTAGGAGAACACCCGATGGCAGCGGATACGATGGGAATTAAAGTTAATCGGATTCGCTATATTGCAGTTATCATTTCTGGTGGTCTTGCAGGAATGGGTGGAGCTGTCTATGCACAAACTATGACGAATGATTTTGGTCATGCAACTATTAATGGTCAAGGATTTATGGCCTTGGCTGCGATGATTTTTGGAAAGTGGCATCCAATTGGAGCGATGGGAGCAGCTTTATTCTTCGGATTTGCACAAGCGCTCGCAATCAGTTCTTCTGGAATACCATTCATGCAAAACATCCCTTCTGTATTTTTGTATATTTTGCCTTACGCGCTTACAATTATTGCGCTTGCTGGATTTATCGGAAAAGCGAGTGGACCGAAAGCCCTCGGAGATCCATACATCAAAGGATCTCGATAATCATCTACTGCTCGAAATGTCCCATCAAGGACACTTCGAGCAGTTTTTTGTTGAATCTGTTCACTTGTATGACAACGTTTGGAAATGTATAGTGAAGTTGGAAAGAAGCATACTACTTGTACACGCGATTTGCGTGAGATTATCGGCATATACTTATCCTATAGATTGAGGTGTTTTTTTATGTTCCATAAATCCGAACTCCAATCTGGCGTGAATTTGTATACACGTCAGACTGCACAGTTTAAAACCGTGAGTGTTGCCATTAAATTCACGGCTCCTTTGACAGAAGAAAACGCAGCGGCACGAACTGTGCTTGCCAATGTGTTAGAGGATTCATCTGCAAACTATCCAACCCGTACGAAACTACGACAAGCGTTGGAGGAGTTATATGGCGCTGTATACTATACAGACACAAGTAAAAGAGGGAATGAGCATATATTTACGATTTATGCTGAAAGCGTAAACGAAGAGTATTTACGTAATCCTGAGGTACCTGTTTTTGAGCAACTTCTAACTCTTGTCACAGAGAGCTTGTTTAAACCGAATTTAAAAGATGGCGTTTTTGACGAAGCCGTTGTAGAAAGAGAAAAACAAACGGTTATTGATCGAATCGGATCCATTTATAATGATAAAACCCGATATGCGAACAAGGGGATGCTTGAACTGATCCGCTCAGGTAAGCCAGCTTCACTATCCGCTTCCGGAACGGAAAAAGCGGTGTCGGCTATAACTAAGGAATCTCTAAAAGCAACGTACGATAAGATGTTGAGCGAGGATACAATTGATATCTATATTCTTGGAGATGTCGATACGGATCAGCTGACAGGTCGTGCACAAACAGTATTCCCTTTCACAAAGGGAACACGTAAATCAGTACCTGTTACATCATCGACAACAAGTGAAGAAGTTCCAACTGCTAAACATATCCGTGAAAAACAAGATATGAAGCAAGGAAAGTTGAACATGGCTTTCAGTACGCCAGTCGGTTTCAGGCATCCTGACTACCCGAAAATGCAAATGCTGAATGGCGTATTAGGTGGATTTGCCCATAGTAAGTTGTTTATCAATGTACGTGAGAAAGAGAGCCTCGCTTATTATTGTTCGAGTTCGTATTCATCTCATTATGGATTGCTTTACATTATGTCTGGAATTGATGCTGAACAGGAAGAGAAAACAGCTGCACTCATCGATCAACAAATTGAAGCACTTCGCAATGGCGATATTTCTGACTTGGAAATTCGACAAACACTAGCGCTTTTGTCAAATAGCATTCGCAGTTCATTCGATTCCGCGAAGGGGCAGATTGAAATTTACGACCAATATAAATTATTGGATGAAAACTTTTCATCGGATAAGCTCATTGAAAAATGGGAGCGTGTGACGAAAGAGGATATTCAGGAGATGGCCAAGTTATTAACGAAGGAAATCACGTATCTTCTTTCTGGAAGGGAGGCAATGGTTCATGAATAAAATTCACTTTGACCAACTACAAGAAACGCTTTATCATCAGAAACTTGAAAATGGACTTAACGTATATGTCCTACCGAAAGAAGGATTTTCAAAAACATATGTAACGTTTACAACAAAGTACGGTTCAGTGGATCGGACATTCGTACCCCGTGGAGGGAAGGAACTGGTAACTGTGCCTGACGGAATTGCACACTTCCTAGAGCATAAGATGTTTGAAAAAGAAGATGGAGATGTTTTTCAACAGTTCAGTGAAAACGCGGCGGCAGCGAATGCGTTCACTTCCTTTACTCGGACTTCGTATTTGTTCTCATCCACATCTGAGCTGTATGAGAATACAAAAACGCTGCTCGATTTTGTTCAACAACCGTATTTCACTGAAAAAACTGTGGAGAAAGAAAAAGGGATCATTGCCCAAGAGATTACGATGTATGATGACCAAGCGGATTGGCGTCAATACTTTGGTACCATAGAGAACTTATTTGAAAACCATCCTGTTCGCATTGACATTGCAGGTACCGTAGAAACAATTCAAGACATTACTGCAGAGCATTTGTATGAGTGTTATGAAACGTTTTACCATCCCTCCAACATGGTGTTCTTTGCTGTCGGTAACGTAAATCCTGAAGAAATGTTGAAGTTTGTGGAGCAAGATCAGCAAACGAAATCATTTGAAGCACCAGAACCTGTTGTCCGCAGTTTCCCTGACGAACCAGATCATGCTGCCGAAAAAAGAAGTGAACTGTATATGGACGTATCCAAACCTAAATTGATGGTTGGAACAAAATGCCGCAATACCGATATGTCTGGAAAAGATATGCTTATAAGAGAATTGGCATCTGATGTGACGCTGGATATATTGTTTGGCAGATCATCAGAATTCTTCACCCAAGCCTATAATGAGGGCTTAATTGATGAATCATTCTCCTATGAATTTAATCTTGAGAAAGGTTTTGGCTTTGCGGCAATCGGGTCTGATACCGAAAAGCCTGAAGAACTTGAAAAACTGATAAAAAGTGTTCTCGACGATGCGAAAAATAATTGGTCCATTACAGATGAGCAGCTTGAGCGAATTCGCAAAAAACGAATTGGATTATTTATGAGAGCTTTGAATTCTCCGGAGTATATAGCGAATCAGTTCACCCATTACAATTTCAATGAGATGAATTTGTTCGACGTTGTACCAGTGCTAGAAGGACTAACAACAGATCAGCTGAAAGCTGCATTTGATGATCTTTATTATGAAGACGGTCAAACCATCATGACAATCTATCCTTCGGAGCAATCGAAGTGAGTTTAAAAAACTATGCCCTCGTTCTCGGTGCGTCTGGTGGGATAGGCGAAGCCATCTGCAAGAGGTTAGCGACCGAGGGCTGGTCTTTGTATATGCATTACAACAGTGGGGAACAAATGGTCAACAAGATGCAAAAGGAACTCAGCGAGAGCTATCCTTCTGGTGATTTTAAATGTGTTCAATCTGATTTTTGTCAGCTAGGAGCAGCCGAACGCTTAGCTTCTCAGCTGACTGATGTCCGAGCTATTATTGTAGCGAACGGGCAATCGATGTTGAAACTCTTAACAGAAACAACAGAAGAAGAGATGGAATCTCTGTGGCGTGTTCATGTCCAAAATCCAGTTCGCATGATTAGTTTACTTTCTGCGAGGTTACGGTCCTATGAATCTTCCTATGTTGTGTTTATCGGGTCTATATGGGGCAACACAGGAGCTGCGGGTGAAGTAATGTATTCGAGTGTTAAAGGTGCGCAGCATGCGTTTGTGAAAGCCTATGCTAAAGAAGCTGCATATGGTGGGATTCGTGTGAATGGTATTGCCCCTGGATGGATTGAAACGCGAATGAATGGAGAAATCCCGGAAGATGAAAGACAAATGGTCATGGAAGAAATTCCACTTATGATCCCAGGAAGACCTGCAGAAGTAGCTGATCTTGTCGACTTTCTAACGAGTGGCAAAGCCGATTATATGACTGGCGAGATTCTGAAGTTGAATGGTGGCTGGTATATTTGATCAGTTTGTGGACAACTCAGGCTCCTTGTTTTAGTTTTTCGCTTTCACTCAAGCACTAATTCAGCTATTATAGAAACTAAGCTGTTGTTTTTTGCGTCCTATCCAATGAGTGGTGAACAGACGAAGGAGGGATTCCATTGGGTGAGTGGTATCTGGAATACAAATTGCAAGTGAATCGCCCTGGTCTTTTGGGGGATATTGCTACATTGCTAGGGATGCTCCGAGTCAACATTGTCACCATCAACGGAGTAGATGGGAATACACGCGGTATGCTTGTACGGACAGAAGACGATGACCAAATTAGACGGTTTGAATTAATTGCATCGACGATGGAACAAATTGAAATCCGTAAAATTAGAGAACCGAAACTAAGGGACGTTCTTGCAGTTCGACACGGACGATATATCCAGCGAACAGTGGATGAGCGTAAAACATTTCGATTCCTACGTAGTGAATTAGGGGTCTTAGTGGACTTTATGGCAGAGATCTTCAAGACAGAGGGACATAAGCTTGTTGGGATTCGAGGAATGCCACGGGTTGGAAAAACGGAGTCTGTTGTCGCGGCAAGTGTCTGTGCAAACAAAAAGTGGATTTTTCTTTCGTCAACGATGATAAAACAGACAGTCCGCAACAGTTTAATGGGTGATGAGTTTTCAAAAGATAATATTTTCATTTTAGATGGAATTGTAACGAGAAAAGCTGAAGATGAACGTCATATGCAGTTAGTTAGAGAAATGATGCGCCTCCCTTCTACAAAAGTTGTGGAGCATCCTGATATGTTTGTTCAACACTCGGAATATTCAATCGAAGATTTTGATTACATTATCGAACTGCGTACAACACCCGAACAGGAGATTACATATGAAGTTATCCAAAATAACGGGATGATTTCTGGCCGTGATGGCGCGGGCGGCTTTGGAATGTTCAATTTTTAAAACAGGCAGGTGATAAAGTTGTCCGGTTTAGGCGATCGCCTTAAAGAGGCGAGAAAAGCAAAAGGATATACCTTGGATGACTTACAAGCAATTACTAAGATTCAGAAGCGGTATTTGGCTGGAATTGAAAACGAAGACTACAGTATGATGCCAGGTTCATTTTATGTTCGGGCATTCATAAAGCAATACGCTGAAGCAGTAGGGCTGGATGCTCAAGAAATGTTGTCGTTGTACCGTGAGAACGAATCCTCAGAGCAAATGAAAGAAGAGGAAATTCAACGAAGTGCTCCCCAACTGTCACAAAAACCAGGCTATATGAAATCCGGTAGAATGAATGAAGTCCTACCTAAAATTATTGCAGCCTTGTTCATCATCGTAATTCTTGCTGTTGTTATTTTTCTTTATCAACACCAGGCAAATGCGCCGGAACCTGAAGTAGGGAAATCCGATGAGATTACAGTTGATAAAAACAAATCAGAAGATTCGAAAGCAGATGGAAAAAAAGATGAGGGTGGCAAAGATGCGGAATCTAAAGATGATGCAACTAAGCCAAACGAACCTGAAGAGGAGCCTGAAGAAGAACCAGCTCCTGAACAGACGCTTACACAAGGTGCTGTAAACGGTCCAACAACAACGTTTACGCTAGAAAACACTGATACATTCAAGTTATCCGTTAAAGTAAAAGAAGGCGGAGAATCGTGGATTGGAGTTACCGATCAAAGCGGCCAAGAACTTCTACCTCAAGGTGCACGCGTAATGAAAAATGGGGAAGAAGAGCAACTTGAATTGACTGACCAACAATCTGCAAGAGTTCGAGTTGGGCGTACACAATTTACAGAAATTCTTGTGAATGGACAGCCACTAACTTATCCAAATGATACGGTCACTCAAAATATTATTATTGAATATAAAAAATAAAAATAGTCATCTGCGAAGATGACTTTTTTCTTTAAGCCCTGCTGGAAGGCAGGGCTTTTCAAAGAGTAAATCTAACGAAAAGAGGGGGCATTACACTATGAACTTGCCTAATAAAATAACCGTTTCACGCGTCTTGCTGATTCCTGTATTCATCGTATTCATGTTAGGTGACTTTGGAATGGGGCAACTTACAATCGGCGGAACTACACTGCCTATCGAACAATTCATCGGTGGTCTTATATTCATATTTGCTTCTGCAACAGATTGGCTGGATGGATACATTGCTCGGAAGAATAACTTAGTTACCAATATGGGAAAGTTCTTGGATCCGTTAGCAGACAAATTGCTTGTCTCGGCCGCATTTATCATATTAGTTGAATTCGGACTAGCGCCTTCATGGGTAGTCATTATTATTATTAGTCGTGAATTTGCTGTTACCGGATTACGACTTCTATTAGCAGGCGAAGGAGAAGTCGTAGCGGCTAATCAGCTAGGGAAAATCAAAACAGTCACTCAAATCTTAGCGATTTCTTCCTTACTATTGAATAATATTTTCTTTGAAGCTATTCACGTTCCATTTGGCACAATCATGTTATACATTTGTCTCTTCTTTACAATATGGTCAGGCTTAGATTACTTCATAAAAAATAAGCACGTCCTTACGAAATCTATGTAAAAGGGGAGAATCGTTCATGCGAGCAGAAATTATTGCTGTTGGATCAGAGTTATTGCTTGGTCAAATAACAAATACAAATGCAAAATTCATGTCTGCCCAACTTGCTGATATCGGTATGGATGTATATTATCAAACAGTTGTTGGAGATAATCCTGAGCGGTTGGAAGAAGCAATTCGAATTGCCGAGGGTAGAGCAGATCTGATCGTCTTCTCAGGTGGATTAGGACCGACTAAAGACGATTTAACAAAAGAGACCATTGCACGACATGTAGGAGTTGAACTCGAATCCAACAACCAGGCATTACAGTCGATTGAAGCATACTTTGAGCGTACAGGCAGACCAATGACCGAAAACAATAAAAAGCAGGCACTCGTCTTGAAAGATTCGGCTGTGTTGGAAAATCGATTTGGGATGGCACCCGGTATGGCTATTACGGCAAATGAAAAAACCTATATTCTATTACCAGGTCCTCCCCATGAAATGGAACCCATGTTTAGAGATGAAGCTATTCCATATTTACAGCGACTATCAGGTAGCCAGGAAGTAATTGTTTCAACTGTCGTGAAATTTTTTGGTATCGGGGAAGCAGAACTTGAATATAAAGTCCAAGACTTATTGGAATCTCAAACGAATCCAACGATTGCTCCTCTGGCTTCAAAAGACGCTGTAACTCTTCGTATCACTGCTAAAGCCGAAACAGCAGAAGCTGCACACCGTTTAATTGGACCGGTACTATCTGAACTACATAACCAAGTTGGCGAATTCATTTATGGAACTGATGACGACACACTATCTTCCAAAGCGGCTTCTTTACTAATTGGGGCAGGTCTTACGATCTCCGCTGCAGAAAGTTTAACGGCCGGACTCTTCACAGCATTACTCGCAGAAGAGCCAGGAATCAGTGCTTCCTTAAAAGGCGGAATGACAGTTTATGATGTACAAGCAAAAACTAAGCAGCTCGGGGTCGATTCACAACTGATCGAAACGTACGGGACTGTCAGTGCAGAATGTGCCGAAGCGTTAGCAGAGAAAATCCGTGACAAGTTTCAAACGGATATTGGAATCGGTTTAACAGGTACTGCAGGACCAGATATACATGATGGACAACCTGCAGGTACGGTTTGGATTGGACTTTCATACAAAGAAAAAACAGAATCCTACAAACTTAGATTATCTGGTTCTCGAAATACAAATCGTTTGCGTGCAGCGAACTTTGCCCTTTATTATCTCATTCGCGAGCTGGAATCTGAAATGAGCTAAATATCAATTTTTACTCAAATTCTCAATTAAAATTCAAAAACACCACGAATTCTCAATTAAAACGAGAATCTCTAATAAAAAGTCGAATACTCGTTCGCTTTTTTCTTGTTTATTTTTCTCAATAGGAGTATAGTAGAGACAGATAGAAAACACCTTGAAGGAGGAATTATTTTTGAGCGATCGTAAAGCGGCTTTAGATCAAGCACTTAAACAAATAGAAAAACAGTTTGGAAAAGGCTCTGTCATGAAACTTGGTGAGAAGACGGATAGAGAAATTTCAACTTCATCTACTGGGTCACTAGCACTTGACTCTGCACTTGGAGTTGGCGGATACCCAAGAGGACGTGTTATTGAAATCTACGGACCTGAGAGTTCAGGTAAAACAACTGTTTCACTTCATGCAATTGCAGAAGTTCAAGCTTCAGGAGGAACAGCTGCTTTTATCGACGCGGAGCATGCGTTAGATCCTGTTTATGCACAAAAGCTTGGAGTGGATATCGATGAGCTCCTATTATCACAACCGGATACAGGTGAGCAAGCACTAGAAATCGCTGAAGCTCTTGTAAGAAGTGGTGCGGTAGACATCGTTGTTATTGACTCTGTAGCTGCCCTAGTACCTAAAGCAGAAATTGAAGGAGATATGGGAGACTCACACGTAGGTCTACAAGCACGTCTGATGTCTCAAGCTTTACGTAAACTTTCAGGTGCTATTAACAAATCGAAAACGATTGCTGTCTTCATCAACCAGATTCGAGAAAAAGTCGGAGTTATGTTTGGTAACCCTGAAGTCACACCGGGTGGACGTGCACTTAAATTCTATGCGTCTGTCAGACTTGAAGTCCGTCGTGGTGAAGCCATTAAACACGGCAACGAAATTATGGGTAATAAAACTAGAATCCGTGTTGTGAAGAACAAAGTGGCACCGCCTTTCCGTACCGCTGAAGTAGATATTATGTATGGAGAAGGAATTTCCAAAGAAGGCGAGATCGTCGACTTAGGTGTCGAAGTAGAAGTCGTTCAGAAGAGCGGCGCGTGGTATTCTTATGAAGGTGAGCGTATGGGACAAGGTCGTGAAAATGCGAAGCAGTTCTTAAAAGAAAATCCAGCAATTCGCGCGGAAATTTCCGATAAAATCCGTAGTAGTTATGGATTGACGAGTGATAATTATGTAATTGCTGCTCACGAATCAGAGGATGAAGATGAATTAGAGTTATTTGACGAAAAGGAATAACATTTACTATACGATTCTAAGCCGGCTTCCCTCTTGGAGGGAGTGCCGGCTTTTCAAATAACTTTTTCATTAACCGAACTACAACTTATCATTGTAGAATCATAGTCTTATCACTTCTCCCGTCTTGACATGGGAATATGACATCGATACAATTAGAGTTGTATAATTCTCACCATTTGAAAAGAATTTGGCGGTATGTTGAAAGTTAATGTACAAGCTGACTGAAAATGAAAAAATAAGCAAGAGGAGGTGACCTGAATGGGTATTACTATCATCTCCGCTTTGATCGGTCTCATCGTCGGTGCAGTTGTTATGTTTGTGTACAACAAAAACGTGAATGAATCAAAAGTGACAGGTGCAAAGCACTCCGCCGCAACAATCGTTGAAGAGGCGAAGCGCGAAGCGGAGGCATTAAAAAAAGAAGCACTTCTTGAAGCGAAGGATGAAAATCACAAATTGCGCGTTGAGGCAGAAACGGATATCCGCGAACGAAGAACAGAACTTCAAAAACAGGAAAACCGTATTTTGCAGCGGGAAGAAAATATGGACCGCAAAGATGACTCACTCAACAAGCGAGAAGCAAGTCTGGAGCGTAAAGATGATGCGCTATCCGGAAGACAACAGCATATTGAAGAGATGGAACGCAAGGCGGAAGAGCTGGTTGTCACACAGCAGACAGAGCTTGAGAAAATTTCAGCTTTGACACGTGATGAGGCAAAACGTCTGATCCTTGATGATGTAGAAAGAGAACTATCTACAGATATCGCAGTGATGACAAAAGAGTCTGAACAACGTGCTAAAGAAGAGTCCGAAAAGAAAGCACGAGAAATTCTATCTCTTGCTGTCCAGCGATTTGCAGCAGATCATGTGGCCGAAACGACAGTATCTGTCGTCAATTTGCCAAATGATGAAATGAAAGGACGTATCATTGGTAGAGAGGGACGGAATATCCGAACACTCGAAACCTTAACTGGTATTGATCTGATCATTGACGATACACCTGAAGCTGTTATTCTTTCTGGTTTCGATCCAGTCCGCCGTGAGATTGCAAGACTGGCACTGGAAAAACTTGTAGCAGACGGAAGGATTCACCCAGCTCGAATTGAAGAGATGGTGGACAAGGCTAGACGTGAAGTGGATGAGCTGATCCGGGAAACTGGAGAGCAAACTACGTTCGACATTGGTATTCATAATTTACATCCAGACCTGATTAAGATTCTAGGTCGCTTGAAATTCCGTACTAGTTATGGTCAAAATGTATTGAAACACTCAACCGAAGTTGCTTATCTTGCTGGATTATTAGCAGCAGAACTCGGCGAAGATGTTACATTGGCTCGACGTGCCGGTTTACTTCATGATATCGGAAAAGCGATTGACCATGAAGTTGAAGGTAGTCACGTGCAAATTGGTAAAGAACTTGCAGTTAAGTACAAGGAACATCCTGTTGTCATTAACAGTATCGCTTCTCACCACGGTGACGAAGAAGCAACATCCGTTATCGCAGTACTCGTTGCAGCAGCAGACGCATTATCAGCAGCGCGACCGGGTGCACGAAGTGAAACACTTGAAAACTACATCAGACGTCTGCAGAAACTCGAGGAAATCTCTGAGTCTTATGAAGGCGTTGAGAAATCGTTCGCGATTCAAGCAGGTCGCGAAGTTCGAATTATCGTACGACCCGATATTATTGATGATATTACAGCCCACCGTCTTGCTCGCGACATTCGGAAACGAATTGAAGAAGAGCTCGACTACCCAGGACATATTAAGATTACCGTTCTTCGGGAAACACGCTCGGTTGAGTACGCAAAATAAGGGAAAAGGCTTCCTGCTCAAAACTGGAAGCCTTTTTCTTTTTGGAAATGAGGAATAGAAATGAAAGTGCTATTTATTGGAGATATTGTTGGTTCACCAGGGAGAGATATGGTTTTTGACTATCTGCCTCGTTTGAAACGAAAATACGAGCCGGATGCAGTCATTGTAAACGGTGAAAACGCAGCTTCCGGCAGAGGGATTACGAGAGCGATCTTTGACGATTTGCTTCGTGCAGGAGTAGACGTAGTGACAATGGGGAATCACACATGGGATCACAAAGAGATTTATGATTTCATCGACGAAACGGATTCACTCATTCGACCTGCAAACTTTTCGGATGAAGCACCTGGTCAAGGAATGACATACATTGAGCGTGGCGGTGTCACATTAGCAGTTATGAATTTGCACGGGCGTACCTTTTTACCGCCACATGATGATCCATTTAAAAAAGCAGATGATCTTATTAAAGAAGCGAAAGAAAGAACTCCTCTTGTTTTTGTTGATTTCCATGCGGAAGCAACGAGTGAAAAGATTGCTATGGGCTGGCATCTCGATGGGCGTGCATCTGCTGTAGTTGGAACACATACACATGTGCAAACTGCTGACAGCCGGATTCTGCCAGAGGGGACGGCTTATATTACAGACGTAGGTATGACAGGACCGTATGACGCAATTTTAGGTATGAAGAAAGAAGACGTCATCTATCGTTTCCAAACAAATATGCCTGTCCGTTTCCAAGTGCCTAAACAAGGCAGAGCTCAATTGAACGGCGTCATCATTGACATTGACAATCAGACTGGGCGCGCGCGTTCTATTGAACGATTAATGATCAATGAAGATTCACCTTTTCAGTCTTGAATTGAGCGTCTAATTGTTCGATCTCCTTCATAGGATAGTGCATGGAGAACTGCATTCCATACACTATTCTTTACAAGGAGGAAATACCATGAATCCATTAAAAGTATCATCACGCTCGAATCCTAATTCAGTTGCAGGCGCTCTCGTTGCAGTCATTAGAGATCAGGGATTTGCTGAAATGCAGGCTGTAGGTGCAGGTGCCTTAAATCAGGCAGTGAAAGCAGTTGCAATTGCACGCGGTTTTGTAGCTCCAAGCGGGAGTGATTTGATATGTGCACCGGCTTTTGCAGATATTGAAATTAATGGAGAAGGCCGGACTGCCTTAAAATTATTTGTCGAGAAAAGAACGCGACAGCAATCATTATGAAAACAAAACTGTGGAGAACTTTCCTCCGCAGTTTTTTTCTGTGACAAATGGGGGACAATCCCTTATGCTCGTATACAGACGTCAATCCCTTCAGTATAATGAGGGTACCTACTGTTTGGTTTCAACTAGATGAACAGAATCAAGAGAGGGGCTCATTACATGAACGAAGAACAACGGCTAGCGGGGCAAGCACCTACTACCAAAGAAAAAGACTACAGTCAGTATTTCGAATCTGTTTATACACCCCCATCTTTAAAAGATGCTAAAAAACGTGGCAAAGAAGAGATTTCCTATCATGATGATTTTGAGATTGATGAACAATTTCATGGAATGGGAATCGGACGCAAATTTTACATACGGACATACGGCTGTCAGATGAACGAACACGATACGGAAGTCATTGCTGGGATTTTAGTGGGTCTTGGCTATGAAACGACCGACACAGTCCAAGATGCGGATGTCGTTTTACTGAATACGTGTGCGATTAGAGAAAATGCTGAAAACAAGGTGTTTGGTGAGCTTGGGCATTTGAAGTCTCTTAAACGTGAACGACCGGATCTGCTGATTGGTGTATGCGGATGTATGTCACAAGAAGAATCAGTTGTAAATAAAATCCTCAAAACATATGACCAAGTTGACATGGTATTCGGTACGCATAACATCCATCGGCTGCCTGCAATTTTACGTGAGGCATACTTATCAAAAGAAATGGTTGTTGAGGTATGGTCAAAAGAAGGCGATATCATTGAAAACCTTCCTAGAGTGCGAAAAGGCAATATTAAAGGCTGGGTTAACATTATGTATGGCTGTGATAAATTCTGCACGTACTGTATCGTGCCATATACGCGGGGGAAAGAACGCAGCCGACGACCAGAAGACATTATTTTGGAAGTGCGTCAGCTAGCTGCTGCTGGCTATCAGGAAATCACATTACTTGGTCAAAATGTAAATGCCTACGGAAAAGATTTTGAATCCGGGAATTATCGATTAGGAGATCTGATGGACGAGCTTCGCAAGATTGATATTCCACGAATCCGTTTTACGACAAGTCATCCGCGTGACTTTGACGATCATCTCATCGAAGTCCTCGCTAAAGGCGGTAACTTAGTTAATCACATCCACTTACCGGTTCAATCTGGTTCTAGTGAGATTTTGAAGTTAATGTCTAGAAAATATACTAGGGAGCACTTCCTAAATCTAGTTTCGAAGATCAAGCAGGCAATTCCCAACGTCACGCTGACAACAGATATTATAGTCGGTTTTCCAAATGAAACCGAAGAACAATTTCAAGAAACCATTTCGTTGTATAATGAAGTTGGATTTGACATGGCCTTCACATACATCTATTCTCCTAGAGAAGGAACACCAGCTGCGAAGATGCAAGATAATGTTCCAATGGAAGTGAAGAAGGATCGACTTCAGCGATTGAACCAAGTTGTCAATGACTTCTCAGCAGCTGGGATGAAACCCTATCAAGGCAAAATAGTGAATGTGTTAGTCGAAGGAGAAAGTAAACGGAATAAAGAAGTACTCTCTGGATATACCGAAAAAAGCAAATTGGTGAACTTCCGAGCGCCAGCTAATGTCATCGGTAAAATCGTTCAAGTTCGTATTACTGAAGCGAAATCTTGGTCACTTGACGGAGAATATATCGGAGTAAAAGAAGAGGAAAAGGTGATGTTATAATGGAAAAGCTGTATACAAAAGAAGAGATTATTGAAAAATCAAGAGAACTTGCACATATGGTTGCAAACACGGAGCAAGTGGAAATGTTCAAGAAAACTGAAGCTCATATTAATGAAAACAAAAAAGTGAGAGAAAAGATTTCGAGCTTGAAGTCATTGCAAAAACAAGCCGTCAATTTCCAAGAGTATGACAAAGAACGTGCCCTTGGTATTATTGAAAAGAAAATTGAGCAAATCGAAAACGAAATCGACGAGATTCCTTTGGTTCAAGAATTCAAGCAATCTCAAAATGATGTAAACGATTTACTGCAATTGATTTCAAATACGATTTCCAATCGAGTAACTGATGAAATTATCGAGTCTACTGGTGGAGATGTACTAAAAGGTCAGACAGGTTCTTACGTACAAAGCACGCAACATAAGCCTTTATCCTAACTTTTAAGTCGGGGGAGAAAAATTCTCCTCCGATTTTTTCACTTTCTGGGCTCCTGTTGCATAGGATGTAAAGAAGTCCACGAAGGAGGAAGAAAACTGAAGAATCTACGACAAGTCGTTACGAAGGCAGTGATTGCAAAAGGGAAGCAGCGTACAGAAAAGGAAGTCACGCTGATCCCGCCTAACCGTCCTTCCAGTATTCTTGGCTGCTGGGTCATCAATCACACCCATAGTGCCAAAAAAACTGGCTCATCCATTGAAGTATCGGGTAAATTTGATGTCAATGTCTGGTACTCTCACCACGATCATTCCAAAACTTCAGTATTCACGGAAACAGTTACGTACAAAGATGTAATCCGATTACGCTATCGGGATGAACCCTCTTCATCTAAAGAAGAAATTCGAGTAGAAGTGTTGCAACAACCAAACTGCACAGAGGCAATCATTTCGGAGTGTAAAGAAAAATTCTTAATCAAAGTGGAACGCGAGCTCGTGGCGGAAGTAATCGGGGAAACGAAGGTCATGATTACGGTTCACCCAAATGACTTCGAAGAAGAGTGGTCATTCGATGAGTCATCTCACCATCAGAGTCATTCAAATGAGGCAGGTTCAAGAGTAGGAAAAGATAATTCTCAGTTTTAAAAGCCGAAGCATGTTTCGGCTTTTTTTCTTTTTTTTGGAATGAAAACGATAGAGCTTTCGTCAACGAATGTATCCATCTTCTGTTATACTTAAGGAATACTATTTAGGCTGTGAGGGAAATAGAATGACAACACATACACCAATGATGCAACAATATTTACAAATAAAATCTCAATACGAAGACGCCTTTCTCTTTTTTAGATTAGGTGACTTTTATGAAATGTTTTTTACCGATGCGACAGAAGCATCTCATATACTTGAAATTACATTAACGAGCCGTGAAGGTGGAGAGTCAGGAAGAATTCCAATGTGTGGCGTTCCGTACCATTCCGCTCAAGGATACATAGAAACACTTGTTGGTAAGGGCTATAAAGTGGCAATCTGCGAACAAACAGAAGACCCAAGACACGTAAAAGGAATTGTAAAACGGGAAGTCGTGAAAGTCATCACACCGGGGACAATTACAGAAGGTAAAAATATCGATTCCAATTCCAATCATTTCATCGGATCCTTCGATCGCATTTCTGAAAACCTATGTGCATTCGCTTATGTGGATCTGGCTACAGGAGAAGGCACGGTGGAACATATTCAAGGGGACGAAAGTGCGCTTGCCGCTGCAGTGGAATCCCTTGGAATGAAAGAAGCGGTCGTGGATGAACAAATGCAGCTGATGCTTGGTGACATTAGCCAAAATAAGGGCATTGTCTTATCCATTTGTGACAGAGATATATATAAGCCTCATGGAAGAGAACTCTTTGAAGCTATTCCTGAATTGGCAACTGGTGCATGTGAACGCCTCGTCGCTTATCTGCAGCAAACACAAAAGACAAGCTTGGAGCATTTACAGCCATTCAATTTTCTAGCCAGAGAAGCTAAACTGACGATTGATGCAAACTCCATGCGGAACTTGGAGCTCGTGCAATCGATTCGTTCTGGTGGAAAAGAGGGAACCTTATTTTGGTTACTCGATGAAACCAATACCGCGATGGGCGCACGGAAATTGAAAACTTGGATCCGCCAGCCACTCGCGGACCGCCTAGAAATCGAGCATAGATTGGATACGGTTTCCGAACTAATGGATGCATACTTTTTACGGGATGATGTGAAGGCAGCACTACGTGAAGTGTATGATTTGGAGCGATTGGCTGGAAGGATTTCAATGGGAAGCGCAAGTGCACGTGATCTTGCGCAATTACGCAATTCGCTGCGAACAGTTCCTGCTCTGAAAAAACAACTTGCTGAGTCAGATAAGAAGAATTTAGTGGAGTTTTCAAAGCGTATCGATCCGTGTACAGAACAATGCGCAGTCCTTGAAACGTCTATTGCAGAGGCACCACCTCTTTCCGCAAAAGAAGGAGGAGTTATTAAAGATGGGTACAATGAAAAATTGGATACGTATCGAGATGCTTCCAGAAACGGAAAGTTATGGCTAGCTGAACTAGAACAGAAAGAGCGTCAGAAAACGGGTATTAAAGGGCTAAAAATCGGTTACAATCGCATTTTTGGCTACTTCATCGAGATTACGAAATCTAATTTGCATCTTGCGGACCTGACGCGCTATGAACGTAAGCAGACCTTAGCAAATGCTGAGCGTTATATAACGCCTGAGCTGAAAGAAAAAGAAGAGCTGATATTAAGTGCAGAAGCAGAGAGCTTAGATCTCGAGTATACGTTATTTGCAAAAGTTCGTGAGCACATGAAACAGGGAATCGAACAAATCCAGCAACTTGCATCTGTGCTTAGTGAATTGGATGTTTTGCTTGCGTTCGCTGAGATTTCAGAATCACAGAGCTATGTAAAGCCAGACTTTACAGAGGATAAGGCACTCGATATTCGAAACGGTAGACATCCAGTCGTCGAGAAAATGATGGACCACTCGCTTTATGTACCGAACAGTTGTAAGTTAGCAACCGATGCCAATATGCTTTTAATTACGGGTCCCAATATGTCGGGTAAAAGTACATACATGCGGCAAGTCGCTTTAACGGTAGTCATGGCACAAATCGGTTGTTACGTTCCTTGTGAGTTTGCATCGCTACCGATTACAGACCAAATCTTCACGAGAATTGGTGCAGCGGATGACTTAGCTTCAGGTCAAAGTACATTTATGATGGAAATGTTGGAATCGCAGCAAGCGATTGCGCATGCCACAGATCGAAGCCTCTTGTTGTTCGATGAAATCGGACGGGGGACGTCCACGTATGACGGCATGTCTTTAGCACAAGCAATGATGGAATACATCCATGACGAAATCGGTGCAAATACACTGTTTTCAACTCACTACCATGAGTTGACTGCTCTCGATGAACAGTTGGATAGACTGATGAATGTCCACGTCGCAGCAATGGAACAAGAAGGTAAAGTTGTCTTCCTTCACAAAGTGATGGGAGGTCCAGCTGATAAAAGTTACGGAATCCACGTCGCTGAACTCGCAGGTTTACCGTCTGAATTACTGCAACGGGCAAGAGAACTACTGGAAGGATTCGAGAATCAGAAAACTTCTGAGAAAATTCAGCTTCCACCGAGTGAACAAATTAGTTTCTTTGACTTACGATCTGAAGAACCATCTGCTGTACAGCCAACTGAAGAAAGCGAAATCCTTGAGAATCTGAAAGCTATAGATTTAGCGAATACAACACCACTACAGGGCTTGCAGCTATTATTTGAACTAAAAGCAAAACTGAAATAAGAAAGGAGCGAGACGATGGATATCATTAAGGTGATGGACGAACCATTGGCAAATAAAATTGCGGCTGGAGAAGTTGTAGAGCGACCTGCATCCATCGTGAAAGAGCTTGTGGAGAATTCAATCGATGCAAGAAGTACATCCATTGAAATTACGCTTGAAGAAGCAGGACTAACAAGTATTCGTATAACGGATAATGGGAAGGGTATGACAACAGCGGACGCAGTTCGGGCGTTTGAAAGGCATGCAACGAGCAAAATCGATAATGAGCATGACCTGTTCAGAATTCGTACACTTGGTTTTCGTGGAGAGGCTCTTGCTAGTATTGCAGCCGTTTCGAAAGTACATCTTTGGACGTCTGATGGGGTAAGTGGAACTGAAGTAGACATTGAAGGTGGAAAGGTCATGAACCACCGGGCGGCATCTCTCCGTCAAGGAACGGATATCACGGTTTCACAAGTGTTCTTCAACACCCCGGCCCGTTTGAAATATATGAAAACGATCCAAACGGAAATCGGTCACACAATCGACTTAGTCAATCGTCTCGCAATCAGTCATCCAAATATTTCATTTCGTCTAGCCCATGGTCAGCAAGT
The DNA here is from genome assembly GCF_059415065.1 of Sporosarcina sp. SAFN-010. Classification (NCBI taxonomy): domain Bacteria; kingdom Bacillati; phylum Bacillota; class Bacilli; order Caryophanales; family Caryophanaceae; genus Sporosarcina; species Sporosarcina sp. SAFN-010. Next base: position 5,814 of record NZ_JBPFDS010000001.1, on the reverse strand, counting down.
CCTGCTGAAAACGTCAGGAACTGGAGATTTACTTCGCGTGCTATCCGATGTGTATGGAATCGCAGTTGCGAAAAAAATGATCCCCTTCCAAGCCGAAAATGCAGACTATAAAGTTAGCGGTTATGTAACCTTACCCGAAATGACACGGGCCTCTAAGAATTACATGACGGTGCTTATCAATGGGAGATGGGTTAAAAGTTATCCTGTAAATAAAGCTGTATTGGATGCATTGCATACGTATTTGCCGATTGGTCGGTTTCCGATTATTGTATTGCAGGTAGAAGCGGATCCTTATCTAACAGACGTCAATGTTCATCCTTCGAAGCAGTACATTAAAGTAAGTAAAGAAAGTGAACTACTTGCTGCTGTTCGTGAAGGTGTCCATGCGGCAGTAAAAAAAGCAATTATTGTTCCTGATGCAATCGTAAAAGAGAAGAAAAAACCAAGTACACCAAGCGTGCAAGAATCATTTTGGAAGCAACCAGAACGTAGTGTGAAACCTACGCAAAACTTTCAAACGACAAGTAATTATCCATCACAACAAAAACCAACTTGGACGGTTGAAGAGCTTGCACCAAATGAAGATTTGAACATTGATCTAGACGCTCAGGTGCACCATGTTGAGACAACCGAAACTTCTAATACTGAAGATGGATTTGTGTCAGTTACTAGTCAAGAAGAGGTTGCCGAACCTGTTGAACAGTCCGAACCGAAAGCATCATTCCCGAAGCTATTACCAGTCGGACAAGTGCACGGGACCTATATCGTGGCACAAAATGAGGATGGCTTTTATATGATTGATCAGCATGCTGCTCAGGAGCGCATTAAGTATGAGTATTTCCGGACGAAGATTGCGGAAGTGGATCATGAAGAACGACAAATGCTATTAATGCCTTTGATTTTCCATTACTCTGCAGATGAGCAACTCAAGATTGAAGAACGTCTGGATGCGCTAGAGGAAGTAGGCATTTATCTTGAACAATTTGGTCCCTCATCTTACACCGTAAAAGAGTATCCTTCTTGGTTCCCTGCTGCAGAAGCCTCTTCGATTATTGAAGAAATGATTGAACAAGTTTTACACACTCGGCAGGTGAACATTGCAAAATTACGAGAAGACAGCGCGATTATGATGAGCTGCAAAAAATCAATTAAAGCAAATCATTACTTAACGATGGAGGATATGAATCGCTTGTTGAATGATCTCGGTGAGGCAGAAAATCCCTATACATGCCCCCATGGTCGACCTGTATTAATCCACTTCACGACGTATGAACTTGAAAAAATGTTCAAACGTGTAATGTAAGGGAGGAGGAATGAAAATGAAAGAACAGATACTTACAATGTCCGACGGGTTTATACTCGATTCCTATTTCATGGAACCATCTGGAACACCACGTGGACACATCCATCTAGTTCATGGCATGGCCGAGCATATAGGTCGCTATGAGGCAGTGATGAACGACCTTGCACGTGCAGGCTACATCGTAACTGGCTATAATCAGCGGGGACACGGGCAGCGGGCACTGGATCATGACCAGCTTGGAGATTTTGGAGATGGAGTTACATTTGATAGACTTGTTGAAGATGTGCGGGAAGTGATGGATGCATACAAAGTGGAGTATCCCAACCTACCTCGTATTTTGTTTGGACATAGTATGGGATCGTTCGTTGTACGTCGTTTTTCTCAAAAATACGGAGAGGAAATAGACGCGCTTATTTGTTCAGGAACAGCTGGAAAACCAGGTCTGTCAAGAGTCGGTGGCAGTCTATTAGCTTCCATTTTATCCATCAAAGATGGTCCCCATGCTCCGAGTGAGGTTCTCGATACGATCGGCTTTGGAGGCTACAATAAAACAATCTCAAATCCAGAGACGAAGTTCGATTGGCTTTCAACAGATCGACAGACTGTGCGTGACTACATTGAAGATCCCCTTTCTGGCACGGTTTCTACAAATAGTTTCTTCCAAGTCTTATTCGACGGATTAAAATTAATTAGTACAACATCCGCCTACGAATCTGTTCCTAAGAAATTGCCTGTACTTTTATTTGCAGGTACAGAAGATCCTGTAGGGAATATGGGCAGTGGAATTTTTGAAGCAGCTGGAATGTATAAGGACGCGGGCGTTGAAAATGTCACCGCGTATCTTTTCGAGGGTGTAAGGCATGAATCCTTACAAGGACCTTCTAGAGAACCTGTACTGAAAATGATGAAGCAGTGGGTGGAGAAACTATGACTCGTTCAGCGGAAGTATTAGCAATTGCTGGCCCGACAGCCTCAGGTAAGACCGCGCTTGCGGTAGGGCTTGCTCATTGCCTCGATGGGGAAGTGATTAATGGCGATTCAATGCAAGTATATCGGGGTCTCGATATTGGGACAGCGAAAATCACTGCAGACGAAATGGAAGGCATTCCTCATCATCTATTTGATATAAAATCTCCAAAGGAATCGTTTTCATCAGCAGAATATCAGCGAATCGTCCGGGAAAAGATTGCCGAGATCCAATCCCGTGGAAAACTTCCTATACTAGCGGGAGGTACCGGATTATATATGCAGTCAGTGCTTTTTGATTACAGGTTCACTGAAGCAGCAGCCGACTTGGAAGTACGAGCTCGACTTGAAGGTGAGCTTGAAACTTTAGGTGCACACGTACTATACGAACGGCTACTTCAACAAGACCCTGTGAGCGCTGAAAAAATTCATCCTAATAATCACCGAAGACTAGTAAGGGCTTTAGAAATCCTTGAAGTGAGTGGTGAGACAAAAGCGAATCACGAAGCGGACCAAGGGGCGACACCGATGTACAATTCTTATATTATTGGCCTTGAGCTGCCAAGAGAGCTCCTTTATGAAAGGATTGACCGACGAGTTGACCTCATGATGGAAAAAGGATTATTAGGTGAAGTCGAGGGTTTGTGGAAACAAGGTATCCGAGATGTCCAATCTGTTCAAGCGATTGGATACAAAGAACTGTACCAAACGATTGAAGGTACTCTACCTGTAGTAGAAGCGGTAGACCTTATCAAAAAGAATACACGTCACTATGCAAAACGTCAGATGACCTATTTCCGCAACAAGCTTGAAGTCAACTGGTATGATGCCACATCAGAGAAAAATCAGCTAGTTCAGAAAATATGTGACGAAGTAAAGGGATTTCAGTTGCATATAGCGAATACAAAAAGCAAGCATTAATTGCGAAAAAGAACTGTAGGGGGTAATGAGATGGCAAATGCCAATATGCAGGATACGTTCCTGAATTCACTCAGAAAGAATAACACGTTTGTAACTGTATTTTTAACAAATGGTTTTCAGCTAAAAGGTATGATTAAGTCGTATGATAACTATACAGTTCTTTTAGAATCAGACGGCAAACAGCAACTCATTTATAAGCATGCAATCTCTACGTATGTTCCAGTAAAACCGGTTATTCTGAAAGATGAGCAATAAAAAAAGGCCGTGATTGGCCTTTTTATTTTGTCAATAAAGAGCGTTGAGGCAGTTGCCAGTGAAACTTAATAGATAACATACGTAAAGCCGCTGTAACGACTAGCAGCATATAAAGCGCAGCGTCATGTATATACGTATCGAACCCGACAATTAGTCCAGCAAGCGCAGCCCATACCGCATATATGTCACTTTTAAAGACAAGGGGCTGACGTCCAGCAAGTAAGTCACGGATGACCCCTCCTCCGGCACCTGTTAGAACCGCCGCCGCCACTACAGCAAACAGAGACATCTCCATTTCAACGGCCATCAAGGCACCTTGGATCGCAAAAGCGGCTAATCCTACCGCGTCAAAATAAGACCCCCATCGATTCCACGTCTTCAGTAAGTATCCTGAAAAGAAGAAAATCACTGCTATCAGAACTGAAGCAACTGTAAAAAACAGTTCTTGTCCCCAAAGGACTGAAACAGGCACTCCGATGAACACGTTACGGACCGCACCTCCACCAAATGCAGTTACCATTCCCAATATATAGACTCCAAACATATCAAAGTCTTCTTCCATCGCAACAATCGCACCTGAAATTGCAAATGCGGCTGTACCGATCAGACTAAATACATCCCATGTCACTTCAAAGTTCCTCCGTTCAACACGTTTTAAGATTATCCGGATGTCTCTTCCGTTTACCGAAAGCGTTCTACCTGGTAAAATGGGCTAAGAACCTAAGGTACAGATTGGAGCATCCTGAATGAGTATACAGCAATTGAACCATGAAATCTTAAATCGTGCAGAAAAAATCGAAACCGAGCTACAACCTTATGCAAAAGCTACAGAACGCATAGCTTTCATTAATCAAAAGAAAGTATTGGCGGCATTCAGAAAAAATCGAGTGAGTGACTTTCATTTAACCGGTTCTACTGGATATGGATATGATGATGCGGGCAGAGAAGTGCTTGAACAATTATACGCAGACGTTTTTGGTGCGGAAGCAAGTTTAGTACGTGGACAAATCATCTCAGGAACTCACGCGATTGCAATTAGCCTTTTCGGGGTTTTGCGACCTGGAGACGAATTGCTTTATATAACGGGAAAGCCATATGATACATTAGAATCCATCGTTTCAGGTGGAGACCAAGATACTGGCTCCTTAAAAGATTTTAATATCGGCTACCATCACGTGGATTTATTGGAAGATGGAACTGTCGACTATGAAGAGGTAGAACGTCAAATCAATCCAAACACAAGAATGATCGCGATTCAGCGTTCAAGAGGGTACGCAGATCGACCATCCTTCACAGTTTCTGAAATTGCTGACATGGTGAAGAGAATAAAAGCAAATCACCCTGATATTATTATATTTACAGATAACTGTTATGGTGAATTTGTCGAAGAGCTCGAGCCGACTGATGTAGGCGTAGATCTTATGGCGGGTTCATTGATCAAAAACCCTGGGGGCGGTCTTGCCCGAACTGGTGGGTATATTGCAGGTAGAAAAGATTTAATAGAGAAATGTGGATATCGCATGACGTCACCTGGTCTAGGTGCAGAAGCAGGGGCATCCCTCGACACGTTACGAGAAATGTACCAAGGCTTTTTCCTAGCACCACATACCGTAAGCCAGGCAGTAAAAGGTGCACAATTTACCGCGGGAATGCTCGAATCCTATGGACTTGTGACATCCCCTCATTTCTCTGCACAACGAACAGATCTCATTCAATCAGTTTCGTTCCAAAATGCCGAGCAAATGATTGCATTTTGCCAAATGATTCAAGCCAACTCACCAATCGATGCACATGTTAGCCCAGTGCCATCCTATATGCCAGGTTACTCAGATGATGTCATCATGGCTGCAGGGACCTTCATCCAAGGCTCCAGCATCGAGTTGACAGCAGATGGCCCAATTCGTCCACCTTACACAGCCTACGTGCAAGGCGGTCTCACCTACGAACATGTAAAAGTAGCCATCCTCTCTTCCGTCGAGCGACTGATTGAACTTGAATTGATCAAATCATAACTGGCGGGAGTAGTTGTGAGTGATCATAAAGCTAGGAAAGTGCTCATAAATTTGAGAAAGTGATCATAAAGCTGTGAAAGTGCTCATAAACTTGAGAAAGTGATCATAAAGCTAGAAAAGTGCTCATAAACTTGAGAAAGTGATCATAAAGCTAGGAAAGTGCTCATAAACTTGAGAAAGTGATCATAAAGCTGTGAAAGTGCTCATAAACTTGAGAAAGTGATCATAAAGCAAGGAAAGTGATCATAAACCCAAGAAAATGCTCATAAACCGCAAAAAGTGGTATTCCGTCAAGAAAGTGGACACAAATTTGTGAGTGATTATTTTTAAAAGCCTACCGCGCTGCGCTTGCTGGAC